>NZ_JBHXNK010000008.1:0-234978 GCF_042719755.1 Nocardia sp. NPDC058519 | reverse complement strand
GTCGTTTTCATGGGCGTATTGGTTTGTTTGGTAAATGGGTCTTGGCATGGTGCCAAGTCGGGGCGCGCCCCGGTGCCGTTTTCGCCGTACCCTTGACTGCGGGCCGTGACGCATAAGGCGTCCGGGCCCGCTGTCGGTGCAGATTCCTACCGGTCGCGCAGGGCGTACGGCTCGATCGCGCCGCGCTCCAGTGCCCGCGCGTCGATGGTTTCGGCGCGGTAGGGGAGCAGGGCGAGGCGGTCGCGCATGCCGCGGACCGGGTCGTCGATCTTCTCGTTCAGGCCGAACAGGAAGGTCCACTCGTGCTCGTCGCTGCCGTAGGGGACCACGGTGGCGAACTGCTCGTGGAAACGGCCCCACGAACGCTTCAGCGTTTCGTTGCGCCACATGGTCGCGCAACCGGCCTGGGCCGACAGCACGCCGCCGGGGGCGAGCAATGCCTTACATCGGGACAGGAACTCCGCCTCGTAGAGGCGGTTGTGCTGGGCATCCTCGACGCGCTCGTCGGGCAGATCGATGACGATCACGTCGTAGCGGGTGCCGGCTTCCTGGGCCTTGGCCAGGAAATCCCAGCCGTCGGCGTAGTGCACGTGGATCGGGCCCTCGTGCGCCACGGCGGCGGTGAGCTCGGCGGTGGTGTAGCCGTAGGGCAGGTGCTCGGCGCACAGCTCCACTTCGCGCTGATCGATATCGACATGGTCGACCAGGGTCGCCCCGGCCGCCACCGACATCTGCGAGGCCACACCCTCACCCGAACCGATGATCAGCACCCGATCGAGCTTCTCCGCCAGCACGAACGCCGGGACCATCATGGCCTCGTGGTAGGTGACCTGGGAGAACTCGGTGGACTGGCGATCGTCGTCGGAGAACAGGGAGATCCCCTGATCGGTCCGCGCGATCACCATGTGCTGGAACGGGGTGTTGGTATCGACGATCACCTCGTGCAGATCCCAGATCCGGGTCAGGCCGTCGCCCACCGGTTCGTAGATCTTCTCGGCGCCGTGGCCACGCTGGACCACCTGCATCCGAACAGTGGTGGGGGACAACTTGTCTCGGAGCAGTTCGACTGCTTTCGTCGCGCCCGCGCCGATGCTGCCGCAGGTGAAGACGTCGACGAAGATGTCGCCGGACTCCGGATAAGTGTGAATCGAGGCGTGAGACTCCGACAACAGCGCGAGGACGGTCACCCCCTGCGGATCGAACTTTTTATGTACGACTTCGCAGATGGTGACGCCCGCCGCGATCAAAGACTCACGCAACGCCGATTCGAGTCGTTCGAGATCGTCACACAGGTCTGTGTCGACGCCACCGAACTCGGCCAGCACGTGCCAGCCGGTGAATTCCGCCGTCATGGGCAAACTCACTCTCGCTCAGCGCCCGAGACATGAACGGTCAAGGGCGGAAAACCATTGAAGGACACCGACGAGTAACTCGCGGTATAGGCGCCGGTGTGCAGGATCTGAATCCGGTCACCGGCTCGCAACGTGGTCGGCAGAAGGACCTTCGTGCGTTGATACAGTACATCGTCGCCGTCGCAGGTCGGACCCGCGACCACCGCCTCCCCGACCGGATCGCCGTCGCGATCGGTGACGAAACGGTAGGCGATGTACTCGTTCTCAGTCTCGGCCATACCGTTGTATCGGCCGATGTCGAGATACACCCAGCGCCGGCCGTCCGGCGCGAAACGCACGCCGACGACCTCGGCGTGAATGGTGCCCGCGTTACCCACCAGCGCACGGCCGGGTTCCACGATCAGGCCGGTGGCCGCGGGCAGGAACTCGGCGGCGGCGCTCGAAATGGCGGCCGCGATCGCGTCGAGTTCGGGGGCTTGCTCGGCGTAGGAGATCGGCAGACCGCCGCCCACATTGACCGCCGTGACGTGAATGTTCTTGTCCGCCAGCGCCTTGACGATCTCACCGGCCTGCTCGATGCCGATCCGCCAGGCGGCGGGGTCGAGCTGCTGGGAGCCGACGTGGAAATAGGGGCCGCCGACCGTCAGGCCCAGATCATGGGCGCGCACCAGCAGTCGCAGGGCTTCGGCGGTCGAGCACCCGAACTTGGTGCCGAACGGTGTCCGTGATTCGGGCGCCGAGGACAGGAAGCGGCACTCGACCTCGGAGCCGGGCGCGTGCTCGGCGATGCGGTCGAGGTCGTCTTCGGTGTCGAAGGCGTAGCGGCGCACGCCGAGGGCGAAGGCGCGCGCGATGTGGGCGCTCTTCTTGATCGGGTTGCCGTAGCAGAGCCGCTCGGGGGCGACGCCGAGCTCGAGGCACTGGTCGATCTCGCCGATGCTGGCGACGTCGAATTCGGCGCCCTCGTCGTCGAGCAGGGCGATCAGTTCGGCCACCGGTGCCGCCTTGACCGCGTACCTGATCCGGGTGCCCGCGGAGACGGCGGCGTCGAGGGTTCGGTAATTGGCACGTACCCGCTCAGGGTCGATGACAAGGTACGGGGATTCGGGCAACGGTGAACTTTCTCCTCGGCGGCCGGGAGAGACTATCAGCGGCGCCTACCCAACAACGAATCCGTCAAACATTCGTCATATTGGTCATAGGCAGCTGGTATTACTCAGCCTGCTATGACTGTGACCTCGTCGAACACGACCTCGCCCGCGGCGTCGGACTCCTCGAGATCCACGATCGCCGTCAGCGCCCAGCCGTGATCGCCGGCCGGGTCGTCGATCACCTGGCGCACATGCCAGAAACCGGGCCGCTGCTCCACTGCGAACAGCTGCGGGCCGCGCGCGTCGGGACCGGTACCGATCGTGTCGTACTCGTCGAAATAGGGGGCGAAGTCCTCGGCCCAGTCGGGGCCGGTGCCCAGCTCGTCGAGTTCGTACCAGCGGCGACGCGACGCCAGCTCCACGCGGCGGAACATGGCGTTGCGGACCATGATCCGGAAGGCGCGTTCGTTGGCGGTGATCGGGCGCACCGTTTCGGCGCCGAAGGCGATCTGCTGGGCGTCGTTCTCGGCGCCCGGGTTGGTGAGTTGTTCCCACTCGTCGAGCAGGCTCGAGTCGACCTGGCGGATCAGTTCGCCGAGCCATTCCGTGAGATCGTCGAGATCCTCGGTGCGCGCGGCATCGGGCACGGTGCGGCGCAGGGCACGGTAGGCGTCGGCGAGGTAGCGAAGCACGACGCCCTCGGATCGGGTCAGTTCGTAGTGCGAGATCAGTTCGGCGAAGGTCATCGCGCGCTCGATCATGTCGCGCACCACCGACTTCGGCGACGGCGCGAATTCCGACACCCAGGGATGACCGGCCCGGTAGGTCTCGAACGCGGGGTCGATCAGCTCGGACAGGGGCTTGGGCCAGGTGACCTCTTCGAGCAGCTCCATCCGCTCTTCGTATTCGATGCCGTCGGCCTTCATCTCGGCGACGGCGGCGCCACGGGCCTTGTGCTGCTGGGCCATCAGCAGTTGGCGCGGGTCCTCGAGGGTCGCCTCGATCAGGGAGACCACATCGAGGGTGTAGGTGGGGCTTTCGCGATCCAGGAGTTCGAACGCGGCCAGCGCGAACGGCGACAGCGGCTGATCGAGGGCGAAGTCGCGTTGCAGGTCGACGGTGAGCCGCGCCATCCGGCCCTTCGCGTCGGGTTCGGAAAGTTGTTGCACCACACCGGCATCGCGCAGCGAACGGTAGAGGCGGATGGCGCGCAGGATGTGCTTGCGCTGCGCGGGGCGCGGCTCGTGGTTGTCCTCTAGCAGGTGACGCATCGCGTAGAAGCAGTTGCCGGGGCGCGCGATCACGTTGAGCAGCATCGAGTTCGTCACCGCGAAGCGCGAGACCATCGGCTCGGGCGGGGCGGCGATGAGCCGGTCGAAGGTCTCCTCGCTCCACGACACGAAACCCTCGGGAGGCTTGCGGCGCACCACTTTGCGCTGCTTCTTCGGGTCGTCGCCCGCCTTGGCGATCAGCCGGGTGTTCTCCACCTCGTGCTCGGGTGCCTGCACCACCACGGTGCCCATGGTGTCGTAGCCCGCACGGCCCGCGCGCCCGGCGATCTGGTGGAACTCACGGGCTTTGAGCCTGCGGGTGCGCACACCGTCGTATTTGGTGAGGCCGGTGAGCAGCACGGTGCGGATCGGGACGTTGATGCCGACGCCGAGGGTATCGGTGCCGCACACCACTTTCAGCAGGCCGTCCTGGGCGAGTTTCTCCACCAGGCGGCGATATTTGGGCAGCATTCCCGCGTGGTGCACGCCGATGCCGTGGCGGATCAGGCGCGAGAGCGTCTTGCCGAAGCCCGACGCGAACCGGAAATCGCCGATGGCGGTGGCGATCGCGTCCTTCTCGGCACGGGAGGCGAAGTTCACGCTCGTCAGTGCCTGCGCGCGTTCGAGGGCGGCGGCCTGGGTGAAGTGCACGACGTAGACCGGTGCCTGGTGGGTGGTCACCAGCTCTTCGAGGGTTTCGGTGATGGGCGTACGCACGTACGAGAACGTCAGTGGGACAGGACGTTCGGTGCCCGCGACCACCGTGGTCGAGCGGCCGGTGCGCGTCTCGAGATCGGCGGCGAAGAAGTCCACCTCGCCCAACGTCGCCGACATCAGCAGGAATTGGGCGCGGGGGAGTTCGATGATCGGCACCTGCCACGCCCAGCCGCGGTCGGGGTCGGCGTAGAAGTGGAACTCGTCCATCACGATCTGGCCGACCTCGGCCGCCGCGCCCTCGCGCAACGCCAGGTTGGCCAGGATCTCCGCGGTGGCGCAGATGATCGGGGCGTCGGCGTTGACCGCCGCGTCACCGGTCACCATGCCGACGTTCTCCGCGCCGAACACCTCACACAGCGCGAAGAACTTCTCACTGACCAGGGCCTTGATCGGCGCGGTGTAATAGCTGCGCTGCCCGTTGGCCATCGCGAACAGGTGCGCGCCGACCGCCACCAGAGACTTTCCGGAGCCGGTCGGCGTCGCCAGAATGACATTGGACCCCGACGCCAACTCCATCAGCGCCTCGTCCTGCGCTGGATACAGGGATGTGCCCTGCTCGGCGGCCCACGCCGCGAACGACTCGTAGAGCGCGTCGGCGTCGGTCCCGGGAATTTCCAGCAGGTCGGTCAGATCCACTCCGACCACCCTAGTCTGCGCAGCGGGCGAAGCCCTCGTCAGACCTGCGCACGGCCGGAGCGAAGGCGGAGGTACGCCTAGTGGGTCGGGTGGGTCAGTCCTTACCGTCGCCGGAGGTGTCGTCGTAACCACCTTGCTCGGCCAGGAAGCGCTCGAACTCCGCGCCGAGCTCCTCACCGCTGGGCAGTTCGCCGTCGGCGGCCAGCAGGCTGGACTGGCGTTCCTGGGCGGTGACGAAGCTGTCGTACTGGCGTTCCAGCGCTGTGACGACCGTCTCCACCTCCTCGTTGCCGGCGATGTGCTCGGCGACCTGCTCGCGCACGCGCGCGGCCGCCTCGCCCAGCGCCGAGAGCGGCAGGTCCAGGCCCGCGTTGTCGGCGAAATTCTCCAGCAGCGTCTGCGCGGCTTCGGGATAATCGGTCTGGGCCAGGTAGTGCGGCACGTGCACCGAGAACCCGAGCGATTCGTGGCCGTGCTGCGCCATCCGGTACTCGAGCAGCGAGGACGCGCTGCCCGGTACCTGCAACTCGCCCGGCCAGCGCTGGTGCTCGCCGATCAGCGAACGATCCGAGGAGTGCGCGGTGACGCCGAGCGGACGGGTGTGCGGGATGGCCATCGGAATCGCCGAAAGGCCGATCGTGCGGCGCACGCCGAGCTGTTCGGCAAGCAGCCGCACCGCGGTGGTGAACTTCTCCCAGCGCAGGTCTGGTTCCAGTCCCGAGAGCAGCAGGAACGGGGTGCCCGCGGTGTCGCGCAGCGCCCACAGGTTCAGTTCCGGCTCGGCGTAATCGGCGAAATGATCGGTCTGGAACGTCATCAGCGGACGGCGTGAGCGGTAGTCGAGCAGCTCGTCGACATCGAAGGACGCGACCAGTTCCGATTCGAGGCTCTCGCGCAGATGGGTCGTCGCCAGGCGCACGGCGTGTCCGGCGTCGGTGAAACCTTCCAGGCCGTGCACGAGTACGGGGCCCGCACCGTCGTCCGAGGACAACTGCGGCGCCGGGAACTCCAGTTCGTACATATGCGACTGGTCATCCATCGCGTTTCTCCTTCCTGCGCGGTCCACCATCGCTCGCGGGGGTGGGGAAGCGGATCTCCATTGTCCCCCACGCGAGCTAGTGCCATCGCACACGGCCGGGGACGGCTCGTCCTGGTAGGCAACAGCACGGACACGCCGCGCATTCCCGCCCGGCGTGGCGCGACCGGGCCGATCGGCGCGGTGGGGCACAGTGGACGGTGTGAACGTGGCGCAGACGACACCGATTCGCGTGGGTGATCCGGCCTTGCGCCGCTGGTGGCTGGGGTTGGCGGCGGTGTCGTTGGCACTCACCGGGTGCGCGCAGAGTGTCAGTGGGACGCCGGTCGCCGAGAGTGCGGTGTCGGTGCGGCAGGTCGAGGGTTCGCTGGCCGAACTACTGCCGCCACCTTCGCGGTTTCCGGCCCGATACCCGGCGGTGGTGCTGCCTGCACAGGCGGCGACGGCGGCCGCGGCCGATCTCGACGGCGTGGGGGCGGGCGCATCGGTCAGCCCCGCGCAGTGCACGCCGATCGAGGCAGAGCCCGGTGGGGAGCCCGCGGCGGTGGCGGTCGGGACCGACGATGCGAGCCGGGCCACCCTCACCGTCGAATTGTCGCGG
Source organism: Nocardia sp. NPDC058519 (assembly GCF_042719755.1). Lineage (NCBI taxonomy): Bacteria > Bacillati > Actinomycetota > Actinomycetes > Mycobacteriales > Nocardiaceae > Nocardia > Nocardia sp. NPDC058519. Next base: position 228,274 of record NZ_JBHXNK010000008.1, on the reverse strand, counting down.
AGCGCCGAACCGGTGGCCCGGCTGCGCGATCGACTCCACGAATGCGGGCAGATCCAGGTTCGGCGGGCCGGTGCCGGCTCCACCGTCACAACCGTGCTCGACCAGGCTGTGCCTGTCGGTACCGATGATGCGATAGCGTTGCGGCGCACCGTGGTTCCCGAGGTCGGTGGTGTGGGGCTCACGCAGACGATGCAGACCTCGATCGGACAGATCGGCGACGTGCGAATCACGGTGACGTCGATGACTTTCGGTGCGGGACAACCGGATACGGCCGCTGTGGACGAGATGTTCGCGACAACCGTTGCCTCCGTACGAGGCAGCTGACGGATCTACCACGAGGCGGTGACAGATTCGCCGACGGCGCATCGCCGGGACCGGGGTTACTCCACAGTGTCGGCGCTACTCACAGGGCGGATAAAAGCCCAGTTCGGCGCACCCGGTGTGCGGTAGGCGGCGGGCACGGTGGAGCCATGACGCCTTCGACGAATCCCACCCGCCGGGCCGAGCGCACCGGGCCGTTTCCCCGCGCACTCGGCTGCGCCGAATCCACCCCCCGCTATCCCGGCGGACTGCCACGCCCACCACTGCGGGTCGACGAACCCGGTGAACTGATCGCCGCCCTGCCCGCGATGCTCGGCTTCGTTCCCGAGCGATCCCTCGTTGTCGCCGTTCTGCACGAGGTGGCGGGTGGCGTGGCCGAGGCAATCGAGGCAGTGGTGCGCTTCGACCTCGACGTGGCCACCGACATGCGGCTGCTCGACCAGTTCACCGCCTGCCTGGCATCGATCTGCTTGCGCGAAGAGGCAACCGGGGTGCTCGCCGTCTTCGTCGAGGACCGCGCCGAGTTCGAGGGCGAGGAAGTTTTGCGCGCGGCCGAATTGATCGACGTGCTCGCCGAGGACGGTATCGCGGTGCGCGGTGCCTGGTCGGTGCCCGCGATCGCGGTGGGCGAGCGCTACAGCAGCGTGTTCGGCACGGTCGGGACCGGCCTGGTCGCCGATCCGTCATCGTCGATCGTGGCGCTGTCACATGTGCTGGAAGGCAAGCAGATTCGCGGTTCCCGCCACGAGATGACCGCATTGATGATTCCCGACGACCTGCTGAGCGCGCGAGTGCGTGCCCAGCTCGGGGCGGCGGACGCGCGGTACCGGGGTGGGCTGGCCGCGGCCACGCGCGCCGGGAACACGGCAGCCTACCAGCGGCGGGCACTGGAATGGGTGCTGTGGCAGATCGCCGACACCGCCTCCGGCGCACCGCGGGCCGATCGCGAACTCGCGCGACTGGCCGCGACCCTGCGTGACCGGCCGATCCGCGACGCCATGTACGGGCTGGCACTGGGCGATCACGCCGAAGCCGCCGAGCTGCTGTGGGCGCAGCTGGCTCGGGCGACTCCAGGTACCGACCGCGCCGAAGCAGCGGCCCTGCTGGGTTTCAGCGCCTACCTGCGCGGCGACGGACCGTTCGCCGGTGTCGCTATCGCCGCCGCCGTCGAGGCCGACGCCGAGCACGCGATGGCGGCACTGCTGGAGACGTCGCTGCAGACCGGATTGCGGCCCGAACGGCTACGCAGACTCGCGCATTGCGGTCACCAGATCGCCGCCGATCTCGGGGTCGACATCGGCCCGATCGCACCGTGAGGCGGGCGTTTCAGCGAGCGCTGTGGGCTTTCGTGCCGAGGGAGCGCAGGAAATCCCAAGCGTCGGAGACGATCTCGTCGAGGTCATTGTGCTCTGGTTGCCAGCCCAGTTCGGCGACCGCGCGGTCACTGGAGGCGATCAATACGGCCGGATCGCCCGCGCGCCGCGGTGCGTCGATCGTCTCGATCGGCAGGCCGGTGACCCGCTCGCACGCCGAGATCACTTCGCGCACCGAGAAACCGGTGCCCGAACCGAGGTTGCAGATCCGGTGTGTGCCCGGCTGCGACGACGACAGCGCGAGCAGGTGTGCCTGCGCCAGATCGCGGATGTGGATGTAGTCGCGCACACACGTACCGTCCGGCGTCGGCCAGTCGGTGCCGTACACCGAAATGGCCTTGCGGTGACCCAGTGCCACCTGCAACACGAGGGGGATCAGATGTGTTTCCACGACCCGGTTCTCGCCGAGCCCGGCATACGCGCCTGCCACGTTGAAGTACCGCAGGCTGGTCGCGGCCAGATCGTGCGCCGCCGCATAGGAGGTGATGGCGTGATCGATGGCCAGCTTGCTCGCACCGTAGGGATTGGTGGGGCGAGTGGGCGAGTCCTCGGTGATCGGGACCTGCTCGGGCTCGCCGTACACCGCGGCCGTGGAGGAGAACACCAGGCGCGGCGTGCCGGTCTCCCGGATCGCCTCGAGCAGCGTCAGCGTCTTCACGACATTGCCGTGCCAGTACTTCTCCGGCTGCTCCACCGACTCGCCGACCAGCGACTGTGCCGCGAAATGCAGGACGCCGTCGAAGGATTCGGCACGCAGCAGTTCGGGGGCGGCGACGGCGATATCGCCGTCGACGAATCGGGCACCGGCCGGGACGCCGTCGGCGTTACCGGTCGAGAGGTCGTCGACGACGACGACCTCGTGGCCCTCTTCGAGCAGCACTGCGGCGCAGCCGCCACCCACATAGCCGGCGCCGCCGGTGACAAGGAGTTTCACGAATCAGACCAGCCTCACCTGGACGGCATGCGCCATCTCTTCGGACAGTTCGAAACCGTTGTGACCCGGCACCGTGATCAATACCGCACCCGGTTTGGTCTCCACGGTAACGCGTGCGTCGGGCACCACGCCCGCCTCACGCAACCGCCCGATGACCTCGGGGTCGGTCTGGATGTGCTCGGCCAGCCTGCGCACGACCACCGCGTGCAGCGCGCCGTTGGGCAGATCGGAAAGCCGGACCAGCTTCTCCTCGGGGGCGGGAGCGTCGCTGAGGCCGAGTTCGTCCAGGCCGGGAATCGGGTTGCCGTAGGGCGAGGTGGTCGGGTGGTTGAGCACCTCGATCAGGCGCCGCTCCACCTCCTCGCTCATCACGTGCTCCCAGCGACACGCCTCGGCGTGCACGTTCTCCCAGTCCAATCCGATGATGTCGACCAGCAACCGCTCGGCCAGCCGGTGCTTGCGCATCACCGACACGGCCATGGACCGGCCCTTGTCGGTGAGTTCGAGATGGCGGTCGCCGGCGACGAGCAGCAGGCCGTCGCGCTCCATCCGCGCGACCGTCTGGCTCACCGTCGGACCACTCTGCTCGAGGCGTTCGGCGATACGCGCCCGCAAGGGCACCACGCCCTCTTCCTCGAGGTCGTAGATGGTACGGAGATACATCTCCGTGGTGTCGACCAGATCCTTCACCTGATACCCCTTCGTCAGCACGAATTCTACCCACGCGCGAACCCCGGCCCGCCCGTCGGACCAGCGGCCCTATTTCTACTGCATGTCAACGCTGCACGGGGGCCGCTGCTTCCGGCTAGCGTGGCGAGCATGGTCACGTCGCCGCGCAGCGAACACGCAGGGACCGTCGTATGGACCGAGCGATTCCTCGGTTACACCTGGAGTCCGGAGCACCCGATGAAGCCGGCGCGCCTGCAATACACTATGTCGCTGGCCCAAAGCCTAGGTCTTCTCGATGGTGTCGAGCCGCTGGCACCCGACGCGGCCACCCGATCCGACCTGATGCGGGTCCACAGCAGCTCCTACATCGAGGCGGTGCGCCGGGCCGGGCAGGGACCGCCGACGCCCGAGGACGCCGCCTACGGGCTCGGAACCGCCGACAATCCGGTGTTCCCCCACATGCACGAGGCGGCGTCGGTGATCGTCGGCGGCACGCTCGCCGCCGCCCGCGAGATCGCGGCGGGCCGGACTCGGCGCGCGGTGAGCATCGGCGGCGGAATGCACCACGCCATGCCGGATTCGGCGGCGGGGTTCTGCGTCTACAACGATGCCGCGATCGCCATCTCGTGGCTGCTCGACCACGGCTTCGACCGCATCGCCTACCTCGATGTCGATGTCCACCACGGCGACGGTGTGCAGCGGGCGTTCTATGCCGATCCGCGCGTGCTCACGGTCTCGCTGCACCAGCATCCGGCCACGCTGTGGCCCAATACCGGCTGGCCCGAGGAGACCGGTGTCGGGGCGGCCGAAGGCACCTCGATCAACCTGCCGCTGCTGCCCGGCACGCGGGACGCGCAGTGGCTGAGGGGATTTCACGCGGTGGTACCCGGCGCGGTGGCCGCTTTCCGGCCGCAGATCATCATCAGCCAGTGCGGTGTCGACACCCACCGCGAGGATCCACTCGCTGATCTGGAACTCACCGTCGACGGCCAGCGCGCGGCGTTTCTCGCGATGCGGGACCTGGCCGACGAATACGCCGAAGGGCGCTGGCTGGCCATCGGGGGCGGCGGATACGGCGTGGTGCGGGTGGTGCCGCGCGCCTGGACCCACCTGCTCGCCGCGGCACTCGACCGGCCGCTGGCCCCTGAAACGCCGGTGCCCGCCGACTGGATCGAACAGGTGCGAGCATCCGCGCCGCGCGTGCAACCACCGACGACCATGAGCGACGGCGGCGACACCGCCTACCGGGCCTGGGACGGCCCCGGCGGCACACCCGAGATCGGCGACGCGGGCCAGATCCGCGCCCAGCGAGCGGTCGACACCGCTATCACGGCCACCCGGCGGGCGAGTTTCGGTCTGCTCGGGCTCGACCCGGAGGACCCCCGTGACTGACCCACTGCTGCCCGATACCTCCGACACGCCCGCGAATCCGCCTGCGCCACCGCAACACTGGTACGGCGATGTACTCGCCGCCGACGGCGGTGTGGTCCAGCTACGCCCGATCGTGCCCACCGATGCCGACGCGCTCGCCGCCTTTCACACGGGTCTGTCCGATCGCACCCGGTATCTGCGCTATTTCGGTCCGTACCCACAGATCTCGCCGAAGGACATGTACCGCACCACCCACGTCGACTACCGCGATCGGGTCGGTCTCGTCGCGGTACTCGGCACGTCCATCATCGGCGTTGCCCGCTACGAGCTGCTCGCCCGGCCGGGCCCACGCGCGGCCGAGGTGGCCTTCGTGATCGCCGACGAGCACCAGGGCCGCGGGCTCGGTTCGGTGCTGCTCGAGCATCTGGCCGGTGCCGCCGCCGAGAACGAAGTGGTCGCGTTCGTCGCCGAGGTACTGGCCGAGAACGAGGCCATGATCACGGTCTTCCGTGAGGCGGGCTACCAACTGCAGCGCAGTCGCGACGGTTCCGAAGTGCACCTCGAATTCGCCATCGACCCCACCGAAGCGCTGCGCACCGTGCGGGATTCGCGGGAGGCGGCCTCGGAGGCGCGCAGCGTCGGAAATCTGCTCGCACCCGGTTCGGTCGCGGTGATCGGCGCGTCACCGGAGCAGACCCGGGTCGGCGGTGCCGTGCTCGCGAATCTGCTCGCCGGCGGTTTCAGCGGGCCGGTGTTCCCGGTGAATCTGCACCGGCGTTCGGTGCGCGGCGTGCGCGCTTACGCCACGGTGCGCGAGATCCCCGACGAGGTGGACCTGGCGGTGGTGGCGGTGCCGCCTGCCGCGATCGGGGCGGTTCTCGACGATTGCATGGCCAAGGGAGTCAAGGGCCTGGTCGTGCTGACCGCGGGCTTCGGCGAGACCGGGGCGGCCGGGTTGGCCGCCGAGCACGACCTGGTCGCCGCGGCACGTGGACACGGCATGCGGGTGGTCGGGCCCAGCGCGCTCGGCATCGCCAATACCGACCCGGCGGTGGGCCTGAACGCCACCCTGGCCCCCGTTCTCCCCGAGCGCGGGCGGATCGGCTTCTTCTGCCAGTCCGGCCCGCTCGGAGCGGCGATTCTCGGCGAGGCCGCGGCCCGCAACCTCGGTCTGTCGACGTTCGTCTCGGCAGGCAATCGAGCCGATGTCTCTGGCAACGATCTGCTCCAGTACTGGGACACCGCCGCTGACACCGAGGTGATCCTGCTGTACCTGGAGAGCTTCGGTAATCCGCGCAAGTTCTCCCGGCTGGCGCGCCGGGTGGCACGCGGCAAACCGATCGTCGCGGTGAGCAGTGGGCGCCTCGCGGCAGGTGCGGACATGGACCGCACGGTGGTCCGTGACCTCTTCGGCCAGGCCGGAATCATCCAGGTCGACTCCATCTCCGAACTGTTCGACTGCGCCGCCCTGCTGGCCTGTCAGCCGCTTCCGAAGGGCCCCCGGGTCGCCGTGGTCGGCAACAGCGCCGCGCTGAACTGGCTGGCTATCGACGCCGCCCGCGGCGAAGGTCTGCACGTGTACCGGCCCGTGACGGCTGTCGACCGGGGTCCCGGCGCCCGCCCGACCGAACACGGCGTACACAGCGCCCGCCCGACCGGCGTGCAGAGCGCTCGGTCCGAGGGGCGGGTCGCGGACAGCGCCCAGCCGACCGAGCGGGATTCGGGTCGTGCGGTCTCGGCCGAGCGAGGTGCGGACAGAACTCTGCGGATCGACCGGGATTCGGCAGCAGCGGCCGAGCGAGATGCGGACCGAGCAGGGCGAGTCGGCCGGGGCGCAGATCGTGGAGGCGCCGGGCGGGGAGCAGATCGTGTGCGGCGGACCGCACGGGATTCCGATCGTGCGGAGCAGGGTGCGGATCGTGTCGGCTGGACCGGCTGGGGCGTGCGAAGTTCTCGGCGCGTGGGCCGTGGTGCGGACAGCGTCGAACCTCGCGAGCACGATGCCGACATTGCCGGGCCCATCGAGCGGGGCGTCGTCGGTGTGGACGGGCCGGTGGACCTCGGACCGGATGCCACGCCGGCCGACTTCAGGGAAGCGGTCCTCGCTGCGCTACGCAGCGAGGAGGTCGACGCGGTGATCGTCGTGGTCGCGCCGCCGGTTCCGGTGCCGATGGAGGGCTTCGGGGATGCCTTGCGGGCGGCCGCAGCGGCGGCGCCGGGCAAGCCGGTGCTCACCACGTTCGTCGCCGAATCGGGCATTCCGCGACAGCTGGCGGTGCGTACCACCGCGGGCGCACCCGCGCGCGGATCCATCCCGTCCTATCCGGACCCGGAGCGGGCCGCGCGTGCGCTGGCCAGGGTCGACCGGTACGCGCGCTGGCGGGACCGGCCCATCTCGCCGGTGGTGCGCCCGCCCGGGATCGACACCGCGGCCGCGGCGGCCCTGGTGGAGGGCTGGTTGGCGGAATCGGGCGGCCGGTGGCTCACCGATGAGGAGGCGGTGCTGCTGCTCGGGTGCTACGGGATCGACGTGGTCGAGTTCCGGGCGGTGCGCGATGCCGAACAGGCGGTCGCCGCGGCCGAGGAACTGGCCTATCCGGTCGCGGCCAAGGCGACCGGGGAGCTGTGGCGGCGCCGACCGGATCTGATCGGGGTGCGCTTGGACCTGTGGGGACCGGACGCGGTCCGTCAGGCCTACACCGACCTGGTGGAGATCTGCGGCGATCCACTTCTGCACGTGCAGAGGATGGCGACCAAGGGAGTCGGCTGCGTGCTGCGCGTCACCGATGACCCCTCGTTCGGGTCGGTCATCCAATTCGGCCTTTCCGGCATGATCATCGACCTGCTCGGCGACCGTGCCTACCGCGCTCTACCGCTGACCCAGGACGAAGCGACCGCACTCATCGACGCACCACGCGCGGCACCGCTGCTGTCGGACGGACCGGGCAGAGCGGGCGTCGACAAGGCAGCCCTCGCCGAACTGGCCCAACGCATTTCGGCCCTGTTCGACGACATCCCCCAGATGCGCGAACTCTCCTGTGACCCCGTGCTGGCCGCCCCGGCATCGGCGGAGATCATCTACGCCCGCGCCCGCATCGGCCCCGAACCCAGCCGCTTCGACACCGGCCCCCGCCGATTGGCCTGAGGTGCGGGTGAACGAACAACGCCGACCGGCTCGCGACCCGGAGGGGAGGGGTTCGCGGTCGCCGGTCGGCGTTTCGGCAGACGACCCCGGGGGGCCGTCGAGATTTGGGATCAGCTGGCGTAGGCGCGCAAGCGGTCGGCGCGGTCGCCCTTGCGTAGCTTGGACATGACCTCGCGCTCGATCTGGCGGACCCGCTCACGGGACAGGCCGAACAGCTTGCCGATCTGGTCCAGGGTGCGCGGCTGGCCGTCGTCGAGACCGAAGCGCAGGCGAATGACCTGCTGTTCGCGCTCGTCGAGGGTGGCGAGGACGCTGCGCACGTCGTGGTGCAGCAGGCCCGCGATGACCGCGCTCTCGGCGGAGGTGGCCTCGGAGTCCTCGATGAAGTCGCCGAGCGGGGCTTCCTCGTCGTTGCCGACGGGCATGTCCAGGCTCACCGGGTCGCGGCTGTGGTCGAGCAGGTCGGCGATCTTCTCCACCGGGATGCCCGACTCGTTGGCGAGTTCGGCGTCGGTGGCCTCGCGGCCCAGCTGCTGATGCAGTTCACGCTTGATCCTGGCGAGCTTGTTCACCTGTTCGACCAGGTGCACGGGCAGCCGGATGGTGCGGCTCTGATCGGCCATGCCGCGGGTGATGGCCTGACGGATCCACCAGGTGGCATAGGTGGAGAACTTGAAGCCCTTGGCGTAGTCGAACTTCTCCATCGCGCGGATCAGCCCGAGGTTGCCCTCCTGGATCAGGTCCAGCAGCGGCATGCCGCGACCGGTGTAGCGCTTGGCCAGGGATACGACCAGACGCAGGTTGGCCTCGAGCAGGTGCGAGCGGGCGGCGGAGCCCTCGCGGACCAGGATCGCCAGATCACGCTTGCGAGCCGCCGTCAACCGCTTACCGGTCGATAGCAGGTTCTGGGCATACAGGCCCGCCTCGATGCGCTTGGCCAGCTCGACCTCGTCGGCCGCCGTGAGCAGTGCCGTGCGTCCGATTCCGTTGAGGTACACGCGTACCAGATCGGCTGCGGGGCTCTGGGCGTCGATATCGGCCTCACTGGGGCGCAAACGAGTGGTGGCGGGGCTTGTCATGACTTGCCTCCTGTCGGTGGTGTCTCATTCCGTTCAACGGACCCGACTTAGAGAAAGTTCCCGTTCCCGCGGTCGATAAACCGCTCTGAGCTGCTGGTTCCCACCCCAACGGCTGAGAAGTTCCTGAGAAGAGCGCCGTGGTCGCCACTCGCTGCCACCGCGGGCCGGTTCAGACGGGCCGGACCAATCCGTGGCGGACGAGTCCGGCGACGACGCCGAGTGCCTGGGCGGCGAATTCCGGCGTGACCTGCTCGGCTCCGTCGGCGAGGGCGAGTAGTTCGATCAGTTCGTACAACGGCAGTCCGTCGGGCCGCATTCCCGCGACCAGGGCGACCGTCGACTCGTCCACCTCGTGCTGCCAGCGTGGTCCGTCGCCGCGATGCAGCCGGGACACCTGCTCGGTCCAGCCGAACTCGCCGGGCAGGTACACCCGTTCCAGCGCGGTCGCCGGGCTCGGCGCGAAACGGGATGTCCACGCGAGTTTTTCGTCGCCCGCCACCGCGCGCAGCCACGCGGACCGCGCGAAATACCCGGCCACCTCGGTGCCGAGCGGGTCGTCGAAACCGTGGGTGAGGTCCTCGGCGAGGAGTTCGGTAGGCCCGTCGATCGCGCGCAGATAGACGAAGCCGAACCCGATTCCTTCGACGTCGGCGGCATCGAAGGCATCGAGCCACCGCGCCGCCTGTTCCTGGGCGGCCGGGTCGCGGGGGTCGAGGCCCGCGTCGCGCAGCCAGGTGCCGACGTAGAGGGCAGGATCGGCGACGTCGCGCTGCACGACCCACGCGTCGACGCCGTGGGCGGGCAACCAGCTCGACACCCGTTGCCGCCAGTCCTCGCCGTCCACGTGCACCCAGGCGGCGAGCATCGCGGCCGTGCCGCCGGGTGCCAGCAGCGCGGGCGCCTGCCCGATGACCAGTTCGCTGGCGCCGTCCAGGGCGAGCCCGGAGTCGCGATAGGTGTGCTCGATGCGTGCCGGACCGACCACGAACGGCGGATTGGCCACGACCTGATCGAAGCGCCGCCCGGCCACCGGCTCGAACCAGGACCCCTCGAGCAGCTCGATCTCGAGTTCGTTGAGCGCCGCCGTGGCCTGCGCCAGCCACAAGGCCCGCGCGTTGACGTCGGTCGCGGTGACCCGGCCCGCGTAACCGGCCGCGTGCACGGCCTGTACGCCACAGCCGGTGCCCAGATCCAAGACGGTGCCGACGGGTTCGGTCGGTGTCGCGCGCAGCAAGGACAGTGACGCGTGCCCGACGCCGAGGACGTGATCCTCGGTAAGCGTGCGCCGCCGCATCGAATCGTCGAGATCGGACAGGATCCACCGCGTACCCGCGCCTGCATCGAGCGGCCGCAGATCCAGTGCGGCCCTGACCTCGTCACCCTCGCGGATGAGCAGACCCGCCGCCACCGCCGCGTCGATGCGCACCGGCGCCAGCGCGGCCGCGACCTCGCGCTCGGGCAGCACATCGCCGAGCAGCAACAACCGCACCAGCGTGCCCAGGTCACCGGCCGCGCGCGCGGCCCGGCGCACCGGCACCGGCTCCGAACGGCTCAGCGCCGCATGCACATCCGGCCCCAATGCCTCCACCAGCGTGTCGGCGTCGTAACCGACCCGGAGCAGCGCGGTGCGCAGGTCCGGGCACAGCGCGGTGAGCAGGGAGTCGGTCATCGTCGGGTTCGTAGGCACGCGCCCACTCTGCCAGGACCGTGAGCACGGAGATCGACCAGCTACCGCTGCGTGTCGCCGTGTACGCAGACCTCTGGCCGCCTGAGCGGCGCGGGTGGCTGCGGCGGTTTGTGAACACGCGGCGCACCGAAAGCCGTCGGGCCGGATGGCGCGTCTACTGTGTTCGCGGTGGGTCGATGTCGGCGGTGGCTCAGCCGGTGTAGGGGTCCCTGGATGTCACGCAGTACAGGCCGTTTCCTGGGTCACGTAGGACTATCCAGTGTTCGGCGTCGGTGATTCGGGTGGCACCGAGGGATTCGTGCCAGGCGGCGGTGGCGGTGATGTTCGACGAGGCCAGGTCGGCGTGGGCGCCCGTGGGGCCGGGGTCGTCGAGACGTTGGAGCAGAAAGTGCAGTGGCTGGTCGGGGCCGCGGAGGCGGGAGAACTCCGGGCGGCGGCCGGGCTTGTGCGTCCAGTCGGTGAGTGCCTGCCAGAAGGCGGTATCGGCGTCGATGTCGGTGGGGGACAGGTCGAGACAGATCTGGTCGAGGCGGGTCACTGTGCCGTCGGGTGCGGTCGATACCGTGACCGGTGCGGGCCCGAGACCCGATCGGTCGGCGGCCGGGGTGAGGCAGAACGTCTGTCCGGCAGGCGATTCCAGCACGGTGTAGTCGGGCTGCTCGGCCGTGACGCGGGCGCCGAGGCCGGTCGCGGTCGCTACCGCCGATGCGATGTCGTCGACGTCGAGGTCGAGATGGATGCCACCGTCGTCACCGACCGCTTGCATCTTGATCCACGCGGGTCCGGTGGCGGGCAGCAGCGTGACGAACTCGTCGTGCTCGCCACGCGGCGCCGACACCGTGGAATCGGTGACCTTCGCCCAGAACCGCGCACACTCGGCGAACGTATCGACGGGTCGATCGAGAAACGCCCAGGTCCAGCGAATCATGCTGTCTCCCTTCCGGTATGCGGGACTCGCCGAGCGGTCGGCCCGTTCCGGTCGCACTGTCGGCAGTCCTGTCCGAACGGTAGGCGGCATGAGGGCCGCTGTCGACCAGTTGCGCGAGCGCCGCGGTCGAGGGAACCTTGCGTGCAGGGTGCGGGAGTCGAGAGTTCTTGGTGCACAGTGTGTGCGGCCGTCGACAAGGCCCGCTCGCCAGTATGCGTTGGCAGGATATCGACGAAACATGTCATACCGGCCACTAGTCCGTCCTTGGCCGATCCGGCACGCTGGGCAAGTGACCGATCTACGTGCGCCCCTGCCGCCCACCGGCGACGAACCGGCCGACAACCTCACCCACGCGCCGGCAGCGGGCACCGACGGACGCGGTCGACTCCATCCCGCGTGGATCGTGGCGGGCGTCGGATTCGTGGCCCTGCTCGGCGCGGCAGCCTTCCGCTCGGTTCCCAGCGTCCTCATCGACCCGCTGCACACCGAGTTCGGCTGGTCGCACGCGACGATCTCCACCGCCATCTCGCTGAATATGCTGCTCTACGGCCTGATTTCGCCGTTCGCCGCCGCGCTGATGGACCGATTCGGCATCCGCAGGGTGGTGTGTTCGGCGCTGGTGCTGATCGCCGCGGGCAGCGGGCTGACGGTGTTCATGACCCAGGCGTGGCAGCTGGTGGCGACGTGGGGACTGCTGGTCGGCGTCGGTGTCGGGTCGATGTCCATGCCGTTCGTCGCCACCATCACCGGACGCTGGTTCGTCCAGAGTCGCGGCCTGGTCACCGGGGTGCTCACCGCCGCGGGCGCGACAGGGCAGCTGGTGTTCCTGCCACTGGTGTCGATGCTCGCCACCGAGCACGGCTGGCGGTTGCCGTCGCTGATCGTGGCGGCGGTGGCGCTGTCGGTGGTGCCGCTGGTGTGGTTGTTCGTGCGCGACTACCCCAGCGATGTCGGCGTGCGCGCCTACGGGGCGCCCGCCGATTCGGACGCGGGGGCGCGGGTGCCGATCGCCGGCGGCGCGAACCGGGCGCTGACGGTGTTGGCCTCGGCCGCGCGCAAGCGCGGATTCTGGCTGCTGGCAGGCGGGTTCGCGATCTGTGGCGCCTCGACGAACGGCTTGGTCGGCACCCATTTCGTCACCGCCGCCCACGACCACGGCATGCCACCGACCACCGCGGCCGGACTGCTGGCACTGATCGGAATCTTCGATGTGGCGGGCACCATCGCCTCGGGCTGGCTCTCCGACCGCGTCGACCCGCGCTACCTGTTGCTCGGCTACTACTCGCTGCGCGGGCTGTCGCTGCTGATCCTGCCGTCGCTGCTCGGCCCGCACACCGAGCCGAGCATGTGGGTGTTCATCGTGTTCTACGGCCTGGACTGGATCGCGACGGTCCCGCCGACGGTGCTGCTGTGCCGTGAGCTCTTCGGCGCCGACGGCCCGATCGCGTTCGGCTGGGTCTTCGCCGCCCACCAGGTCGGTGCCGCGATCGCCGCGACCGGCGCCGGCCTCATCCGTGACCTCCAGGGCTCCTACGACCTCGCCTGGTATGTCGCGGGCGCGCTCTGCGGCATCGCGGCCGTCATGTCGATGCTGGTCCGCAGACCGAAGACGGCGGGGTAGCGGAGAACCAGCGGGGTCGGTCGGCTATTCGATCGACTTGTGGTGCCCGGATTCGAGGGCGATCTGATTGTTGCGGCCGTCCCAGCGGCTCGGTTCGTCCTTGGTGCGCGGCGGCCGGTCGTTGGCGATCAGCACCGCGATCCACGGCAGTGGCACCGAGGCGGCGATGATCAGGATCGACAGCAGCGGGTTCTCGAACGCGCTGTAGGCGATCGCGGCCAGGATCAGGCAGGGGATTCGGAAGGCCATGATGAACGTGTAGCGGCGCACCCTGGCGCGATGCTGCTCGTCGAGCGAGGGCGCGGCCTCGGTGATCAGCACGGCATGTTCGGCGGGGGCGGGACGGAAGAACCCACGCGAGGGCTTGGGCTCGGTGGGCATGGTCACTTCCGGGTCCGGCTTCGGTTGGTCGGCGCCTGGGACATCGCCGTAGGACTGCATACCCCGAGTCTTCCACTCTGCGTCGTCGAGCGCACACGCGGCTGGTCAGCGGTGCGGGCGCCGGATGCGGCATCATGGATGGCGTGAGTACAGACACTCTGGTACGCCCGGAAACCACGACCGACGAGACGACCAGCGATGACACCCCCAAATTCTTCCACTATGTGAAGAAGGACCGGATCGCCGAGAGTGCCGTGATGGGCACGATGGTCGTCGCCCTGTGCGGCGAGGTTTTCCCGGTGACGCGTTCGGCCAAGCCCGGCTCGCCCGTGTGCCCGGACTGCAAGAAGGTCTACGAGGGCTTGCGCAAGGACGGCGACTGAGCGCAGGGCTCGGTCGGTGACGCCGGTGCCTCGGGTGGGGCGTCGGCGGTTTCGTCGTGCTCGTCGTCGTCGTCCTCCTCGTCACCGCGCACCTGGCTGGTGATCCACTCCTTGACCTGCTCGATCCGGGTGGCCCGGGCAGGCCAGAACTCCTGAACGGCGGCGTTGAACTCCGCGCCGAGGATCACCGCGAAGCCGAGGAAGTACGTGAACAGCAGGAACGCGATCGGGGTGGCCAGCGCGCCGTAACTCACCCCGGTGGCGGTGATCCACGACAGGTACCGGCGCAGCAGGTCGCTGGCCGCCAGGAAGAAGACCCCGGCCACCAGCGCACCGCCGAGGAGCCGATGCCACGGCAGCGATTTGTGCAGAGCCAGCTTGTAGAGCGTGGTCAGGCCGAAGATCAGCAGCACTCCCACGATCGGGTAGTAGAACGTGTCGATCAGCCGCAATCCCGGCTCGCGCCACGTCTCGGGCAGCACCCGCCCGATCCGTGTGGGGCCCAGCGCGATCACCGGCAAGATCAGCACCGCGGCCACCAGGAACTGCACATACAGCAGCAGCGCGAAGATCCGCTGCCAGACCGGATGACGCGCGTCCTGCTGCCCGTGCGCCTCCACGATGGCGTCGACGAAGGTGGCCATCGCCGAGGATCCGGCCCACAGCGACAGCACGAAACCCACCGACACCACCGCGCCGCGTCCCCGGCCGAGTACGTCGTCGACTGTCGGTTCGATCAGATCCGAGACCACCGACGGACTGAAGAACTCGCGGCTGAACGCGATGATCTTGCTCTCCACGATCTGCACGGTGTCGGGCCCGAACAATCCGCCCACATAGCCGAGGCTGCCGAGCAGGCCGAGCAGCAGCGGTGCCAGCGACAATGTCTGCCAGAACGCCGCGGCCGCGGACTTGGCGAAGATCGAGTTGTCCCAGCACTTGACCGCGACCCGGACCACCAACCGCCACGCCGTAGCCAGCCAGCGCACCCACGGCGCGTGATCGCTGCGACGTTGCGGGGCGGCCTGCGCGGCGACCGCTGGGCGCGCGGGCGAGTCGCGGGGCGGGCGCGCGTGCGGCGGGTGCGCCGCATCGGCAGCCGGGACCTGGTCGTTGCTCATCTCAGTGTCAAGCATCCCGCACGTCGGTGGTCCGTGTGGTGCGGGCCGGGCATCGTGTCGGCGGGTAACAGGTAAATGGCCGGTGACCACGGGTGCGGTTGTGATGCCTGTCGCCCACCCCGCGTCGGTTTGGCGACACGCCGCATCGGGCGGCTAGGGTCGTCTGCGTGACTGGGTCGGGTGGTGCCGCTACGGCGAAGCAAGTGGGGACACCGGGCGATTCTGCCGCCGGAGGTGCCCCATCGGGTTCGTTGCGCGCCTGGCAGCGGCGCGCGCTGACGAAATACCTGGCCACCAAGCCGCGTGACTTCCTCGCGGTCGCGACACCCGGCGCCGGTAAGACCACCTTCGCGCTGCGGGTTGCCGCGGAGTTGCTGGCCGATCGCACGGTGGATCAGATCACCGTCGTCGCCCCGACCGAACACCTCAAGCACCAGTGGTCGGCCGCCGCCGCGCGCACCGGGATCCAGCTCGACTCACGGTTCTCCAACTCCACCGGCGCGACCTCGGGCGACTATCACGGCGTGGTCGTGACCTATGCCCAGGTCGCCGCCCACCCCACCCGGCACCGTGTACGCACCGAGAACCGGCGCACGCTGGTGATTCTCGACGAGATCCACCACGCGGGCGACGCCAAGACCTGGGGCGAGGCGACCGAAGAGGCGTTCGGCGACGCGACGCGCAGGCTCGCGCTGACCGGAACCCCGTTCCGCAGTGACGATTCGAAGATCCCGTTCGTCACCTACGAGCCCGACGAAGGTGGTTTCCCGCGTTCGCGCGCCGACCACTCCTACGGCTATGCCGACGCGCTCGCCGACGGCGTCGTGCGTCCGGTGGTGTTCCTGGCCTACTCCGGCGACGCGCACTGGCGCGACAGCGCGGGCGAGGAGCACACCGCCCGGCTCGGCGAACCGCTGAGCGCCGAACACACCGCCCGGGCCTGGCGCACCGCACTCGATCCGGCGGGCGACTGGATCTCGTCGGTGTTGCGCGCGGCCGACATGCGCCTGCGTCAGCTGCGCGCCTCCGGCATGCCCGACGCGGGCGGTCTGGTGATCGCCACCGATCAGGAACGGGCCCGCGACTACGCCGAACTGCTCGAACACATCTGCGGTGAGCGGCCGACGGTGGTGCTCTCCGACGATCCGCAGTCCTCGCAGCGCATCGGTGAGTTCGGCAAGAGCACCCAGCCGTGGATGGTGGCGGTGCGCATGGTGTCCGAAGGTGTCGACGTGCCACGGTTGGCCGTCGGCGTGTATGCCACCAGCGCGTCGACGCCGTTGTACTTCGCGCAGGCCATCGGCCGTTTCGTGCGTGCCCGCAAGCCGGGGGAGACCGCGAGTGTGTTCCTGCCGTCGGTGCCGGTGCTGCTGGATCTGGCCGCGCAGCTCGAGCTGCAGCGCGATCACGTCATCGGCAAGCCGCATCGCGAGAAGGACGGCCTCGACGATGAGCTGCTGATGGACGCGAACAAGGCCAAGGACGAGCCCGGTGAGGACGAGAAGTCCTTCGTCGCGCTCGCCGCGGACGCCGAACTCGACCAGGTGATCTACGACGGATCCTCCTTCGGCACCGCCACGATCGCGGGCAGCGACGAAGAAGCCGACTACCTCGGCATCCCCGGTCTGCTCGACGCCGACCAGATGCGCGCGCTGCTGCGCGACCGGCAGACCCGCCAACTCGCCGACCGAAGCGCCGCCCAGGAGTCCGCCCCCCAGCCCGCGGCGGTCGCCGAACGCGTCGCGACCTCCGACAAACTGGGCGAGCTGCGCCGCGAACTCAACAGCCTGGTCGCCATGCACCACCATCGCACCGGCAAACCGCACGGCGTGATCCACGGCGAGCTGCGCCGCGAATGTGGTGGTCCGCCAACCGCATTGGCGAGTGTCGATCAATTGGGCGAGCGCATCGCGGCCCTGCGCCGACTCTGAGAGATCCCGCCGACGGGTCGCCCTCGCCGTAGCCCCCTGTCCGGCCGTTCGCCGATCACGCGGCTCCACTAGCGTGTCGCGGCCGCCAGTGTCTGCATGGCACTGTCGACGGCGATGTTCAGTTCGTCGGGCCCGACGCCGTCTCTGGCCTGGATCGACAGGCCGTAGAGCACAGTGCTGAAAAGCATGGCGAGCGAAGCGGTGTCGGTGCCGGGGGCGAGGTCGCCCTCGGTGACGCCACGGTCGAGCCTGGCGTGGATGTCGGCCGTGGTGCGGCGGCGGGCTTCGACCAGGAATTCGCGGACCGCGGCATTTCGGGTGGTGTAGGTCGCGCCGGCGAGGACGACCATGCAGCCGTGCGGAAGGCCGGGGTCGGTGTAGATGGGGATGTTGTCGCGCAGCATCGCCTCGATCGCGGTGTAGGCGGTGGGTTGCTCGCGCAGCGCCCTGGCCGTGTGGGACCCCTCGCTGCGGCCGTAGAGCTCGACGGCCGCGCGGAACAGGGCTTCCTTGTCGCCGAAGGCGGCGTAGAGGCTGGGGGAGTTGATACCCATGGCGGCGGTGAGGTCGCTCATCGAGGCGCCGTCGTAGCCGCGTTCCCAGAACACCTCCATCGCCCGGCGCAGCGCGACCTCACGGTCGAAGCCCCGGGGACGCCCGCGTTCTGCCATGCGAAACCTTTCTGTGCCGATCGGTAAATATACCGCGCCGAGCTGGGGTCGCGGCGCCCGCCCGCTATTTCTGTGTCGATCGATAAGAAACTCTTGACGGCTGGGTGTGGATGCGCTTGTCTATTTGTGTATCGACCACTACAAAATTGGAGCGAGCCTGATGACGAGCAGTAACCCTGATGACGAGCAGTAACACCGTGGCCCTGGTAACCGGCGCGAGCCGTGGGATCGGCGCGGCCATCGCCCGCGCACTGGCCGCCGCGGGCACCGATGTGGCGTTCACCTACCAGCGCGACGAGGTCGCCGCGAAGGCGGTCGCCGCCGACATCGAGGCGCTGGGCAGGCGGGCGCTGCCGATCAGGGCCGACAGCGCCGATGCCGCACAGGTCGTCGCCGCCGTCGAGCGGACCGCGCGCGAACTGGGTGGCCTCGATGTGCTGGTGAACAACGCGGGCATCTTCCCTGCCAAGCCCTACGAGGAGTTCACCCTCGACGAGATCGACCGCGCGCTGAACATCCACGCACGCGCCGCCTTCGTCGCGGGCCAGGCCGCGCTACCGCACCTCGGCGAGGGCGGCCGGATCATCTCCATCGGCTCCAACCTGTCCGAGCGCGCGCTCTTCGGCGGGCTGGCGCTGTACAACCTGAGCAAGTCGGCCCTCAACGGCTTCACCAAAGCCCTTGCGCGCGAACTCGGTCCGCGCGGCATCACCGTCAACCTCGTCCAGCCGGGCCCCACCGACACCGACATGAACCCGGCGGCCAGCGACCACGCCTCGACCCAACGAGAGTTCAACGCCCTCGGCCGGTTCGGTGCCGCCGCCGATGTCGCCGACCTGGTCACCTTCCTCGCCGGACCGTCCGGCCGATCGATCACCGGCGCGATCCTCACCGTGGACGGTGGCACCAACGCCTGAGCGGGGCTGACGGGCACCTGATCGTGGTGCGCGTCCACCGGCAGGCCCGCGATGTCCCGGCTCAGGAGGCGGGCACGAAGAACTGGGTCGGGTCGAGCGTGTTGATACTGGTCCAGCGCGGTTCCTGCGCGGGCAGATCGGCGTCGGTGGTGGCGTCGAAGTAGCCCTGCAATTCCAATGCCAGGCGCGGATTCTCGTCGACCTTGCGGGCGATCGTGTACAGCGTCGCGAACACGTGCACGCAGCGCGCGGTCCGTGCCGAGCAGGAGCAATCGGTGCTCACCAGGGTCGGCGCGGGGGAGTGACCCGCGTCGAGCAGGGCCCGGTGCATCTCGTCGGTGAGGACGGTCGGGTCGGTGATCGTGAGACCGATCGCGGTCACCGCCGCCCGCGACAGCGGTGCCACCTCCACATGCGCGATCGAGGCCTGACCGCCGCGATGCAGGTGCGCGCGCACGGTGCGCCCCTGTATCTCGGTGCGGACACCGTCGTTGCGGGCGATGCTGCGGGCCCGGGGCAGCAGGGGTTCCGGGCGGGTCTGGCGTAGTGGTTCGGCCAGCCGGACCCAGTCCATTCCCCATGGGGTGTATCCGAATTCGTTGTCGGCCATCAGTTCTCTCGCTTCCGGCGCAGGATGTCGACGAGGGCGTCGTCGTCGAGGCGGGCCAGCTCGGCGATGCCCGCGGTATCGGACAGGTCCGTCAGCGCGGACTTGCGGGTGTGCATCGCCGCGATGTGTTCCTCCACCGTCGTGGCACTGGTGAGGGTGGTGACGGTGACGGTGCGGGTCTGCCCGATCCGGTGCGCCCGGTCCGAAGCCTGCGCCTCCACCGCCGGATTCCACCAGCGATCGAAATGGATCACATCGGCCGCGCGGGTGAGGGTGAGGCCGGTGCCCGCGGCGCGCAGGCTCAGGATCAGCACCGGCGGTCCGTCCGGTGCCTGGAAGCGGGTGACCAGGTCGCCGCGCTGGGTGGCGTCGAGCCCGCCGTGGAAGAACGGCGCCTGGATCCCGAACTGCTCGGCCAGGTGACGCACCAGCAGGTCGCCGGTCTTGCGGTACTGGGTGAAGATCAGCGTGGGATCACCGGTGTCGAGGTTGGTGGCCACGATGTCGGTGCACAGGTCGAGTTTGCCGGAGCGGCCCGCGAGTTCGCCCAGGTCGCCGGCGACCAGTCCGGGGTGGTTGCACACCTGCTTGAGGTGGGTGAGCGCGGCGAGTACCCGTCCCTGTCGTTGCAGGCCAGAGCCGAATCCCTCGTCGATGGCCTCGGCGAGCACCGCGTCGTACACCCGTTCCTGCTCGGCGGTGAGATCGCACAGCAGATCACTGTGGATCTTCGCGGGCAGCGACGCGGCCACCTGAAGTTTCTTGCGTCCCAGGACAACCGGCTCGACCGCATCGCGCAGCCGGGCCGCCGCTGTGGCCGAACCCTCCTCGATCGGCCGGACGAACCTTCGCCGGAACTGCGTTCGATGCGCGAACAGTCGCGGCACGGTGAGGTTGAGCAGCGCGAACAGTTCGTCGAGGTGGTTCTCCACCGGCGTGCCGGTCAGCGCGACCTTCGCGTCGGCGGGCAACGCGCGCGCCGCCCGCGACACCTGGGTACGCGGATTCTTCAGCGCCTGCGCCTCGTCGAACACCACGGTCGCCCACTGCTCACCGGTCAGCCCCGCACCGTGCAGCCGCAAGGTCGGATACCCGGTCACGACGACCGTCCCCGCTCCGGCGGACACCGCACCACCACGCCACGGCACCGGCTTCGACCCCGGCGCGAACCGTTCGATCTCGTGCACCCAGTTGCCGACCAGCGAGGTCGGACACACCACCAGCTGCGGCCCGTCGGCGCGCCCCTGGAGGAACCCGATCGTCTGCACCGTCTTGCCGAGGCCCATCTCGTCGGCCAGTACGGCCCCGCCGTACGCCGAAACGGTCTCGCGCAACCACCCCACCCCACGCACCTGATACGGCCGCAGCGTGGCATCGAGAACCCCCGCCAGCTCCCCGTCCAGCGCCTGGGTCTCGCGCAACACCCGCGCCGCTCGTTCGGCGGAGACGATCGCGGTACCGACCGCATCGGGCACCGCGTGCGCGGCGGTGGGCAGTCGGGCGGGCCGCTCGTCGGTCATCAACGCGCGCCAGGCCAGCGCGGACGGGGCGAGGTCGCCGACTGTGGCGTCGGCCAGTTCGGCGGGTGTGACCACGGCGGTCGACACCTCGACGGGCTCGATCGCGCCGCGCTCACCCACGGGCAGCGCGAGGGCGAGCTGTTCCGGATCGCCGATTCCCGCCGGCGCGGCACCGGCATCGTGCCCGGTCCACGTCCACAAGGCGAACAGGTGACGGTCGGGAAGGTAGGTGGCCTCGATGGCGGGCAGAACGTTCTCCTCTGATCGGGAAGCGCGAACAACCGAACAACGTACACTGTACTGAGTTTGTTCCCGAACGCTCGGACAAGTTCCGGAGAGGACGGCTCGTGCCCGCCGACGAGGACGCGAAATCCACCGCACAGGCCACCCAGATCCTCGAATTGCTGTGGCGCCACGCCTTGCTGCCCAAGCCGGGCGCGCGCGGTCCGAAACCCGGTCTCACCGTGGACGACGTGGTCGCGGCCGGCATCGCACTGGCCGACCGCGACGGTATCGGCAAGCTGACCATCCGGGCGGTCGCCGCGGAACTCGGCCTGCGCGCGATGAGCCTCTACACCTACGTCCCCAGCAAGGACGCCCTGATCGTGCTCATGGTCGACGCCGTCGCCGCCGCGGACACCCCGATCCCGGTCGACCTGCCGGTCCGGGAACGCATGATCGCCATCGCCACCCAGATCAGGGCCGAACTGATCGAACACCCATGGCTCCTGGAAGTGTCCCCGTGGCGTCAGGTACTCGGCCCGGCCAGGATGCGCCGGTACGAACGTCAACTGGCCGCGATCGACGGCGTCGGCCTCGACGATCTGGCCATGGACCGCGCGATCGCGGTGCTCACCGACTTCGCCACCGGCAATGCCCGCCTCGCCATCGCAGCCGCCGGAGCCGCGGCGCAACTGAGTGACGCGCAGTGGTGGGAGGTCAACGGCCCCGTGCTGGCTCGGGTGATGCCCGCCGAGGAATTCCCGCTCGCCGGGCGGGTCGGCACCGCAGTCGGCGAGCACTACCAGGCCCCCGCTGACCCGGACGGTGCGTTCGGCTACGGCGTGGGCACTCTCGTCGACGGAATTCTCGCCGACGCCTGACCAGCGGCGATATCCGGATACAGCAACAGCGGGCGCCCTGTTCGGGTCGCCCGCTGCTGGGAGTTTTCGGTTGTCAGATGTGGTTGTTTCGGACGCGAGGAGTGGTCAGATCGCGGGAGCTTCGTCCGTGTTGATCACGGCTTCGAGTTCGCGCAAGCGGTCCATGTGTTCATTCGCGTGGTGCTGGCAGAAGAGCAACTCGCCACCCGCGGGAAGCACGGCACGCACTCGGGCAGCCGCCCCGCAACGATCGCAACGATCGACAGCGGTCAGTGGGGTGCTGGTCAGGGTTCCTGGCATGACTCCTCCGTCCCGGCTCCCGGCGCTGCGTGGCCGTTCGCCTAGGTGTGGGCCTCGTGGTCACTCCACGCGGCTCGCGTCCGCTACTTCCCAGCAGTGGTACGACTACTCTGTCAGACGTTCGGGGTTCAGGCTTTGTTCCCGGAAGTGAATCTTTGTGTTTTCGATAACAGACCTGCGGTTTCGCTGAAAGCGAACACCCACCGGTCGTCTGATTCGAGCACCCACCGATCACCCGCGAAGCGCTGATGCCACCTCCCACTCGATCCTGATACTCATCAATATGTCGCTCGCTGCGGTGTTGCTCGCTACGCACGGGGCGCACCACCGAACCGGGCCGATCATGTCGAGTTGTGACAGGGTCTTGACCGTCCGAACCTGTTGTCTACCCGGAGGTTACCCGTGACATCCGACACTCACACGCTTGTTCACCTGTGTTCTTCCCAAGAATGGGAACAAGCCCGCGGCGCGGGCGAGCGCAGGCCGCCGTCGCTGGCCGACGCGGGCTTCGTCCATCTGTCCACCCCGGAGCAGGTCCACCTGCCCGCCAACCGGCTCTTCGCCGGGCGCGCCGACATGGTCGTGCTGTGGCTGGACCCGGCGGCGTTCACCGGCGAGGTGAAGTGGGAGCCGGGTGTGCCGAGCGACCCGTCGTCGATGCTCTTCCCGCACCTCTACGCCCCGCTGCCGGTCGCTGCGGTGCTCGCCGCGCAGCCGTACCTGCCCGGCCCCGACGGCGTGTTCACCACACCGCGCCGGGACGGAGTGGCGTAGACCACAATCGATGCCGGGCGCGGCTACTGTTGATGAGGTGAACGTCGACGTCACAGCGCTACCGGGCATCGGAGTGCGCAAGGATTTCGAAGTCAGGTCGGGGCGCCGCGTCGGGGTGGTCGCCCACCGCGACGGTGACATCGATCTGATCGTGTCCAAACCCGACGACCCGGACGCCATCGCGGCGCAGGTGCCGCTGTCCACCGACGAGGCGTCGGTGCTGGCGAACCTGCTCGGCGCACCGCAACTGGTCGCCAAACTCAACGACGACCACCGCGATCTGCCGGGCATCACCACCCGCCAGCTCGCCATCGTCGACGAATCACCCTATGCGGGACGAACCCTCGGCGAGACGGGCATGCGCACCCGCACCAAGACCTCGATCGTCGCGGTGATGCGCGCCGGTCAGCTCCACCCCTCACCCGGCCCGGATTTCACCTTCACCGAGGGTGATCTGCTCGTGGTCGTCGGCACCCCGGACGGCCTGGAAGCGGCCGCGAAGATTCTCATGCACGGCTGAGCGCCGTGACCTCGCAGGCCTTGGCGCTGCTCGAGCTCGGCGTGATCTTGTTCGCGCTGGGGATCTGCGGGCGAGTGGCAGGCCGGTTCGGGATGTCACCGATTCCGCTGTATCTGCTCGGCGGGCTGGCGTTCGGTCGCGGCGGGTTCTTCGAACTGGACGCCGCCACCGAGTTCGGGCACATAGCGAGCGAGATCGGCGTCGTGCTGCTGCTGTTGCTGCTCGGGCTCGAGTACACCGCCCCCGAGCTGATGACCGGCCTGCGGCGCTCGTGGGCGGCCGGAGTGCTCGACCTGGTGGCCAACGCGCTCCCCGGCGTCGCGGTGGCGCTGATCCTGGGCTGGGGTGTGGTCGGCGCCGTAGTGCTCGGCGGGGTCACCTACATCTCGTCATCGGGGATCGTGGCCAAGGTACTCGACGATCTGGGTCGCCTCGGTAACCGTGAGACCCCGGTGGTGCTGTCGATCCTGGTGCTCGAAGACCTCGCGATGGCGGTGTACCTGCCGATCCTGACCATGATGCTGGCGGGGCTGAGCCTGCTGAGCGGACTGATCTCGCTGGCGATCGCGCTCGCGACCATCACGGTGGTGCTCGTGGTCGCGCTGCGTTTCGGTCGGGTGGTCTCGGCGGTGCTCGACAGCGCCGATCGCGAAGTGTTCCTGCTCCAGCTGCTCGGCGCCGCACTGCTCGTGGCCGGCCTGGCCTCGGCGCTCAATGTCTCGGCCGCGGTCGGCGCGTTCCTGCTCGGCATCGCCATCTCGGGGTCCACCGCGCACGAGGCGGCGAAACTGCTGGAGCCGCTGCGTGATCTGTTCGCCGCGATCTTCTTCGTCGCGTTCGGCCTGTCGATCGACCCGGCCGCGATCCCGCCGGTATTCGGCTGGGCGGTCGCGCTGGCGGTGGTGACCACCGGCACCAAGATCGCGGTCGGCTGGTGGGCGGCGAGCAGGCAGGGAATCCGGCGGATGGGTCGCGCGCGGGCGGGCGCGGCGCTGGTGGCGCGCGGCGAATTCTCCATCGTCATCGCCGGATTGGCGGTCGCCTACGGCAAGGCCGATGTGAAACTGGCCGCGCTGGCCTCGGCCTATGTGCTGCTGATGGCGATCCTCGGGCCGATCGCGGCGCGCGTGGTCGAGCCGGTGGTCGAATTCGCCAGGCGCCGTTCGGATGTCGCGACGAGCTGATCAGTCGACGACGCGACGCGGCCAGGCGCCTGCACCGTCGTAACTCAGTTCCTCGGTGCGGTACTCCTGCTGTGCGGGCGGCGCGAACTGCGCGACCGGCGGTGTGGGCCTGACCCGTCGCGGCCGCGGACGGTGCCGGGAGGTGAGCCACATGCGCGGTAGCGCTTCCTCGTTCTCGATCTCGGTGAGGCTCACACTGATCAACACGAGCATGGTGACGATGCTGCTCACCCCGATCAGCGGAGCCAGCAGTTCCATCGCCTCGGCGCCCGTCGCGGGCGCGGTCTGATGCCCGGTGTGGGCGTGCATCGACGCCATCCCGGTGTAGTGCATGCCGCACACGGCCACGCCCATGATCAGCGCAGCACCCACGGTGGCGAGAAAACCCTTGACGCGCAACGTGAACCACAGCGCCACGATCGAAGCCACCACCGCGATCACCATCGACAGTGCCACGATCGCCGGGTCGTATTTCACGGTCGCGCTGGACTTCATCGCGTACATGCCGGTGTAGTGCATGGTCCCGACACCGAGGCCGGTGATGGTGCCACCGGCGAGCAACGAGCGCAGAGTCGGCTGCGGCTTGTTGACCATGAACAGCCCGATCCCGACCACCACCATCGCGGTGATCGCGCTGCACAGCGTCAACGGGATGTCGTAGCGAATGTCGGCGCCGCGGATGGTGAAGCCCAGCATGGCGATGAAATGCATGACCCAGATGCCGGTTCCGCCGATCGCGATCGCGGCGCCGATGAGCCAGCCGACCCGTCCCTCGGCGGCATTGCGACCCCGAGCCGCGCACTGGAGCCCGAGCAGACAGCCCGTGACAGACATGAAGTAGGCGAGAACAGGGGTGATCCAGCCGTAGCTGAAGTGATAAATGTCGAGCACGCGCGAAAAACCCTCAATGCCGATACCGCAGACCTGAGGCGGTAGAACGAAAAACTGAACGTGACAATACGGTGAAGATCGCCAATCCGTGTCCTCCACAGTGCAATCCGGCAGTGTGGGGTTGATCACGAAACGATCACCCGTCCGTGAATTGGATAAACAGACCGCTGGGAATGTAGCGATCGAAACGAAAACGAGGCCCGTACCACCGAATCGGTGGTACGGGCCTCGTTTTTCGTAGAACCGTTAGTCGAGGTAGTCGCGCAGAACCTGCGAACGGCTCGGGTGGCGCAGCTTGCTCATCGTCTTCGACTCGATCTGGCGGATACGCTCACGCGTGACGCCGTAGACCTGGCCGATCTCGTCGAGGGTGCGCGGCTGACCGTCGGTGAGGCCGAAGCGCAACCGCACCACGCCCGCCTCACGCTCGGACAGCGTCTCCAACACCGACTGCAGCTGATCCTGCAGCAGGGTGAAGCTCACCGCGTCGACCGCGACGACCGCCTCGGAATCCTCGATGAAGTCACCGAGCTGGCTGTCGCCCTCGTCGCCGATGGTCTGGTCCAGCGAGATGGGCTCACGCGCGTACTGCTGGATCTCCAGCACCTTCTCCGGCGTGATGTCCATTTCCTTGGCGAGCTCCTCCGGCGTGGGCTCACGGCCCAGGTCCTGGAGCAGCTCGCGCTGGATGCGGCCGAGCTTGTTGATCACTTCGACCATGTGCACCGGGATACGGATGGTGCGGGCCTGATCGGCCATGGCGCGGGTGATGGCCTGACGGATCCACCACGTCGCGTAGGTCGAGAACTTGTAACCCTTGGTGTAGTCGAACTTCTCGACCGCGCGGATCAGACCGAGGTTGCCCTCCTGGATGAGATCCAGGAACGCCATGCCACGACCGGTGTAGCGCTTGGCCAGCGAGACCACCAGGCGCAGGTTGGCCTCGAGCAGGTGGTTCTTGGCCCGGTTGCCGTCGCGCACGATCCAGTTGAAGTCGCGGCGTGTCGTCACCGAGAGCTTCTCGCCCGCCTCGGCGAACTCGCGCATCTTCTCCGCGGCGAACAGACCGGCCTCGATCCGCTTGGCGAGTTCGACCTCCTCTTCCGCGTTGAGCAGCGCGACCTTGCCGATCTGCTTGAGGTAGGCGCGCACCGAGTCGGCGGAGGCGGTGAGCTCGGCGTCCTTGCGTGCTTGACGCAGCGCTTCGGACTCCTCCTCGTCCCAGACGAAATCACCGGAAGCCTTGTCCTTCTCGGACGGCTCCGCGGTCTCGGCGACATCGGCGGTTTCCTCGGCGACGTCTTCGACGACGACTTCCTCGCCGACGAGTTCGTCCTCGGCGACTTCGAGATCACCGAGATCGTCGACTTCGACCGACTCGTCGTCGAGCTGCTCCTCACCGCCCTCGCCCGAGGTCGCCTTCTTCGCGGCGGTCTTCTTGGCCGGAGCCTTCTTGGCGGCAGCCTTCTTCGCCGGCGCCTTCTTGGCTACGGCCTTCTTCGCCGGGGCCTTTTTGGCGGCGGCCTTTTTGGCCGGCGCTTTCTTGGCCGGGGTTACGGCGTCGTCGGCATCGGCGTCGGAGGCCGAGTCGGCGGTCTGACGGGTATTCGTGGCTACCACGTACGCCCTTTCGTGACGGTCTCGTGCGGCGTCACGCCAGAGTGGTTTTCCGGCGGAGCGGTCGGTCGGGTTGCACCGGCGATGCGTCGGCCGGGGGAAGTCGGCGCTCGTTCACCGACCTTCTCGCGACCGGCCGCGGCCGGAAGGTTTCACCGGCTCACCGCCGGACGTGTTCCATTGTAACGATCCAACCAGGGTACTCATGGCACGATGCCACCCAGGCGTTGCGTCGCAGGCCGCACCGGGCTACGGCGCGATGCCCGCATCGATGGCCATCGCCGCGCCGACGATACCCGCGGTGTTCTTCAATACGGCCGGAATCACGGGAGTTCGGTTGGTGAGCAAGGGAATCCACTGTTCGTGATCGCGGCTGATGCCGCCACCCGCCACGATCACCTTCGGCCAGAACAGGTCCTCGATGTGACGCAACACGCGACTCACCCGGTGCGCCCACTCGGGGTAGGTGAGCTCCTCGTTGTCCTTGACCGAGGCCGCGGCCAGATCCTCGGCGTCGACGCCCTCGATCTCGAGATGACCGAGTTCGGAGTTGGGCACCAGCACGCCGTTGTAGAGCAGCGCGGAGCCGATGCCGGTGCCGAAGGTGAGCAGCAGGGTCAGCCCGTCGAGGTCGCGCGCGGTGCCGTAGGCGTCCTCGGCCAGGCCCGCGGCGTCGGCGTCGTTGAGCACGGTGACGGCTCGCCCGCCCAGTGCCTCGGCGAACAACGCGCGGGCGTCGGTGCCGATCCAGGCCTGGTCGATGTTGGCCGCGGTTCTGGCGTGGCCGTCGAGCACCACACACGGCATGGTGATGCCGACCGGGCCTTCCCAGCCCGCCTGCGCGACCAGCTGGGCGACCGCCGCGGCGACGGCCGCGGGCGTCGACGGCTGCGGGGTCGCGATCTTGATGCGGTCATGGGTGAGCAGGCCGGTGGCCAGATCGACCTCGGCGCCCTTCACGCCGCTGCCGCCGATATCGATCCCGAATGCGTGCCCCCGAGTGGACATGGTTCAACCCCTTGCTGACGCGGTCGATGTGCCTGACAGACACCAGCAAGCAGAGTAGCGGTAGTCACCTCTCGCGCGAGGCGCCACGACATGTGATGCGATGGAGAGGTGCCCGAATACACCGAGCCCGAGACTTCGACCGCCCCCCTCACATCCGCCGATTACGAGCAGTTGCGGCGCCTCGCCGTCGAGCTCGCCGAAGCGGCCGCCGCGCATGTGCGCGCCCGCAGGCCCGAGGTGTTCGCCGACGGCGGACCCGTGGCGGGCGCCGTGACCACCAAGGGGCACGTCACCGATCCGGTCACCATCGTCGACACCGAATCCGAACAGCTGATCCGTGGGCTGCTCGCCGAGCGCAGGCCCGGCGACGCGATTCTGGGGGAGGAGGGCGGCGGCGATGTCGGCGCCACCGCGCCGGGCACCGTCACCTGGGTCGTCGACCCGATCGACGGCACCGTGAACTTCCTCTACGGGCTGCCCGGCTACGCCGTCTCGGTCGGTGCGGTGGTCGATGGCAAGCCCGTGGCGGGCGCCGTGGTCGATGTGGCCGCCGCGACCACCTACAGCGCCGCACTGGGCGCTGGATCGCACGCTGTGCGCCCGGACGGCACCCGTGTGACACTTCGGTGCAGTAGTGAGGATTCGCTCTCGGTGGCCCTGGTAGCCACCGGCTTCGCCTACGGCAGCGCGCGCCGTGCCCGCCAGGCGCAGCTGCTCACCGAGATCCTCCCGCGGATTCGCGACATCCGCCGCCTCGGCGCCGCCGCCATGGACCTGTGCCATGTCGCCTCGGGCAGGCTGGAGGCCTACTACGAGCACGGCCTCAACGCCTGGGACTGGGCCGCGGGCGCCCTCATCGCCGCCGAAGCGGGCGCGGTCGTCCACGTCCCCCCGGTCACCGTCGGTGGTGCCGCGGGCGAACTGACGGTCGTCGCCGCCCCCGGCATCGCGAAGGACCTCGACGGGCTCCTCGACCGTGTCGGCGCGCCGACGGCCCTACCGGACTAACTCAGCACTTGACTTCGCGCGCGGCGTCGAGGAGGTCGGGGTCGATCGAGGACGAGCTGGCTCCGGGAGCCAGGTTCTTCAGCGACCGGAGCACCGCCTCGGCGTCGGCACCGGGGCGCAGCGACTCGCCGAACGCTTGCCCGAGGACCAGATCGACGGTGTCGTCGGTGCGCGGATCCTCGATCAGCTCGGCGCAGGGCGCGATCAGCTGCACCGAGGCGGCCGCCGGTCGACCGTTCACACCGAACCGGATCTGACCGGTGCAGGTGAGGTCGCCGCTGACATAGACCGGATCGTTACCGACCTGTGTCCCCGGCGCGCCCGCGAAGCCGAGGTCGGCCAGCGCCGCGCCGATGTTGCCCGCCTGGCCGCTCTTGCCGTTGGCGTTGAACACCCGCACCCGCGACTCCGACAGGGCCGCCGGGTCGACCTCCGCGAGTCGCGTCGGACCCACCCGGGTACCCAGTGCCGCGGGCTTCGGTGCGTTGGTGGCCGTCGGCGTGCTCGGCGCGTTGCACGCCATCGGTTCGTTGCTCTCGTCACGGGTTCGGAACGCCGTGATCCAGACGAACAGGCTCACCAGAGCCAGCACGAGGACCAGCGCGAGCCAGAGCTCGGGCCGCCGCCGCGGAAAGGGTTTGCCGTCGCGATCAGTCGCGCTGCCTTCGGTGATCAGTGAAACCACGCGCTCACTCTACGAGTCCCACGGCCGTGCGCGAGTCCGGGAGGTCTCGGCGAGTTTCCCGGCAGGTGACGATTCGTCGTCGGTTTCGGCTCGGCGGGGGTTTGATTGCGACTTTCGCCCATTGGTCCGCTATTGTCTGGCCGCCCAGATCGAATATTTACCGGTGAAACGGTGGTCGGTCGCGGGAACAACAAGGGCATGTCCTGCGTTTACCGAACGCTGTCGGAGTAGATCGCTAGCCGATCGAACCTGATAGACGACCGGTGCACGTGTGAGGTGCACCACCGGCGGGGCGGTACGAACGCCGGACCCCTGCGGGGTTACGGCAATCGACTGATCCGGGATATACGGAGTAAGGACTGAGGGGAAGACGACATGGCAACCGACTATGACGCACCGCGGCGCACCGAATCCGACGAGGTGTCGGAGGATTCGCTCGAGGAGCTGAAGGCGCGCCGCAACGAGGCGCAGTCCGCCGTCGTGGACATCGACGAATCCGATACAGCGGAATCGTTCGAGCTTCCCGGCGCGGATTTGTCCGACGAGGTACTCAGCGTTCGGGTGGTCCCGAAGCAGGCTGACGAGTTCACCTGCTCGAGCTGTTTCCTCGTGCATCACCGCAGCCGACTGGCCACCGAGAAGGGTGGCCAGCTGATCTGCATGGACTGCGCGCTCTAGAGGCAGGCGATGCGCGGCACCTTGCGGGCGAACTGATCCGCACGGGCTGCGCAGTCTGATCCGGTACGGATCAGCGAGGAAGGGTCAGCCCGCGCTCGGGAGTCCGAGCGCGGCCAAGACCCGGTCCGGCCTACGCGTACTGACCAACCAGTACGGCGTCGGATCGTCCGGGTCGTCCAGTACCAGCAATGCCATCGTGCCGATCCAGGCCCGATGCTGCACATAGGCGGCGGGGTCGAGTTGCCGGCCCAGCGCCGCGCTCTTGGCCGTCGGCGCGACGGCCGCGGCACGCGCGACGAAGCTCACCGGCAGGTGGGCACGGTCGACGCGCAGTTCCGCCGTACCGTCGTCGGCCACGGTGACCTCGAGGCGATGCCTGCTCATCCACAACAGAATCCAGACCGGGACCGGCGCCAGCAGCACATACGGCAGCCAGGCCCGCAGTCCCGGCGCGCCCATGTGGATCTCGGCCGCGAGCAGGCCCGCGATCGCGAAGCCGACGGGCCACCACCACAGCGGCACCCACAGGCGCTCGGAGTAGGGCGACGGACCCTGCGCGCTCGGCGCGCGGTGGTCGGTGTCTGCGGTCGCGGTCGTCGGGGAATCGGGCTGGTCGGGCACCCCTCAACACTAGGTCACCGCACCAGGGCTGCGACGAGAAGGTCCGGCCTCGACCGCGTAGTCTCGACCGATGTGAACGCACTTGCACCGATTCCGCTGCGGCGGCTCGATCCCGGCATCCCTGTGCCGACGCGTGCCCATCCGGGTGACGCGGGCGTCGACCTCTGTACCACCGAGGATGTGATCATCGAACCGGGCGAGCGGGTGCTGGTCGGCACCGGGATCGCGATCGCGTTGCCGATGGGCACGGTCGGCTTGATCCATCCCCGTTCGGGCCTGGCCGCGAAGGCCGGTCTGTCGGTGGTCAATACGCCCGGCACGGTCGACGCGGGCTACCGCGGTGAGATCAAGGTGTGCCTGATCAACCACGACCCACGCACCGCCATCGAGCTGCGACGCGGTGACCGCATCGCGCAGTTGCTGGTGCAGCGGGTCGAGCTGGTCGATTTCGCCGAGGTCGACGATCTCGACGACACCGCCCGTGGCACCGGCGGATACGGGTCGAGCGGCGGGCATGCCAGCCTGGCCGGCAAGGAGGCGTGATGGGTCTGTTCGGAAAGAAGAAGCGCGCGCGCGACGACGATGCCGACTACGTCGAGTACGACGAGGTCGAGTACGACGAGGCGGACTACGACCTGGACGCGGACTCCGACGAGTACGACACCGACGAGTTCCAGCGCCCCGACTTCGCGCGCCTCGACTTCGACGACGCGCCGACCGATGAGCGCATCTACGGCAACTTCGACCACGCCCCCGATGCCGCCGCGGGCCCCTACGACATCAGCGAGGTCTCCGACGAAGCGATCGCGCGGCGCCTCGACCTGGGTTCGGTGCTCATTCCGGTGCCCCAGGGCGGGCAGTTGCAGGTGGAGATGAGCCCCGACGGCACCCCGCAGGCGGTGCACCTGGCCACCGAGCACGGCAGGCTCACCGTCGCCGCCTACGCCGCGCCGAAGTCGGCGGGCCAGTGGCGCACGGTCGCCGCGGATCTGGCCGAGTCGCTGCGCGGTGACGGCGCGAGCGTGGCCGTCGAGAAGGGCCCGTGGGGTCGTGAGGTCAAGGCGATCACCGAGGGCGCCGACCTGCGCTTCATCGGCGTCGACGGTCCGCGCTGGATGATCCGTCTGGTCGCCGCCGGTCCCAAGGGTGCCGTCGACGACCGCAGCCCGCTGATCACCGCCGCCCGCGCGGTCCTGGCCGACGCCGTGGTCCGCCGCGGCACCGACCCCCTGCCCGTGCGCGACCCGCTCCCGGTGGTCCTGCCGCAGGAACTGGCCGAACAGCTGGCCGCTGCCCATCAGCAGCAGGTCCAGGCCCAGCAGGACGCCCTGGAGGCACAGGCGGCCGCCGCGGCCGCCCCGCCGCCCTCGGCCCTCCCGCCGAAGCTGCCGGACGAGCCGCGTCGAGGCGCGGACGGTTCGGCCATGCAACAACTGGGCCTGAACTAGGGGCTGCGCCGCCTCTCCGCGACTTTTGCCGGTCGTGGGGAGGCGGTTCAGCTACTTGCCGGGCCGGCGGTTTTGGTCGGGTGGCGTGTTGGACGTGCCCGGCGAGTTACCCATGTACTCGCGAAATCAGTTGTCCTGCAAGGCTGTTCGTTGTCTGTGTGGTCGCTGGGAGCAACGCGCTCAACTCTGCGAATCCGGCATGCCCGAGTATTGCCGGGTCGGCGCCCAGCTCGGTGAGTGTCACTCGATGCAGTCGGGCCGACGGCAATGTTGCCGCCCATTCCTCGGCGACAGCGATCGGGTGCACCGGGTCGTCGCTCGCGCCGACCACCGCGACCGGCACATCGTTGGCGGCCAACGCTGCCAGCGACGGCCACGCATACCCCGCGGCCTCGTCCAGCGCCGCGGGCAGATGCGGCCACTGCCCACGCCACGACTGGGTCAGCGCGTCGGCCAGCCACGGCGGGCTCGACGCCCGCATCCGCTCGATCACTGCCTCCAAGCCGTCGGCTCGTAGTTGCTCGGCGGTAACCGATGCGCTCAATGCGGCTGGGCACGCGGCGGTTTCGGCACCGGTCCAGGCGGGTAATGCTGTGATGACACCGACTACCGCGGTACGGTGCTCGGCTGCCCAGTCGAGCGCGATCGCGGCGCCGAGGGAGATGCCCGCGGCCAGGACCGGACCGCGCTCCGCGGCAGCGTCCAAAGCCGCGGTACAGCTCCCGATCACGGCCTGCGGGTCCGGTTCGACGGCGTGGAAAGCGAGTCCGCGCGCATGGGCGGCAGGCCCGAACGCGCGGGCCGCGAAATCGGCGTCGGAGCCGGTCCCCGGCAGGGCGACCACGGTGACCTGGGGTGGGGTGCACAACACCGACCGAGCGTAGCGGCCGGGCGTTTGCCCATCTACAGTGGCGGTGTACGGCCAACTAGCGGGAGAAGCGTGACATGTCGTCATCCACGGGCGGACACAAGTCGGGATCGGGTCCGGACTCGGGATATTTTCGTCGACTCGGTCGTCGTCTCACCGCCGATATCGATCAGCTCGACGCCGAGGAATTGGCCGAGACTGTCGATGCCTCCGGTGCCCGGCGGGCCAAGGATTGCTGTCGCGGTGAAGAGGCGACGATTCTGGGCAGGCTCCGCAGTGTCGAGGCGTGTCCGAAGGCGGCCGGTGCCACCGTGCAGGCCGAGTTCTTCGACGGCACCGACGCCATCACCCTGGTGTGGATCGGGCGCAGGCGCATTCCCGGTATCGAACCGGGCAGGCGCATTCTGGTCCGTGGCCGCGTCGGCGACCGCGACGGCCGTAAGGTGATCTTCAACCCCTACTACGAATTGCGCGGGAACAGCTGACGTATGCCCTCCAGCGACGAGTACCGCCACGCCGCGGACCCCGAAGCCACCGTGGCGTTGCCCGTGGTCACCGATGAATCGGTGGACCCGGATATCGACACCGAGGTCGGCAAGGCCGAACAGACCTTGCTCGAACAGCTCGGCGGTTTCAGCGGCCTGATCTATTCCACCCTCCCCGTTCTGGTCTTCGTCCCGGTGAACACCTTCGCGGGCCTCACCGTGGCCATCTGGGCCGCCCTCGGCGTCGCCGCCGCCATCCTCATCTGGCGGCTGGTACAGCGCAGCCCGATCCAGCCGGCGATCTCCGGCTTCCTCGGCGTCGGTGTGTGCGCGCTCATCGCCCAGCGAGTGGGAGAGGCCAAGGGCTTCTTCCTGTTCGGCATCTACACCAGCCTGGTGTACGCGGGCGTGTTCGCGTTGTCGATCCTGCTGCGCAGACCGCTCGTCGGGGTGATCTGGGGCGCGCTCAACGGGCACGGTCACCGCTGGCGCACCGACAAGCGCATCCGCAAGCTCTACGACCTGGCAACGGGCGTCTGGGTGGTCGTGTTCGGTGCCCGCTACCTGGTGCAGTCGCAGCTCTACGACACCGACCACACCACCTGGCTGGCCGTGGCGCGCATCGGCATGGGCTGGCCGCTCACCGCGATCGCGCTGGTGGTCACCGTCTGGGCGGTGCGACGCGCCGGACATCTGCCTGCCGAGAAAGCTGACAAGCCCGGCGCCGGAACGGAATCCGTGTCCGCGTAAGGGTGGGTGGCGCGCCGCCGGAGGGGGGAAGTACCCACCCTGGGGTGCCTGGTCGCGACCGCCTGTTCGTCGCACGATCAATGCGTACCGAAAAATACGCGATGATCGTGAGAGGACCGGCGACCATGATGGCAACCGAGCACCGAAATGAGCGACCGGCCACCGCGGCCCGCCGCGACGCCGCCGCCAAGACGCCGGCACCGGTGCTGTCGGAGAGCAAGCGCATCGGCGCCGAACTCGACGCGCTGATCGGCCCGGCCGCCCGCGGTGACCGCGACGCCGTCGCGGAGATCCTGCGCCTGGTGCACCCGCTGGTTCGCCGGTACTGCTCGGCGCGGATGGGCACCACCGGCCATCTCACCGTCACCGCCGACGATGTCACCCAGGAAGTCCTGATCGCCACCGTCACCGCCATCCCGCGCTACCGCGATCAGGGCAAGTCGTTCTTGGCCTTCGTCTACGGTATCGCCGCCAACAAGGTCTCCGACGCCTTCCGCCGCGGCAAGCACACCGCCTACCCGACGGCCGACCTGCCCGACACCGCGAGCGCGTCGGCGGGACCGGAGGACTGGGTGCTCGCCTTCGAACGCCGCGCCGCCACCCACGAACTGATGAAGGTGCTCGCCCCGAATCACCGCGAGGTGCTGGTGATGCGGATCGTGCTCGGCTGGAGCGCGGCCCAGACCGCCGAGGCCATCGGCACCAGCCCGGGCGTGGTCCGGGTGATGCAGCACCGCGCGCTCAACAAGCTGCGCGCGGAACTGAAAGTGGCGTAAGGACTTACGGCCGCACGCCGTGCGTCGCCAGGGTCAGCCGCAGATCCTCTTCGGCTTCCACCGAGGTGACGAACAGCAGTTCGTCGTCGCCCTCGAACGGATCGTCGGGTTGCGGCACGATCACCCGGCCACCGCGCAGGATCGTCACCAGCGCGGTGTCGCGCGGCATCGACAGCGTGCGCACCGGCTTGCCCGCCAGCTGGGTATCGGTGGGCAGGGTGATCTCGACCAGGTTGGCCTGTCCCTGACGCAGCGTCATCAGCCGCACCAGATCACCCACCGACACGGCCTCCTCGACGAGCGAGGCGAGCAGCCGTGGCGTCGAGACCGCCACATCGACGCCCCACGACTCGTTGAACAGCCATTCGTTGCGTGGATCGTTGACCCGCGCCACCACCCGGCGCACCCCGAACTCGGTCTTGGCGAGCAGGGCGTGCACCAGATTCGCCTTGTCGTCACCGGTGGCCGCGATCACCACCTCGTAGGTCTCGAGATCGGCGTTCTCCAGCAGCGACAGCTCGCAGGCGTCGGCGTGGACCCAGACGGCGTCGGGGATGGCGTCCTGGTCGATGTGGTCGAGCTGGCGTTCGAGCAGCATCACCCGATGCCCCCCGCGTAGCAGTTCCCTGGCGATCGAGCGCCCGACCGCGCCCGCTCCGGCGATGGCGACCTTCATGTGTTCAGTCCTCGCTCACGGGGGGCTTGGCGGCCAGTGCGATCGCCTCGCCGACAGTGCCGGACGTGGCCGCGACGTAGACGACGTCGTCGGCCTGGACGATCGTCTTGGATTCGGGAAGCAGGCCCTGGCCGAAGCGCAGGATGAACGCCACCCGCACCTGCAGTTCGCGTTCCAGATCGCGCACCGTGCGGCCGGACCAGTCCTCGTGCAGGGTCAGCTGGGTCACCGCGACCGCGCCGGTGGGGTCGCGCCAGGTGGTGGTCGAGTTGTCGCCGATGAGGGTGCGCAGGAACCGGTCGGTGGTCCACGGCACGGTCGCGATGGTCGGGATGCCGAGTCGCTCGTACACCTCGGCGCGTTTGGCGTCGTAGATGCGAGCTACGACACGTTCGACACCGAACATCTCCCTGGCCACCCTGGCCGAGATGATGTTGGAGTTGTCACCGGAGCTCACCGCGGCGAACGCGTCGGCGCGCTCGATTCCCGCGCGGGTCAACACCTCGCGGTCGAAACCGACGCCGATCACCTGCTCGCCGGTGAAGCCCTCACCGAGGCGGCGGAACGCGGTGGGATCGCGGTCGATGACCGTGACCTCGTGACCCACCCGGGTCAGCGCACGCGCCAGTGACGAGCCGACGCGCCCGCACCCCATGATCACTACGTACACCGTGCACCCTCGTTCCTGGCCTACCCGTGGCGTCCGGCAAGGACCGTACCCGCCGGATGCTCCCATCGCCCATTTTCCCCGCGCCGACGCGGTACAAACAATCCAGACATCGCCGTGACGCCGATGAACGTGCGCGCGAAGGTGCTGGTGAACTCCTCTATGCTCAGCCCGGTGTCCAAGTTGACGACGGCAGCCAAGCGTGTGCTGCTCGGCAGGCCGTTCCGTAGCGATACGCTCGGCCACACGCTGTTGCCCAAGCGTATCGCTCTTCCGGTGTTCGCCTCCGATGCGATGTCGTCGGTCGCCTATGCCCCGGAGGAAATCTTCCTGGTGCTGTCGGCGGCGGGCATCTCGGCCTATGTGTACGCGCCGTGGGTCGGTCTCGCGGTGGTCTTCGTGATGGCGGTAGTGGTCGCCAGTTATCGGCAGAACGTGCACGCCTACCCTTCCGGCGGCGGTGATTACGAGGTCGCGACCAAGAACATCGGCCCCAACGCGGGCTTGACGGTCGGCAGCGCGCTGCTCGTGGACTATGTGCTCACGGTGGCGGTGTCGGTCTCGTCGGCCGCGTCCAACATCGGGTCCGCCATTCCCTTCGTCGCCACCCACAAGGTGTTGTTCGCCGTGGTGGCGATCGTGATCCTCACCGCGATGAACCTGCGCGGGGTGCGCGAGTCGGGGTCGGCGTTCGCGGTTCCGGTGTACGCCTTCATCTTCGGCATGCTCGGGATGCTCGCGTGGGGCCTGTTCCGGGTCTACGTCCTCGGAGACGACGTCCAGGCCGCGTCTGCCGGGTTCGGTCTCGAGGCCGAGAACGAACACCTCTACGGCATCGCTTTCGCCTTCCTGATCGCCCGCGCCTTCTCCTCCGGCTGCGCCGCGCTGACCGGTGTGGAGGCCATCAGCAACGGTGTGCCCGCCTTCCGGAAACCCAAGTCCCGCAATGCCGCGACCACGCTGCTGTTGCTCGGCTCGATCTCGGTGATGTTGCTGATGGGCATCATCATCCTGGCCCAGAAGATCGGTGTCGTCTACGCTCACGACCCCGGGCATCTGGTCGGCGCGCCTGATGACTACCACCAGAAGACCTTGATCGCCCAGATCGCCGAGACCGTGTTCCAGGGCTTCCCGATCGGCTTCTTCTTCATCACCATCGTCACCGCGCTGATCCTCGTGCTGGCGGCCAATACGGCGTTCAACGGTTTCCCGGTGCTCGGTTCGATCCTCGCGCAGGACCGCTATCTGCCCCGCCAGCTGCACACGCGCGGCGACCGGCTGGCGTTCTCCAACGGCATCCTCTTCCTGTCGGGTGCGGCCATCGCCTTCGTGGTGTTCTTCAGCGCCGACGTGACCAGGCTCATCCAGCTCTACATCGTCGGCGTCTTCGTCTCGTTCGTGCTGAGCCAGACGGGCATGCTGCGGCACTGGACGCGCCTGCTGCGCACCGAGACCGATCCGGCGGTGCGCTCGCGGATGAAGCGGTCACGGGTGATCAACGGGATCGGTCTCACCGCGACCGGCACCGTGCTGGTGATCGTGCTGCTCACCAAGTTCTTCGCGGGCGCCTATATCGCGATCCTGGTGATGGTGGCGATCTTCGTCGTGATGAAGCTGATCCGTAAGCACTACGACTCGGTCTCGCGCGAACTCGACGAATCCGACTGGGACGGTGTGCTGCCCAGCCGCACCCACTCCCTCGTGCTGGTCTCCAAACTGCACCTGCCGACCCGCCGGGCGCTGGCCTACGCGCGTGCCACGCGGCCGGACACCCTGGAGGCAGTGACGGTGAACGTCGACGACGCCGACACCCGCAAACTGGTGCGCGAATGGGAGAACAGCGAGATCAACGTCCCGCTGAAGGTGATCGAATCGCCGTACCGCGAGGTCACCAAGCCGGTGCTCGACTACGTCAAGCGTGTGCGCAAGAACGCACCGCGCGACGTGGTCACCGTGTTCATCCCCGAATATGTGGTCGGCCACTGGTGGGAGCAGGTACTGCACAATCAGTCCGCGTTGCGGTTGAAGGGCCGGTTGCTGTTCGAGCCCGGTGTGATGGTGACGAGCGTGCCGTGGCAGCTCAGTTCCTCCGCCCGCGCCAAGCAGACAGCAGATGTGAACGCACCGGGATCGGTGCGCCGAGGTTTCGAACGACCAGGAGGTCGCGAATGAGCGGCGCGCCGGTCGAGGGTGAGAGTGGGTGTTGCCGTGAGTGATTGGAGCGGACAAGAATTCGAGGTGCGTCTCGGGGCGCCGGGGCACGGTGGTTTCATCGTCGCGCGCCACGAGGGCCGGGTCGTGTTCGTGCGGCACGGGCTACCCGGTGAGCTGGTGCGGGCCCGGGTGACCGAGGACCGCGGCGGTTCGTTCTGCCGCGCCGATGCCGTCGAGATCATCGAGGCGTCCCCGGACCGGGTGCCCGCGACCTGTCCCGTGTCGGGGCCGGGCGGTGCGGGGTGCTGTGATTTCTCCTTCGCGACGCCCGCGGCGCAGCGTGCGCTCAAGGCCACGGTGGTGGAAGAGCAGTTGCGCCGCTTGGCCAAGATCGAGCGGGAGGTGACGGTCGAACCGATCGCGGGTGATTCCGGTGAGGTCACCGGTGGCTGGCGCACGCGGGTGCGTTTGGTCGTCGACGGTGCGGGGCGTGCGGGTGTGCACCGCCACCGCAGCACCGAGGTGATCGCGGATCTGCGCTGTCCACAGCCTGTCGCCGGCGCGCTCGACGGTGTCGCGGATCGGCTGTGGACACCGGGAGCCGATCTGGTCGTCGCGATCGACGGCGACGGTGAGCGTCACATCGTGGAACTGGCCGAGACTCCTGCCGGCGGCCCGTCCGGTCGCCCCGAGACTCCGCGCGGTGCGAGTCGCGGTCGTGGTCAGCGTCCGGGGCGCCGTCGTGAGTCGGCGCCGCCCGCGGGTGATGAGCGTGGTGCGATCCGGGACCGGGCGGCTTCGCGGAAGTCGGCGATGAACGCGCCTCGTGAGGAGTGCGTGGTCGAAGGTTCCGGCCGGGTCGTGGAGTATGTGGCGGGGCGTCGCTGGGAACTGTCGGCGACCGGGTTCTGGCAGGCGCATCGCGGTGCGGCGCAATGCTATTCGGATCTGATCGCCGATTGGTCGGGGCTCGCTCCCGGTGGTTCCGGCTGGGATCTCTACAGCGGTGTCGGCGTCTTCGCCGCGCGTCTGGCCGAGCAGACAGGGCAGACCGGCGCGGTGACCGGCGTCGAATCCGCCCGGTCGGCGGTGGTCGACGGTGCGGCGGTGTTGGGGGATCTGCCCTGGCTGGAATTGCGCAGTGACCGGGTCGAGCGGTGGGCTCGAAGTGCTTCCGGTAGGCCCGATGTCGTGGTTCTCGATCCGCCGCGGGCGGGTGCGGGCAAGGAGGTCGTCGCCGCTGTCACCGACGCCGACCCCCGCCGTATCGTCCATATCGGTTGTGACCCGGCGGCTTTCGCTCGCGATCTCGGGTTGTACCTGGATGCGGGCTACCACCTTGCGGAGTTGCGGGCCTTCGACGCCTTCCCGGCCACGCACCATGTCGAGTGTGTGGCACTGCTCGACCGCTGACGGCCCGAGTCAGTCGAGTGCCCAGGTGACGCGGACGCTCGCGCCGACCTCGGTCTCGCCGGGCACTACGGGAACGGGGGAGCTGGCGCGTGCCATCAGCATCGGTGACGAGTCCATTTCGGCGCTGATGTCGTAGGCGCGGGGTGTGGGGGGTGCGGTGTCCTCGGTGATCTGCAGGACTGCGCCCAGGCTCACCCCGGCCCGGGCCGCGTACTGCTCGGCCTTGGCTTTCGCGTCGTCGAAGGCGGCGTCCCTGGCCTGCTCGAGCAGCGGTGCCGGATCGGCGATGCCCCGGGTGAGTCCGCCGAGGCGGACATCGTCACCGCCTGCGTTCACCGCGGCGGCGACCGTTTCGGCGGGGTCGGTGCCGGTGTCTTCGCGCAGCGACACACTGAGCCCGGTGGACGCCAGGTATCCGACGATCTCGTTGCGCCCGTTGTCGGTGTAGACGGTCTCGGTGCGCACGCTCAAGCCACTGGTCGCCATGTCCGCGTCACTCACCCCGGCTGTCCGCAGTGCCGCGACGACCGCGCTCACCCGGTCACCGGCCCGCCCATACGCGGCGGCGACGGTGTCGGCGCGCGATTCCACCGACAACGTCAACCGGATCAGATCGGGCACCGCGCGCACCACCCCGCGCCCGAACGTGGTCGTGCTCGCCTGCCAGGGCTTCTTGCTCACCGCGGTACTCCTGTCGGTCGAAGGCTGCTGTGCTGCTCAACGTCTCGCGTCCGGACCGAGTTCCGTCGCCCGGGTCAGTAGTTCTCGGCATTCGCCGACACGGTTCGTACAGCGGCGTTCGGAGATGGTCAGTAGTTCTCGGCGTTCGCCGATACGGTTCGTACAGCGGCGTCCATCTGCGCATACGCCCCGGCCGCAAGTCGTTGCAGCAGGGCGAGTTTCAGTTGCGGGTGCTGCTCGGCGAGCTCGTCGAACACGGCCGGGCTCATCACCGCCACCCGCACGTGCGTTTCGGCGACGATCTCGTTGACGAACGGTTCCCTGATCAGCATCGGAATCTCGCCGAACGACATCCCGGCCGACAACGTCACCAGCCGATGCACCCGCCCGTCCGTGCCGGGAAACGTGACCCGCACCCGCCCGTCGAGGATCAGATACAGCCCCGACCGTTGCGCCGCGCGCTCGGCGATCACCTCACCCCGGGCGAACGTGCGCATCTCGAAATCGGCGCACAACCGGTCCCGATCGGCCGTGTCCAGCCCGATCAGCAGCGGATGTTCGTCGAGGCGTATCGACCTGCCCACGCCTGTGCCCGGCGGCCGATGCCGGTCGAGCACGACGTCCTCGCACCATTCGGTCGCCGTGTCCCGGTCGATGAACACCCGCCCGAGCGGGTCGTCGGGATCCAGACTCGACACCTCGTGCCCGAGCTTGGCATCGGGATCGACCAACGCCACCCGGCTGCCGCGCCGCACGAGCCCGGCCTGCAATTCATCGAGCATGTGGCGGGCCACCTGGCTCACCTCGCCGACGCGACGCAGGTCGATCACCAACGCGTCCAGCTCGTCGGCCCTGCCCTCGATCGCCCGCACCGCACGCTCGGCCCCGGCGAACAACAGGTCGCCGTGCAGTTCGTAGACCCGCGCCCGATCACCCTGCTCGGCCAGCACCGCGGCGTCCTCGGGTGTCCGGCGCAACCGCGACGGCAGCTGCGCCACCGAGTAGTCGGCGCGGATCGCCGTGCGCGCCGACCGGGTCACGTGACAGAAGTGCAACTCGAGCCGCCGCGACAGCTCCCGGCACGCGGCGACCCCGCGCACACTGTTGCCCTGCCCGTCCAGCCTCGGCGAATACACCGAGATCCCCAGCTGGCCGGGCAGCACCGCGATGATCCCGCCGCCGACCCCGCTCTTGGCGGGCAGCCCGACCGTGGTCACCCAGTCACCGGCGGCGTTGTACATGCCGCACGTGGTCATCACACTGAGCACCCGTTCGGTGAGCGCGGTCGACAGCGCCCGTTCGCGAGTCCTCGGATTGACCCCGTTGTCGGCGAGTGTCGCCGCCATCACGGCCAGATCAGCGCAGGTGATCTCGATCGAGCACTGCCGGAAGTACCGGTCGACCGCGTCGTCGGGATCGACGTCGATGATGCCGACCGAGCGCAACATGTACCCGATCGCCCGATTGCGGTACCCGGTGCGGGCCTCGGATTCGTAGACCGCCTCGTTCATCGTCAACTCGCGCCCGGCGAACCGGGAGTAGCAGCGCCGGACCCGCTCGAACTTGTCGGCGGCGTCGCGGCCGTTGATCAGCGAGGCCGCGGTGATCGCCCCGGAGTTGATCATCGGATTACTCGGGCGCTGGCTGTCCGGTTCGAGGCTGATCTCGTTGAACGGCTCGCCCGATGGCTCCACATCGATGTGCTCGGCCACCCCGTCGAGCCCGCGATCGGCCAGGGCGAGCGCATAGGTGAACGGCTTGGAGATGGACTGGATGGTGAAGTCGATGTCGGTGTCGCCGACCTCGTAGACGAGCCCGTCGGCGGTGGCCAGACACAACCCGAACGAATCCGGTGCGACCGCGGCGAGCTCGGGGATGTAGTCGGCGGGTGCGCCGGAGGTGTCGTCGCGGCAGACCGCGTACACCTCGTCGAGGATGCCCGCCACCACACCCGGGTCGATCGTGCGCGTCGCGCCGTGCGGTCGGGTCACAGCGTCACTGTAGGTCGCGTCGGCGGTGGCCCGGGCGGGGACGCGCGGGAGATAGTCCTCACAGCCGAGAACGCGGTGAGGTAAGCCTTTGTCGAACCCGATTTCCGCTCGCGCGTCCTGTTCAGCGGCATGCGGCGGTATCGTCGTCGCGACCGTAGACCTCGTCGTGCCCACGCTGGGAAGGGCCCGCGAGCCGGTGCCCGTCACGCGGGCAAATACACTGGGCGGATCACAATGTAGTCCGGAGGGAGCGAGTTCAGGTGGGAGTGCTGTCGCGGGTGGATTCACCCGAAGATCTGCGCCGGCTGAGCGTGCCGCAACTGCGGGAACTGGCGGGCGAGATCCGCGAGTTCCTGGTGCAGAAGGTCGCCGCCACCGGAGGCCATCTCGGCCCCAATCTCGGGGTGGTCGAACTGACCATCGCCCTGCACCGGATTTTCGATTCGCCGGCCGACCCGTTGATCTTCGACACCGGTCACCAGGCGTACGTGCACAAGATCCTCACCGGCCGCAAGGACCGCTTCGACTCGCTGCGCAGCCGCGACGGCCTGTCGGGCTATCCGAGTCGCGCCGAGAGCGAACACGACTGGGTCGAGTCCTCACATGCGTCGGCCGCGCTGTCCTACGCCGACGGTCTGGCCAAGGCGTTCGCGCTCACCGACCAGGACCGCACCCCGGTCGCGATCGTCGGAGACGGCGCGCTCACCGGCGGCATGTGCTGGGAGGCGCTCAACAACATCGCGGGCGCGCCCGATCGCCCGGTGGTGGTGGTGGTCAACGACAACGGCCGCTCCTATGCCCCCACGATCGGTGGACTCGCCGACCGCTTGACCGCGCTGCGCACCCAGCCCGCCTACGAGCACGCGCTCGACGCCGGGAAACGCATTCTGAAAAGCATTCCCGCCGTAGGGGATTCGGCGTATTCGATGGTCCACGCGCTCAAAGCCGGGATCAAGGACGCGGTGAGCCCGCAGGAACTGTTCTCCGACCTCGGCATGAAGTACGTGGGCCCGGTCGACGGCCACGATCTCGTCGCGCTCGAGGCGGCGATGCGGCGCGCCAAGGACTTCGGTGGTCCGGTCGTCGTGCACGTGGTCACCCGCAAGGGCAACGGTTACGAGCACGCCGAGAACCACGTCGCCGACCAGATGCACGCCTGCGACCCGATCGACCCACTCACCGGCCGCCCCCTGGCCGGCAAGAAGGCCAAGGGCTGGACCGCGGTGTTCTCCGAGGAGCTCATCGAACACGGCTCGCGTCGTGAGGACATCGTCGCCATCACCGCCGCGATGCCGGGCCCCACCGGCCTGGCCGCCTTCGGCGAACGCTTCCCCGAGCGCATGTTCGACGTCGGCATCGCCGAACAGCACGGCATGGCCTCGGCCGCCGGTCTGGCGCTGGGCGGCATGCACCCGGTGATCGCCATCTACGCCACCTTCCTCAACCGCGCGTTCGACCAGCTGCTGATGGACGTGGCGCTGCTGAAGCAGCCCGTCACGGTCGTGCTGGACCGCGCGGGCGTCACCGGCCCCGACGGTGCCAGCCACAACGGCATGTGGGACTTCTCGCTGCTCGGCATCAT
The DNA here is from genome assembly GCF_042719755.1 of Nocardia sp. NPDC058519. NCBI lineage: Bacteria > Bacillati > Actinomycetota > Actinomycetes > Mycobacteriales > Nocardiaceae > Nocardia > Nocardia sp. NPDC058519. The sequence goes on along the minus strand of NZ_JBHXNK010000008.1, from coordinate 183,732 downwards.
CCCCGGCATCCGCGTCGCCGCCCCCCGCGACGGCGCCACCCTGCGTGAGGAGCTGGCGGAGGCGCTCGCCGTCTCCGACGGTCCCACCGTGCTGCGTTTTCCGAAAGGCAGTGTCGCCGAGGACATCACGGCCGTGGAACGTCTCGACGGGCTGGATGTGCTGCGGCTGGCCGTGCCCAGTGCGGGTTCCGCGCAGTCCCAGCACGGTGACGTCCTGATCGTCGCCGTCGGCCCCTTCGCCGAGACCGCCATGAAGGTCGCCGAACTGCTCGACCCCCAAGGGATCTCGGTCACCGTCGTCGACCCGCGCTGGGTCATCCCGGTCTCCGACACCCTGGTCAAGCTCGCCGAGAACTACCGCCTCGTCGTCACCGTCGAAGACGGCGGCCTGCACGGCGGCATCGGCTCCACCGTCTCCGCCCGCCTGCGCGACGCGGGTCTCGACGTCCCCACCCGCGATCTCGGTGTGCCCCAGCAGTTCCTGGACCACGCCTCCCGCAACGAGATACTCGAAGAACTCGGCCTCACCCCCGATGCCATCGCCCAGCGGATCGGCGGCTGGCTGCAATCGCGCTGATCAGGACCGGGTAGCGCTCAGCGGCCTGGCCGCCGGGCGACGACGGCGAAATTCAGCGGGATGCGCGGCGCGCCGTCCCGCAGCGTCCACCCTTGTTCGCAGGGCACGAGATCGGAAAACGCGGGCCAATCCATGAAGGGCAGCTCCGTCAACGCCTCGATGACGAGCCCGGCCGCGAGCAGCGCTCCGACGATCTCCCCCAGGTCGTGGCGCCACTCGTGATTGGTGGTGTGGGTGATCTGCCCGTCGGAGTCCTCGGTGTAGGTACCCGAGTCCGAGTAGCTCCGAGCGCCGCCGCCGCCGAGGTAGTCGTCGTCGATCTCCCACGGTTCGAACTGCATCGCGCCCAGAATCGGATGGTCGTCGCGGATCACGAACACCCCACCCGGTTCGAGCAGATCATGGATCGACCGCGCCCACGCGGTGAGCTCCGGTAGCCAGACGATAGTTCCGGCACTGGTCACGATGGTCTCGAAACGTCGGTGGAGCACCGCCGAGGCGAACCGCGCGTCCCCTTCGACCCAGGTGATGTCGCGACCGTCGGCCTCGGCGATCCGCGCCGCGTGCCGCAGCGAGTTCGGCGACAGATCCAGTCCGTGTACCTCCACCGCGCCCAACCGCGCCCAGGACACGGTGTCGGTGCCGATGTGACACTGCAGATGCAGCAGCGACCGTCCCTGGATCCCGGATTCGGGGAGGTGTGGCGCCAGCACCGCGAGATCGTTGCGCACCACCGAGGAAATGTCGTCCGGATCGGCCAGAAAGGCATCGACGTCATACATCTGCGAACGCGCGTGCACGTCGGCCCGGTCGTCCCAATTCGCCCGGTTGGCGGCGATCGCTTCGGCTTCGAGCACGGTGTGACCTTTCGACGGCGGGGTGACGGCGAGGATCAACGCTAGCGTCGAGCGCGCGTCGGGTCGATTGATTTTGTGCCGCCGGATCTCTCGGAACGCTCACGGAATGCGGCGGGCGGGGGAGTATTCCTGTTCGGGGCGGCCGGTGGTGCCGTAGCGCAGTTGCATGCGCAGGTCGCCGGTGGTGACGAGCGCGGCGAGGTAGCGCTGAGCGGTGGCTCGCGAGATGCCGGTGGCGGTGGCCACCTCGCCCGCCGACATCGGAGTGGGGGCCTGGTGCACCGCGCGGAGTACCAATTCACGGGTGGGGGAGGCGGTGGCGGATGCCCGGTCCGGGGTGGCCGGGGCGGGGCGCAGTGCTTCGAGTGCCGCATCGACTTCGCGTGCGCTGACCTCGGGGACGGAGAGGATTCTGCGGTAGCGGGCGTAGCCTGCCAGGCGGGCGGCGAGCACGGTGTGGTCGAACGGTTTCACCAGATACGCCAGCGCTCCCGCCGTCGAGGCCGCACGGACGGTGCTCGATTCGGTGGCAGCGGTGAGCATCATCGCGTCGCAGTGCAATTCGCGCACCAGATCGATACCAGAACCATCCGGCAAGTAGACGTCGACCAAGGCGAGATCGATGGCGGTCGTGCCGAGTGCCTGACGCGCGGCGGCGACCGTGTTGACGACCGCGCCCACAGCGAATCCGGGTAGCGCGCCGACGATTCCGGCATGCATGTTCGCCACCCGGAAGTCGTCATCGACCACGAGCACGGTGAAATCGGGCCGGTTCACGACACTTCTCCCTCGCTGAGCACGCCGGGTAGGCGCGCGATGAACTCCGCCCCGCTCAGTTCCCCTCCGGCAGAACCGGCCGAGGCCAACCACACATCCCCACCGAGCGCCCGAGCGACCTGCCGCGACAACGCCAACCCCACCCCGCGACCGCCGGGCACCCCACCACCGTGCTTCGTCGAAACCCCGTCGGCGAACAGTGAATCCACCAACTCCGGTCCGATTCCCGGGCCACTGTCGGCCACTGTGATATGCAGTGTCGATCCCTCCCGCACCAACTCGACCTCCACGAGTGCCTGCGCGCCGGGCTTGCTCGCCGCGGAATCGTCGCCGGTTCGCGTATCGAACGCGCCGTCCACGCCAGCTCCCGACCCTGGGTCGGCAACGCGCACCGCATCGATAGCATTGTCGAGCAGATTTCCCAGCACTGTCGTCACATCTACCGGCGCAACAAGATTCGCGTCGACCCAGGTACTCGGCCCCAGCCGCAACAGCACCCCGTTCTCGCGGGCGTGAGCCGCCTTGGCCGCGAGAAACGCCTGCAGATACGGATCGCGCACCGCATCGATCCCGGGCATCGCGGCACCGAGGGGCCCTGATCCGAGCAACTCGTCGATATAGCTCGCGGCCTCGCTGGGCCGATCACCGTGCAGCAATCCGCTGAGCAGATGCAACCGATTCGCGAACTCGTGCCGCTGCGCCCGCAGCACCGTACTCATCGACCGCACCGCGTCCAACTGCCGAGTCAGCGACTCCACATCGGTCCGATCGCGCACATCCAGCACCGCCCCCAGTGCGCGCCCGTCACGGTTGACCATCCGGGCGGTGACCACGACGATCCGATCACCGACCGCCGCCTGCGCCGGCTGCCCATCGGCGGCGCGAAAAGCCTCGAGCACGCGAGGCGTGAGGCCGATCGAATCCACCGAACGTCCACTCTCCCCGTCGATTCCGAGCAAAGTCCGCGCCTCGTCATTGATCACCGTCGTGTGCCACCTGGCATCGACCGCGACCACCCCCACCCCGATCCCGTGCAGCACCACATCTTGTTCCCGCACCAATTCGGCCAGCTCAGCGGGCTGCAACCCCAAAGTCAGCCCGTGCCACCGCCGCGCCAGCAACATCGACCCCGCGATCCCGGCGAACAACGCGCCCAACACCAGCACCGCGGCCCGGCGCAGATCGCTCACCAGCTGATCGCTCACCGCCTCGGTGGAGATCCCGACACTCACCTCACCCACCACCCGATCCGAACCCGGCTCGCGCACCGGCACTTTCGCCCGCACCGAGTCGCCGAGCGTGCCGTGCTCGCGGATCACCACCTCGCGCCCTGCCAGCGCCTCCGACGGATCCGTACTCACCTTCTGACCCAGCCGCGCCGGATCGGGGTGGGCCAGTCGCAACCCCGCGTCATCGGTGATCACCACGAACAGTGCCTCGGTCCGCAACCGCGCCGCCTCGGCGGTCTGCTCCAGTTCCCCGCTCGCGAGCTCCGCGTGCGGCAACGGCCCCGGCTCCAACGCCGCGTACCGGGCGACCTCGTCGCGCACCAGCGGATCACTGGCGACAGTGCGTGCGATCGCCAACGCCCGCTGCCCGTACTCGGCTGACAGCCGCTGATCACTCAGATACGCGAACACCCCGAATGCCAGCCCCAGGATCAACGCAACCAGCGCTACCTGCAGCAACACGATCTGTGTCCGTAGCCGGACGACACGGGGGAACAGCCTCACCGGCTCAGTCTAGGCACCTACGGTGGCGGTGAGCACAATGCGCACAACGCCGATATCGCCGCTTGCGCTGGTTGTGCGCACAAGCGCGCGCCCTGTGACCCACACCACTTATCTTTCGATAGCGGCCGCACATCACACCCAGCGGCGCCGGACACAGGAGCAGCAATGAGCAATCCACTCATCGAACTCCGGGGCGCGACGAAGCGTTTTCCCGGAACCGACGGTGGCATCCACACCGCGGTGAAGAACATCGACTTCACCGTTGCGCCAGGCGAATTCGTCGCGGTGGTCGGCCCGACCGGCTGTGGTAAGTCCACTACCCTCTCGCTGGTATCGGGCCTCGAGCCCACCTCGGCGGGGCGCACCATGGTGCACGGCAAGGATGTCGACGGCATCCCCGACGGCATCGGTTTCATGTTCCAGCAGGATGCCGTGCTGCCGTGGCGCAGCGTGCTCGACAATGTCGCGCTCGGCCCGCGCTTTCGTGGTGTGCCGAAGGCCGAGGCGAAGGCGAAGGCCGCCGAGTGGGTACGCATCGTCGGGCTGGCCGGGTTCGAGGACTATTACCCGCATCAGCTCTCCGGCGGCATGCGCAAGCGCGTCGCACTGGCGCAGACCCTGGTGAACGAGCCCGAGATCATGCTCATGGACGAGCCGTTCAGCGCGCTCGACGTGCAGACCCGTCAGCTCATGCAGGACGAACTGCTGCGTGTGTGGGCAGGCACCGACGCCGCGGTGATCTTCGTGACCCACGACCTCGAGGAGGCCATCGCCCTGGCCGACCGGGTGGTGGTGATGACCGCCGGCCCCGCGACCGTCTGTGGTGACTTCCGCGTCACCCTCGAACGTCCGCGCAATGTCGAAGAGGTGCGCCTCACCGAGGAATTCCGCGACCTCTACCGGGAAATCTGGGAAACGCTGCGCGATCAGGTCGAGGCAGCACGCGCGAAGGGAGCGACCCGTGTCGCTTGAGACGATGACCGAGATCGCGGCCACCGCGCCGGAAGTCGAGGCCGAATCCGAGGAGCAGATCCTGGCCCGGGTCAAGGCAAGGAACCGCAAGTCCAAACTGCGTGTGTGGGGCCTGCGCGCCGCGCTGATCGTGCTGTGGCTCGGTTCCTGGGAACTCGTCGCGAGCCTGTGGATCGACCCCTTCTTCTACTCCAAGCCGTCCCTGATCTTCGACCGCCTGGTCGAATGGTTCACCGAGGGCACACAATTCGGTTCGATCTGGCTGCAGATCTTCACCACCGTGCAGGAAGCAGTGCTCGGTTTCGTGATCGGCACCGTCGCCGGTGTCGTGCTCGGCACCCTGCTCGGCCGCAGCCGCTACTGGGCCGATGTGCTCGCCCCGTTCATCAAGGCGCTCAACGCCGTTCCTCGCATCGTGCTGGCCTCGCTGTTCATCATCTGGTTCGGCCTTGGCCTTAGTTCCAAGGTCGCCACCGTAGTGGTACTGGTGTTCTTCGCCGTGTTCTTCAACGCCTTCACCGGCGCCAGGGAAGTCGACGGCAATGTCATCAACAATGCCCGCATCCTCGGTGCCAGCAAGCGCCAGATCCTCGGCTCGATCGTGCTGCCCAGCGCCACCACCTGGATTCTGTCCAGCCTGCACACCGCCTTCGGCTTCGCCCTCATCGGCGCGGTCGTCGGTGAATACGCCGGCGCCAGTAAGGGTTTGGGCCTGTTGATCTCCAATGCCCAGGGCACTTTCGACGCGGCGGGCATCTACGCGGGCATGATCATCATCACGGTGGTCGCGCTGATCGCGGAATCGCTGATCGGCTTCGCGGAAGGCCGCTTGCTGAAATGGCGTCCCTCGCAGGCGCAGTCGGGTCATGGGGTGTAGACGATGAGATACCGCAAGCCCTTCGCCATCACCCTGCTCGCGATCAGTTCGCTGCTGTTGGCCACCGGATGCCGCGATTCGCGGTCGATCCCGATGTCCGACGGCAGGCCCCAGATCACCATCATGGTCGGCGGCCTGGAGAAGGTGATCTACCTGCCCGCGATGCTGGCCCAGCAGCTCGGCGCCTTCGAGGCCAACGACATCGATGTGAAACTACTCGGCGAACAGTCCGGTGCCAGTGCCGAAACCGCGCTGCTCACCGGCGACGTCCAGGCCGTGGTCGGTTTCTACGACCACACCATCGACCTGCAGGCCAAGGATCAGTGCCTGCGGACCGTCGTCCAATTCGCCGACGTACCAGGCGAAGTGGAGCTGGTCTCCACGGCCGACGCCGACACCATCCGCTCACCCGCCGACTTCCGTGGCCGCAATCTCGGTGTCACCTCCCTCGGCTCGTCGACCGACTTCCTCACCCAGGCGCTGGCCGGTCAAGAGGGCCTGAGCACCTCGGACTACACCAGGGTGAAAGTCGGTGCGGGACAGACCTTTATCGCAGGCATGAACCACGACGGCATCGACGCGGGCATGACCACCGATCCCACTGTCGCGAAAATGGTGCAGTCCGGTGACGCGAAGATCCTGACCGACATGCGCAACGAGGAAGGCACCCGCGCCGCACTGGGTGGCCTCTACCCCGCGTCGTCGCTGTACATGAAGTGCGACACCGTCTCCGCCCACCCGGAGATCGTGCAGAAACTGGCCAACGCCTTCGTCCAGACCCTGCGGTGGATCGACACCCACAACCCCGACGAGATCGCCGCGAAGATGCCGTCCCAATACGCGGGCAGCGACCCCGACCTCTACGCGAAATCCATCCGCGACTCGATCGGCATGTTCAACGGCGACGGGCTGATGAAACCCGAAGGCGCCCAGAACGTCCTGCGCATTCTCGGCCAGTACTCCCGCAACGTGGCCCCCGTCCGAGACCGCATCGACCTCGAAGCCACCTACACCAACCAGTTCGTCGAACAAGCCCACCGAACCCCCGCACAGTAACCACCATCGACCCTGCCGCAACCCGCGGCAGGGTCGATGCGTGCCTATCGGTACGCGGGCTCGTTGTCCTCGCGATAGATCGCGAGCGCCGATTTCATCAACCGCACCAACGACCCTCGCGCGTCGCCGGTATCACCCGGGCGCGCCTCGATCACCGAGCCACGTTCGGTGATCAGGTAGCGACCGTCCGGGAAATCCATCACGTGGAAGCCCTGACCGGGTTGCGGCCGGTTGTCGATCGCGGCCCCCGGATAGCCCGCCACATACACCAGCGTCGACCGTGTCCGTCCGAAGAAATCGTCCGCCTTCTGCTGCGGAGTACGCCGATCGGCCGCCCACGGATCGTAGGGCGTTTCCTCGTCGATGTCGTTGCTGTTCATCGTGAACCCTTCCCCGGCTGCCGCCCCCGTCGCCGGCAGCCGGGCAAGGAGCTTGTCGGGCAGCTGCTCGATCTCGAGCAGGCTCATCCGGATGTCACCACCCTCGCGATCCAAGGGCACGCGCTGCTGTTCCAGCAGTACCGCTTGGTGTCCCCGCACCGCCGCGAACGACCGCAACTTCTCCCCGTCGCCGTATCCGGCCAGTTCGAACCGCGCTTCCGGCTCGAGCAGAATCCGCACTGCCGCTTCCAGGGTCTGGTCGAACATCGGCAGCACCCGCTGCGCCTCGTCTTGCCACAGCCGGTCGTAGTCGTCCACGGTCACCGCGTCCGAATGCGTCTGCAGCGGATACGGCAGCACATCCCGATCCGCCGCCCGCCACAGCACGGTGAACCCGAGCGCGCTGAACTGCCACTGAGTCACGTTCACTCTCCGATCACAGGGGGCACGGTTCTGGCTCGCTGATCGTCGCTGAGCCCGGTGAGTTCTTCACCGTTCTCCTGCGTGATCAGATAGTCCTTCGTCCCGGCTTCCTTCTCGTCGTCGCCCTTGCCGCGACCGCCACCGGCACCCATACCGCCCATGCCGGACATCCCGCGGCCCGCACCGCCGGAACCCGTGCCGCCTGCGCCCGCGCCCGCTTTCCCAGCGGTCGCGCCTCCCGGCGTACCCGGAACGGCCGCTCCGGGAACGCCGGAACCGGGTGTGCCCGCACCGGGCGAACCCCCGCCCGGAGAGCCGCCGGTCCCCATGGGTGTCGTCGAGGCGGGCGTGGTGCCTGCCGGTGAGGTCGGAGTGGTCGGCACGGTGGACTGCGGTGTCGTCGCGGCCGGCTCCGTGCTCGAGGGTGTGGTGTCGTCACCGGTGTCGTCGTCGGACGGATCCTCCGTCGTCGGCTGTTCGGTGGTGGGTTGTTCGGTGGTGGGCTGCTGCGTGGTCGGCTTCGTGCCGGTGGTGTCGTCCTTGCTGCCCGGGTCGACACCAGGCTTCGATCCGGTGTCGAGGGGGTTGTAGGGCTGTGGCACCAAGGGGACGTCGGTGTCCGCGATCTTGATCGCCTCGTAGTAGATGCCCTTGACCACTTCCGCGCCTTCGGATTTCGCGGTGTCGGCGTTGTGGCTGTCCATCTTCCAGGTGGGTCCGGGGATGTAGCTCGCGATCCCGCTGATCGTGGATCCTTCGTGCGGCTTGACCCGGTCCTTGGCGATCTGCATGGCGGACTCGACGACCTTCACCTTCTCGGCCATCATCTGCGCCGACCCGAGGAGGTTGCCCGACTTCTCGACGTATTCTTTGATTCCCGCACCGGCGCTGGCGCCCGCGTTGCCGGTCCACTTCTCGGCGATCGCTGTCCCGATCTGGGCGTCGTAGGTCTTGAACCCCTCTTCGAGCTTGTTGCGCAGGGTTTCCCACCGGGTGTGCAGCGTATTGACGTCACTCATCGACATCGCGGAGACCCGCTCGTACAGGTCCGACATCTGGCTCGGCTCGTCGTAGGAGACAACCTGCGGCTTCTGATAGGTGCCGTCGAATTCGGTCTTCAACTCCGCCAGCCGATTCCGTGCGATGTGCGCGTCCGGGCTCTCGTCCGTCGAGCGGGTCGGCTTGCTGCCTTCGGCGTAATCCTTCAACGAGAGGTAGGTACTACCTCCTGGGATGGAGGTGACGACGGCCCTGCCGAGGTTGTCCAAGAATGACACTATTGACCACCGGGGATGTTGGCGCCCTGTGAATTAAGCGCTTGAGCTTGAGCTACTTGCTGGTCTTCGTACTTCTTCACCGAGATCTCGATGGTGTCGCGGATGAGCTCGAGGACTGCTATATGTTCCTCGAACGCGGTGTTGAAATCTCGTTCTCCGCCAATAGCTTTCATGCCCAACATCTTGGCGAGCTCGTCGGCGGCGGTGAATCTTCCAAGGCCGGTCACAACCGATAGTCGTTGTAGGTCGTTCTTCAGTTGGATGAAGAGCGCAATCTGGTTGTTGCTTGCATCGCGGCAGCTTGTGGCAACCGACGGGTCCAGGTAGAGGCGACCGGCCTTCGCCTCCTCGTTCAAGTATTGCCAGCGGGACTTCTCATCAGTTGGAGCCACCGCACCCCCTAATCTTTTCGACGATTCACTTGGGAAACAGAGGAACGATCGCTTCCGCGATCGGCTTCAGCCGCTCGCAGGGCGGCATCGACTTCGACTTCGTACTGATATTGAGCAGGTCGATTTGCGCAAACCCGCTCGCAGTCGGGAAGGCGAGGGAGCATTCCTCATTCGCGTCGTTATGAGTCTGCCGGTATTGCACGCCGCTGCGACCTGCGACTACGACATCCGAAAACGCGATATTGGTAGGCTTCGCCCGGACCTCATCGATTGTGTGGATCGTCGAGTACGCGCCGACACCGTAGTTCGGGGGGAACTCGGAATCTTCCCACCCGCAGATCTTCCACCCCGGCTCTTCTGCCCCGAGGATTCCGGACCGCTTCGACGCCACATCCAAACCCAGGTTCGTCAATGTCGAATCCGGGATCTGCGTGCACGGGTCCCACAGCGCAGCGGTAGCCACCGCCTGATCGGTAGTCGCGCTGGGCTGGGCATTCCCGTTCTCGGTGGTGGAACATCCCGCCATAGCAAGCGCTCCACACAACACAGTGGTCGCCACCACGAACCGTCGCCGCACGAGCATCCTCCGTCTTCCCAGCTCACCGAGCCACACCATCATGACGAGCCCGCACCAACCCCACGGCGGCCCCGAGTACTCCCCGCACCCGGCCACCCCGTCGTTCCGCACAGCCTACGACACCGCCCCGCCCAATTCATCCCACCGCCCCCGACCCATGGAACCTCCACAACCACACAGAGTTCCGCCGCGCCAGAGTTCTGCCAACCCTCCACAACAACCCACGGCCGTAAGCCGACGGCCGCGAGTCATGCAAGTCGAGCACCAATCCTCACCGCCCTACATATCCCGCACAATGGGGCACCGAGATGGCACTCCTTCACCCCCTTAGACGCACCGAAGCCCCTTCCGGTTCCATCGATTTCACCACCGGCATCAAACCCATCCCGATCCGCTACGCTCGACGATTGGCACTGCGTGCCGCAGGTCGTAGCCGTCGGGTCCGACCTGCTCGATCAGGATCGAACACCGCAGGTCACGGCAGGGAGTGCCGGTCGACCAGGGGTGGCATCACGTACGAGGGGCGGGGCACCACATGACCAGCGCTGGCGGGGAACTGAGTATCTCCCCGGACAAGATCAAATCCCACGCCACCAACGTCACCTCGGCCGGTTCCGGGTTGACCGAAGCACTCGAAGCAGCCCAAGCGGTCTCGGCGCCGTCGGACGCGTTCGGGAAACTCTGTGCCTTCCTCGGCCCCTTGTTCGTCGACTCGGTCGAAACCGACGGCATCGACGCCATCCAGGCCGCGATCGACGCATTCTGCAACACCAGCTCGAACCTGACCGCCGTCGCCGACGCGTTCACCACTCGCGATAACACCAACGCCGCCGCGCTGAAGAACCTCGACGTCTGATGACCAATCCCCTCATCGCCGCGAAGGAAGACACCACCGACTGGTCCACCGGCATCAGCCTGGTCAGCTCGGTCACCGACCTGTCCGACGCGATCTCGGGCGGTTCCTGGATCGAGGTAGGCCTCGGTGTCGTCGGCCTCGCCGCCGAAGCGGTCTCCCTGGTCGTCGACCCCCTCGGCACCCTGGCCGGTTACGGCGTCGGCTGGCTGATCGAACACTGCCAACCCCTCCAAGATGCCCTGGACTGGATCGCGGGCGACCCCGCCCAGATCGAGGCCTACGCCAAAACCTGGGACAACGTCGCCACCCGCATCAGCGAAGTAGCCACCGCCCAAAACAAGGCCGTGACCACCGATGTGACGGATTGGACCGGCCAAACCGCCACCGCCTACAAATCCGCCGCTTCCAACACCACGAACCTGCTCACCGCGGCCAACACCGCCTCGACCGCGGCAGCCTCCGCGATCCGCATGGCAGGCGGCATCGTCGCCGCGGTCCGCGAAACCGTCCGCGACCTGGTAGCCCAAACGGTCGGCCGTCTCGCGGTCTGGGCTGCGGAACTGGTGTTCTCGGTGGGTTTGGCGACGCCGCTCGTCGCGATCCAAGCCACCGCCTACATCGCCAAGACTGTGGCGACGATTTCGAAGTTGTTCTCGAAATTGGCCAAGACGATGGCGAATTTGAAGCCGCTGCTCAAGCAGTTGAAGTCGGCATTCGGCGATATCGCGAAGGCGTTCAAGAAGACCCCGTCGAAGTCGAAGAACGCCGACAACACGACAACCAGCCCTGCGGCCACGAAGAACACCGACACCTCGACAACACCCTCGACCACCAAGCAGCCTGACACGCCAACGAATCCGTCGAGCACGCCTGACACACCGGCCAAGACAACCGACAATCCGGACACCCCGGGTAGCACGAAACCGGCGAGCACTCCGAGCGATACCGGCAAGCTTCCAGACCAATCCGGTTCCGAGAAACCCGACCTCAACAAGACCGCGAAGCAAACCACCGACTGCGGTGACCCGGTCGACGTCGCGACCGGCGAGTTCCTGCTCCCCGCAACCGATATCGAGCTGCCTGGGGTGTTGGCGTTGGTGCTGACCCGCCGCCATCGTTCTTCGTACCGGTTCGGTCGATGGTTCGGGCCTTCCTGGGCAGCGACCCTGGATATGCGGGTCGAAGTCGACCAGGTCGGCGTCCGGTTCGTCGGACCCGACGGTGAGCTGTGGCAATTCCCCCACGCCGCCCCGGACCTCCCCGTTCGTCCGGTCCACCAGGGCATCCGCGCAACCATGACCCGCACCGAAACGGGCGGATACTCAGTCCACGACCCAGACCGCGAGCTCACCTGGAGCTTCCGGCCCACCGCAATGTCGGCCGGGTCGGAAACCCCCCTCGGCAACTATCCGATCACCGAGATCACCGACCGCCACCACAACCGAATCACCTTCCACTACAGCGACACCGGCCACCCAACCGAAGTCACCCACTCCGGCGGATACCGCGTCCGGATCGACACCACCGACAACCGTGTCACCGCCCTGACAGTGCTCGGCACCACCCCCACTGGCGAACCGCTCGAAACCACTGTTCGCGAATTCAGCTACACAGCAGGTGATCTCGCCTCGGTCACCAACGGCGTCGCCGCGACCACAACCTTCCGCTACGACGAACAACACCGCATGCTGTCATGGCGCGACTCCCGCGGCACAGAAATGCACAACACCTACGACCGATCCGGACGGGTCATAAAACAAGTCGGCACCGACGGCATCCTGTCGGCGACTTTCGCGTATGAACCGCGTCCCGAATTCGGGCGATCGCGCACCCACCACACGAACTCCCTCGGCGCCACCACCATCTTCGAGTTCGACGAAGACCTCTGCCTGCGCAACCTGATCGACCCCCGCGGCGCGACCTCGATCACCGACTACAACGAGTACCGACAACCGGTCCGCCACGTCGACGCCTACACCAACACCACCGTCTATCTCTACAACGCTGATGGTGACCTGGTCTTGCTCCGACGCCCTGACCAGGCAACCATCACGGTCAGCTACGCCGCGCCGCGTCGTCCAGCCACGATCACCGATGTCGATGGCACGGCCATCACTCGCACCTACGACGGCCACGGCAACCTCGCCAGCATCACTGACGCCGATGGTGTCACAACCGCCTATACCCACCACCCGTGCGGTGCGCCGGCGTCGATCTCGCTCTCGACCGGTGCCACCACCATCATCGATGTCGATGCGGCCGGGCTACCGATCCAGATCACTGAACCCGCCAACGTGATCACCATCGTCGAGCGCGACCTGTTCGGGCGGCCGGTCAGGATCACCGATCCTCTCGGCAATACCAGTACTAGCCATTTCTCGGTCGAGGGAAAGCTGCTGTCGCGCACCGATACCGACGGCACCACCCAAACCTGGACCTATGACGGTGAAGCGAACCTGCTCACCCATACCAACCAGATCGGCGCGAGCACCCGCTATACCTATGGCACTTTCGATCTGGTCGCCACCCGCGAAACCGCTGATGGCGCAATTACTTCCTACACTCATGACACCGAACGTCGACTCAATTCGGTCACCAACCCTCTCGGTGACACGTGGACCTACGAACACGACCTATCCGGCAATGTCTGTGCCGAAACTGACTACAACGGCTCGGTCACACGCACTGACTTCGATCTACTCAACCGACCCACCACCATAATCACACCCATCGGCGTCCAACGTCGCCTGACCTTCGACGTCCTGGGCCGATTCACCGGCGTAAGCACGGATACCGGTGAGTGGATCAGCAACTCCTACACCCCGACTGGGCAACTCGCGACGGCCCGAATCGGTTTGCACGCCAACACCATCCACGCGGTGACTTTCGCTCACTCCCCGGCCGGGCGAGTCCTGACCCAGCACGTCGACGGCCGCCCCGTCACCTATGACTACGACGAGCACGGCCGCCGCACCGGCTACACGACGCCGAGCGGCGTGTCGACCAGCTACGAACGCACCCCCACGGGGCGGGTTTCGGCTCTGACCACGAACGGGCACCGATTCGACTTCACCCACGACCAGCTCGGCCGCCAAAATAGTTGGCACAGCACAGGTATCGGACAACACAACACCTACAGCTCAGCCGGCCGCACCGTCACCCGTGAACTCGTCCAGCTCGACCCCCTCACCAGCACCCCCACCCAACTCCTCGAACGCGACGAATTCTCTTGGCGTCCAGACGGTTACATCACCAGCCACACCACAACGACGCCCACCGTCAGTCGCCGGCGCGACTACACCCTCGAAGCGATCGGCCGCATCACCGACATCACCTCACCCAGCGTCGGCGTCACCGAGCTATACAGCTACGACGCACTTTCGAACCTCACCGCAGCCGAGATTCCGCCATTACCGACACCGTCGGGTCCTGTTGCGCCCGAATGTAACCCGTCCGAACCCACTACTGATCCGCAGTTCGAGTACCGGAACAACCTCCTCATCCGGGCCGGTCGTACCCGCTACCACTACGACACTGCTGGCCGCCTCATCCGCAAAGAAAAGACCCGGATCTCTCGCAAACCCGCCATCTGGCACTACCGCTACAACGCCTTCGACCAACTAACCGAAGTCACCACCCCGGACAACAACACCTGGACCTACACCTACGACCCCTTCGGCCGCCGAACCAGCAAACAAAACCACGCCGACAACACTCGCACTGATTTCGCCTGGGACGGGGTCCACCTCACCGAACAATCCACCACCACCCCCACGGGCACCCGAACCCATACTTGGACCAACCACCCGACCACCCACGTTCCCCTCACTCAATCGGTCGACGACACTCAATCGGTCGACGACCAATTCTGGGCAATCGTCACCAACCTCCAAGGCGCCCCCACCCACCTCGCCGACCCCACCACCGGCGAAATAGTCTCAACCGCCACCGCGTCCCTCTGGGGCCACACGACCTGGACAGGCCCCGAAACACCCCACCGATTCCAGGGCCAACACCACGACCCCGAAACAGGCCTCCACTACAACCACCACCGCTACTACGACCCCGAAACAGGCCGCTACACTAGCCCCGACCCCCTCGGACTCGCACCCGCAAATAACCCGCACGCCTACCCTCACAACCCGACCACTTGGGTCGATCCCCTCGGCTTGACGCCGTGCACTATCGATCTCTTCCGGGCTGTAGGGGTTCGTGAATATGAATCAATCATGTCCACTCAATCCTTTACGCCCTCACATAACAGTCTTGAGGGTCGTCAGTTCGCGCTGACACTAGAGGAGGCGCTCGAATACGCGCGTCATGACTCATCGAAGGTTGCTGTTATCAGAGTGACCGTCGACCGTCAAGCACTAGATTCGGTCGATTTCTCGGATCGCATCGACCCGTTCATTTTCAGGAATGGCGTGTACACAGTGCAGCCTGGCTCACAAAGTGACGCATTCCACGCCGGAATTCGATCAATCGATCATGTACTGTAAGGAGTTTATGGCGTGAAGAAAATATCAGCAAGCCTGACGTTTCTCACCACAGAGGAAGGGGGCAGGGTAGCGCCAGCACGCGACGGAGTCCGTTCGCAGATCCTCATCGGCGACATTATGACGTCTTGTGTTGTGCGCGGGCAAGCGGATGGCGGAGTGTTTATTCCTGGCAGGCAGTACATAGTCGAATTGGAGTTACTCTTTTCCGACCTATATGCAATTGAATTGGATTCACTAAAGACTGTTGAACTATATGAAGGCAGCAAACTAGTAGCGAAGGGGGCTCGCCTTTGATTGATGTACTGCAGTAAGAGATGAGCAGCGTGCACTAATCCGTGATGAAATCCACTATGTGACACACGCTGGTGCTGATACTATCACGAGTACCGGAAGTTCAACAATAGGGCGAAACTCGTTGAATGGTGTGCAGAGTGTCGGCGAGTATCTGCGAAATTCGTCCCCACATCTGATTAATTCAATATCTCAAATCCGCTGTCCGGAACTCCGCTGGAGGCCATGATCGAAAGCAAATCTCCCCGAGCCTACCTCTCGAAATTGAATGACAAGGTGGGAACGCGGCATCCTTCCGCAGGAGGTTCTAGCCATAGGGGTTTGAGTCTGGGAATAATGTTGCTCGATGCGGAGGCACAGGACACCGGTGTCAGTAAGGCCGAGCTCATTGGGAAGTGAAAACAATGGTCGAGTTCATTTTCACGGTCCGCGACGACCCTCCAGAGGATGGATATTCGCTAGGCGACCTGGAAGTGCTGGGTAACTCAGCATCGGTTACTACTCGCGGTCTTGAGCACCCTGATCAACGCATGATGGTGTATCCCTCCGCTGCTACTCTCCTCTTCGAGGCTCGCTTACTGGCCAGTCGCGGAAAAGGCAATGGGAGGTTCGAAGGCATTGGTTCTATGTTTGTGGTCGAGTTTTCACCACAAAAGGATCGCGTAGCTACCCGACACGGGAAAATGGTGATTGATTCCACTCCGTTGTCAGAGTTTCTTTGCGCTGTCTACGTTAGTGCAAGATCTCTGCATGACCAGGGCGTCAGCGCCATTGAAGATAATCGCAAGGTATTGAAGGTGTTGGAGAAGGAGATAGATGCATTCGAAGTGTGGCGACCATCTCTTATGTCAAACATGTGAAATCAAATGATCGACGGAATCGTTGACCAATAGATAAGGGTACGCGAAAATGATACCAGAATTCCATGAATTCGTTGCTGAAGTGGCGATATCCAATTCATTGTTCGAGATTCGGAATGGTGTCAGCGTAGGTAGTGTAGACCAACTCATGGGTGAGTCTGAATCCTATGAGGAAGTTGATCGAAATCGATATTGGATGCGGCGCGACTATGGGCTGGTTCAAATAGATTTCAATCCCGATGAGCAGAAGGAGTGGGTATCTTTCGGGATCAAGCTGTCGGTCCACCGCCTGCAATGGGGGACTTCAATTCCCATTCCAATTGTGGAGTTGGTATCCGATATTCCGGAGAAGATCTATTTCGATGACTTTCTCACCGCGACCGAACCTCGCGGTTGCCTGGTCAGACGTACGGATCTGAACTTTCGTGATGAAATCCACTACATGACACAAGCTGGTGCTGATGTCGTGGCCACAGTGAAGGAAGAGGGTGGGGAATTCTCGCCAGACTACGTTTGGGAGATCAATCTTGCGACACAGCGAACGTGAATATGTGAGGTTTGATCGTATGGGTACGGACCGAGGCTTATTGGCCGCAGCCCCCACTGAGGCGAATACGGTTGCGGCGCTGTCGACGGCAGTCGACAATCTCCTGGCGGACGGCATCGATCGCGAAGCGGTGTTCGCACACCTGGTCCGCCTTCACCTTGTGCTGTGGGAGGCCGATCACGAGAAGTCGGAAGACGCTGTCATGGACGTGACGGACCGGTTCGTCGGCTGGACCACGGCGGAGCATAAGGTTGTGATCCGGGGTATGCCGAATCTGGCTGGTCTGCATCCCGATTCATGTTGGCGGGAGGCTGAGATGGTCGAGATGGGGTTCACTGAGGACGATATGCCACGGGAAAGTGTCGATATGCATCCGGGGATGGCGGAATCGTCTAGGAGTGACGCGCCGCTGCCAGTCTTCCGAAGCGGCCGCACACGCTCCGTGGACGAAATGGACGACGACATCTACGCCCGTATCAAGCAGCAGGCAGCGCGGCGATGATCATCGTTGCCGACACCTCGGCCCTGTTCGCGGCATCGATGCCGACCGGATCGAGCACGCCCAGGGCAGTCGAGGTTATCGAGTCCGAGGTGCCGGTGATCACCGCTGGTCCTGACGGAATTGGATCACCTCGTGCACCGGGACCTCGGTTTTCCCGCCGCGATGCAAGTCACGGAAGCGCTCATGGCCCGCATGATCGACGGGCGGCAACGGCTCGCGGAAAGCACGTCGATTTTGCCGCCGCGCAGACGATCCGTGCCAAGTATGAGGCGCTCCGACTGGACTTAGCTGACGCCGTCGGCGTCGTGCTCGCCGACAAGTTCCGTACCGACGCGGTTTTCACGCTGGACCAGCGCGACTTTCGCGCAATCGAGCCACTGACGCCGGGGATTCCCGCTTTTCGAATCCTGCCGCCGACCTCTGAGCACCTGACCGCGTGGACTGGAGCTGATGAGCGCCTGTAGTTGGCCTCGACCGCATGCTCGCGGAGTGTTGGGATTTTCCCAACACCGCTGGTAGATTGGTCTATATGGACGAAGATCTGGCGGCGGTAGGCGAGCGGATTCGATCGCGCATGCCTGCGGGTTCGAGCCAGCGAAGCCTCGCTGAGCTGGCTGGGATGAAGCCGGACGCATTGTCGCGGGCGCTGAACGGGCAGCGGGGGTTCTCATCGCGCGAACTCGCCCGCATCGCCGATGAGATAGGCGCGGACCTCTACTGGCTTGTCACCGGTGAACAGGATCCGCGACGGGTCGGGATCGCTGCTCGACACGTGTGGAATGTCGATCGCGGCGTGCGGACCAACCCTGGCAGAGCACACGACGAGGCGCTTCTCGCGAGGGTGGAAGACACCTACAACGCCGCATTTCCTGACGGGCCGCCGTCGAGTGAGCCGCTACCTGACGGTCCCGAGGCGATGCGTGGCATCCTCGGCGAGGATTTCGTTCGCTCGTACATCGGTGTTGTGGAGACTCTATTGGGCGTAGATGTCATTCGCCTGCCGATGTTGTCGACGGATTATTCACTGACAATCGGCTCACGGGCGATCGTCATGCTCGCGACCACGCCCAATTGGTTCCGGAGCAACTGGTCGCTGTCCCACGAGCTGGCTCATCTCGCGCTGGGGCATCACAGTGGGGACCTGCCGCCCGATGAGTCGGATGAGGCGCCTGCCGACGAGTTCGCGGCACGGCTGCTTCTACCGGAAGAGCTTGTTGCTCAGCAAGATTGGGCGCGCATGGATGGGCGTGGCTTGGCGATGTTCCTGTGGAAAACGGGAGTATCCACTAGCGCATTGAAGAATCGGTTGTCCACACTGAAGATTCACCCTTCCGTGGAGGTCGTCGCGGCGCTGAAGCGGACAACACCGGTTGTGGTTCGCGCGCATACCGCTGGAGAGGATGAGGCGTTCGAGGTCAGGAGAGCGGTGATACTTCGGCAGCAGGAATCCTCCACGCGCGCGGTTCCGTCGATTCTGGTCGATGCGCTGCAACGGCGAGTCGAGGATGGTGTCATCTCTCCTGAGCACCTCGCGTGGGCGCTGGATGTGTCAGTCGATGAGATCGATTTCCCGGAGCCGAATGACGACAAGGACCTGGCTCGGGCCTACGAGCAGGGCATCGACAACCGGCCGACTCATTCGGAGCTGGCGGACTGGCTCGCGGCGAAGGGCCGATCGACCCGGTGAATCCAACAGAGATCTGCTGGGCGACGATTACCGACCGTCGGCAGGCGTCAGAACTTCAAGCGTTCACCTGCACGACCTCGCGACCGCGCAGTCCGGCAGGGCGAGAGCTGCCGCACTCCAAACCCTGGGAACGCGTGGCGCAGAGCATTATTCGGCAGAGCCCGAGATGTCTGAAGGCGGGCAACCTTCTCGTCGTCGGGCGGTGCGAGGGTACCGCGGAGATCATCGCGGTTGCTCATCTGACTTTCGACGGTGTCTCGCCGACGTTGTTCGCTGCCCATGTGGCGGCCATCGGCGTGAGTGAGACTATGCGGGGACAGGGCGGGAAAGTGGCCGACAGTGTCCTCGCCAAGTCTTGCGACGTCATCGTCGATCGAGCGAAGGATCGTAGCGGCGGTCCGATATTGGTGACCGCGAACATTCACGTCGAGAACTATCCGAGTCAGCTTCTGTTCGAACGAGCCACGTTCGAGCCGATCTCGGTTCCTCGCGGCGAGTACCAGCAGTGGATCCGCGACCTGGCTTGTGGCTGACACCTCGGCTTCCGCCCGGTCTCGATCGCTAGTCGACTGCGGGTGTCAATGCTTTGGTCAGCGCAGGGACTGCAAGGGTGCGTTGCCAGTTGCGGGCGCCGCCGACGAGGAGGAATGCTTCGATCTTCGCGGACAACTCTTCGGCAGTGCCGACATTCTTGTAGTCGGGGAGTCCGTCCCAGCACAACCGACGAACCAGGTCGGGGGAGAGGAGGTTCTCGACCGGGATGGAGTGTTCGGTGGAGAGCTCGCTCATCGCACCGCGGGCGGTGGTGAGGCGGGCGGCGGCGATGGGGTCGCGGCGTTCCCAGCGGTTGACAGGGGGTGGGCCGTCGAAGGGGAGGGTCAGTGGGGGGAGTTGTTTGTCGGGGAGGGTGCGGCCTCGTTCGATCGCGGCCAGCCAGTCGCGGGAGTAGCGGCGTTGGCGGGGGCCGCCGAAGACGGGGAGGGTGCGCAGTTGGGCGATCGAGCGTGGTTCGCCGGTGGCGGCGGCGACGATGGCCGAGTCGGGGAGGATGCGGGCGGGGGCGACGTCGCGGGCGCGGGCGAGTTCGTCGCGGGTGGTCCACAGTTCGCGGACGATCGCCAGTTGACGGGTGCGGCGCAGGGTGTGGATGCCGGAGGTGCGGCGCCAGCGGTCGGCCTTGGGGGAGGGCGGGTCCATGGTGCGGACGTGTTCGAATTCCTCTGCGGCCCAGTCGAATTTGCCCTGGGCGGTGAGGTCGGCGGCAACGGTGTCGCGGAGTTCGAGGAGCAGTTCGACGTCGAGGGCGGCGTAGTTGAGCCATTCGTCGGGCAGTGGGCGGCTCGACCAGTCGGCGGCGCCGTGGCCCTTGCGCAGGGAGCGGCCGAGCAGGTTCTCGACCATCGCGGCCAGGCCGACGCGGTCGTAGCCGGCGATGCGGCCGCCGAGTTCGGTGTCGAACAGGCGGGCGGGGCGCAAACCCAGTTCGGCGAGGCCGGGCAGGTCTTGATCAGCGGAGTGCAGGACCCATTCGAGGTCGTTGATCGCCTCGGCCAAGGGGGTCAGGGCGTCGGTGACGGGAATCGGGTCGATGAGGAACGAGCCCGCGCCTTCGCGGCGCAGCTGGATCAGGTACGCCCGTGCCGAATAGCGGAAACCGGACGCGCGTTCGGCGTCGACGGCCAGGGGGCCGGTGCCGGCGGCGAGAGTTTTGGCGGCCGCGGCGACCTCGTCGGCAGTCGCCAGCACAGGTGGAACCCCCTCGGCAGGGACGAGCAGGGGCTCTGCTGCGGTGGGTTCCTCGGCGACCGACATAGACGTGAACTCTACGTGGCGATCAAGGGCGATCGGTGCGGGTATAGGACTCCGGTCGTAAATGGGTGATCCCGGCGGGTGGCAACCCGGCGGCAAAGGCCAGCACCTCGCAGAACGCTTCGACATGTCGGCGCATCTCGGTGGTTGTCGCTGTCCACGACGCGCGCAGTTCTAGCTGGTGGGCGCGTGGTGGGCCCGCGATATCGCCGTAGCGGACCGAGCTGGTCGCGGTCACCGTGCCGCCGAGGGCGGTGAACGGTTCGCCGCGCGATTCCAGGGAGTCGACCAGCCAGCTCCACGCCACCTCGGGTAACAGCGGGTCGGCGGCAAGTGCGGCGTCGATGTCGGCCTGGATGTAGGCGACGAGCCGGAACACCCCGTTCCAGGCCTCGTCGCCGTCGGGGTCGTGTAGCAGGATCAGCCTGCCGAACGCGTCGCCGCCCTCGGAGTCGATGGGCACCACGGGACCTTCTGGGTGGGTGACCTCCGCTCCGAGCGCATAGGAGAACGGCGCCAACCGTTGTGGAGGACGGATAGGCGCCAGCTCGATTCGGGGATGCACTGTTGCGGTGCCCATCGCATCGACCGCCGCCCGAAAAGAAGCAGGCTCGCGGGGCGTTCCCCCGGTCGGTGCGGCGCCGTCGCGGATGTCGAGCGGTGTCACGAGGAGGAACGGTAGACCGTGGGCGCCCGACGCCGTCGGAGGCGCGCCGCCGTGCGCGTTTCGTGCCGCTGACGTTGCGGAGGGCGCATTCTCGATGTCGGCGCGATGCGCGATGTGCGACGCGACCGGGTGCGGCGGGTGCCGGGTACGTGGCGGGCCGAACGTGTGGTTCGTCCCACACCTGCCTGGGCGTGCGGATCGGCGGGGCTCGACGCTTAGGATGAACACCGATGAGCACTTACACCCGCCGCCGGTTGACCGATGCCCCTTTCCTGGCCGCCGCCACCGGCGCGACGCCCAGCAGGCGCCCGGTGTGGTTCATGCGTCAGGCCGGCCGGTCACTGCCGGAGTACCGCGAACTGCGCAAGGGCATCGGCATGCTCGAGTCGTGCTTCGACCCGGAGCTGGTGTGTGAGATCACCATGCAGCCGATCCGCCGGCACGGTGTCGACGCGGCAATCCTGTTCTCCGACATCGTCGTTCCGCTCAAGGCCGCGGGCATCGACCTCGACATCGTGCCCGGCGTCGGCCCGGTCATCGCCTCGCCGGTGCGTACCGAAGCCGATGTGCGCGCGCTGCCGCGACTGCGTCCCGAAGAGGTCGGCGCGGTCACCGAAGGCGTGCGGCTGCTCACCGACGCGCTCGGCGACACCCCGCTCATCGGGTTCGCGGGCGCTCCGTTCACCCTCGCCTCCTACCTGGTGGAAGGTGGGCCGAGCAAGCAGCACGAGCGCACCAAGGCGATGATGCACGCCGACCCGAAGACCTGGCATGCCCTGCTCGGTGCCCTCACCGACATCACCATCGCCTTCCTGCAGGCCCAGTTGTCGGCCGGTGTCGACGCGGTGCAGCTGTTCGACTCGTGGGCGGGTGCGCTCTCGCTGGCCGATTACCGCGAGTACGTGCTGCCGCATTCGGAGCGGGTGTTCGCCGAGGTTGCCTCGGCGGGCGTGCCGCGCATTCACTTCGGCGTCGGCACGGGCGAACTGCTGGGTGCCATGGGTGAGGCCGGTGCCGATGTGGTCGGTGTCGACTGGCGAGTGCCGCTCACCGACGCGGTACGTCGGGTCGGTGCGGGCAAGGGCTTGCAGGGCAATTTGGATCCCGCGATCCTGTTCGCCGGTTTCGACGCGGTCGAGGCCGAGACCCGGCGGATCGCGCGCGAGGCCGACGAAGCGATCACCCTCGGTGCGACCGGGCACATCTTCAACCTGGGCCATGGCGTGCTGCCCGACACCGATCCCGGCGTACTGACCGCGCTGGTCGAGTTGGTGCATTCGCTGTAGGGCTCGATCGCCTCGCTACCGGCGGCGGTCGTCAGCGAAGCGTCCACGGACAGTGACCCGGCCGACATCCGTCAGGTGCGCGTCGTCGGCGGGGTGCACGCGCGGCTACGGTCGAGGCATGAGGATCGCGGTCGTCGGTGGCGGAATCAGCGGGCTCGTCGCGGCTTACCGGTTGCGACAGCGGCTGGGGGAGGGCGTCGACATCGTCGTGCTCGAGCAGAGCGGACGGGTCGGCGGTGTGCTGCACACCCGCGAATTGGCCGGGGAGCCAGTCGATCTCGGCGCCGAGGCGTTCGTGGGGCGCAGGCCAGAGGTGATCGAGTTGATGAGCGAGCTCGGCCTCGACGACCAGTTGGTGCGGCCCGCCGGGAAGCGACCGCTGATCTGGGCGCAGGGATCGGCACATCCGCTGCCCGGACGCACACTGATGGGGATTCCGTCCGACGCCGAGTCGCTGCGGGGGCTGGTCGATGACGCGACGCTCGACCGGGTAGCGACCGAGCCGGAGCGCCCGCTGCACTGGGAGCCGGGCTCCGATATCGACGTGCAGACCCTGGTGGGCGACCGTTTCGGCAGTCAGGTAGTCGAGCGGAGCGTCGATCCGTTGCTGGGCGGGGTGTACGCGGGGATCAGCACTTCCATCGGTGTCCGCGCCGCGCTACCCACCCTCGCCGCGGCACTCGACGACGGCGCTTCGAGCCTCACCGAGGCGGTCAGAACGGCGATGCCCGCCCCCAGCTCAGCCCCGGTATTCGGTGGGCTGCGCGACGGCTACGGAGCCTTGCTCGCCGCACTGACCGAAGCTTCGGGAGCCCGATTGGTCACGACCACGGCCGCGACGCGCGTAGCCCGCGCACCGCGTGGCTGGGTGGTCGACCCGCTCGGAGCCGTCGACGCCGTCGTCATCGCGACGCCCGCCCCGGTCACCGCCCGGCTCCTGCACTACGTGGCGCCCGAAGCGGCGCGGGCGGCCGCCGGTATCGAGCTGTCCTCCTCGGCGCTCGTCGCCATGGCTCTCCCGCGTGACACCCCCCTTCCGGATAACTCCGGCATCCTCGTAGCCACCGGAGAACCCTTGCGCGCCAAGGCCTTCACCCTGTCCAGCCGTAAATGGCCGCACCTGGCCGAGCGCGACGTCGCCCTCGTCCGAGCCTCCTTCGGCCGCCTCGGCGACGACAAACCGCTGTCCTGGACCGACGACGACCTCATCGCCGCCGCGGTCGCCGACCTGGCCACCGTCACCGGCATCCCGATCACCCCACTCGAAGCCGTCGTCCAACGCTGGCCCGGCGGCCTCCCGCAGTACGCCCCCGGCCACACCGACCGCATCGCCACCCTCGAATCCGCCGTCGCCCCCCTCGACGGCCTCGCCGTAGCGGGCGCCTACCTCCACGGCGTCGGCGTCCCCGCCTGCGTGGCCTCGGGCACCGCCGCCGCGGAACGCGTGGCTACCGCGTGTATCGAGAGCGCGCAGCACTGATTCCGATGCAGGGCAATGCGGGAACATGTCAGGTCGGTGGCTCGGGGGACCAGACTCCGGCCGCGGTTCCCTCCTCGACATGCTTGCGATAGGCGACGACCTTGTTGTGGATCACTTCGAGGCCGACCGTCAGTTCGGCCAGTCGGTCACGAACAGACCGTTCGTGGGCCTCGAGCAGGGCCAGTCTTTCCCGCTCGTTTCCCGGTCCCGTCCGCACGAGCCGGGCGAAAGTCCGCAAGGTCGCGATGGGCATGCCGGACTCGCGTAGGCGGTTGCAGAGCAGGAGCCATTCGACGTCGGCTTGCGCGTAGACGCGCTGTCCACCGGAAGATCGGGGGATCGGGCGCAACAGAAGTTCTTCCCGTTCGAAATATCGCAAGGCGTGCACCCCGAGGCCGGTGGCCCGGCCGACGTCACCGATAGACAGACCGTTCATCTCGTGGGTCCTCACAGCTTGACCTAGATCGCACTCTAGATTTTACCGTCAGCGCATGGCGATCACGCAGCAGCACAGAATCGGTAGCGGGTTCGGCCCGCGCAGCACGGTCGACGAGGTCGTCGACGGCGTCGACCTGACGGGGAAGACGGTCCTCGTCACCGGCGGTTACTCGGGTCTCGGCAAGGAGGCCACCGTGGCGTTGGCGCATGCCGGGGCGCACGTGGTCGTGCCTGCCCGCCGGGTCGAAACGGCACGAAAAGCACTGTGCGACATCGAGAATACGGAGGTGGCTGAACTGGACTTGGCCGACCTCGACAGTGTCAGGGCATTCAGCGAACGTTTTCTCGATACCGGCCGCACCATCGACGTCCTCATCACGAACGCCGGGGTCATGGCCTATCCGCGCCGACATGTCGGGCCGGGCTGGGAAGCGCACTTCGCGATCAATCATCTCGGGCACTTCGCACTGGTCAACCGGTTGCGTCCGGCGCTGGCCCGGAGCGGGGCTCGGGTGGTCGCGGTGGCATCGTCGGGCCACTTCCTGGCCGATATCCGCTGGAACGACCTGCATTTCAGCCGCGACTACGACACCTGGAAGGCCTACGGTCAGTCCAAAACCGCCAACGCGCTGTTCGCCACCCACCTCGACGCGATCGGTGCGGCGACCGGAGTGCATGCGTACTCCGTGCACCCGGGCAGCATCCTCACACCACTGCAACGCAATATCGCCCGTGCGGACCAGATCGCGCAGGGCTGGATCGGCAGTGACGGTAGTCCGGCCAAGGGCTTCAAAACCCCGGCGCAGGGGGCGGCGACAGCAGTCTGGGCGGCGACCGCCGCACCGCTCGCGGCGTACGGCGGTGCCTATTGCCAGGATTGCGACGTCGCCGAACTCGCCACCGACGACGACATGCTCGTCGGCGGCGTGAAGCCGTGGGCCGTCGACGCCGCTTCCGCCGCCCGTCTCTGGACTCTGTCCAGTGAGCTCACCGGACTTGACAGCTTCTCCGGCTGACCAGCGGCGTGTCAGCGGGCATCGGCGATAGCGGTACTGCATGATCGCCCGCTGTGACCAGTGCCGGTGAGCAGCGCAGCGCGCGGAGCCTGATTCTCGATCCCGATCTGGGGCCTGTCGAACTTCACGACGGTGAGGTGACGACGGTGACCTCGGTGTTCGGCAGTGATGAGTCGTCGCCGTGGCGGGCGAGCAGGCCGGTGGAGGACTGAGCCCCAGCGGCGGGCGAAAACGCCGCAGTGGCACCATAGATCCATGGCGCGACTCGACTACCAGGCTCTCAACTCCTCCATTCGCTACCTGATGTTCTCGGTGTTCCAGGTTCAGCCGGGCGTGCTCGGTGAGGACCGGGCCGGGGCGATCAAGGAGGCGAAGGCGTTCTTCGACGGACTCGCCGACAAGGGCGTAGTGCTGCGGGGGATCTACGACGTGGCGGGGCTGCGGGCCGACGCCGATTTCATGCTGTGGACCCATGCCGAGCGGGTCGAGGATCTGCAGGCCGCGTACTCCGATTTCCGGCGCACGACCGAACTCGGCCGGGCGAGCGCTCCGGTCTGGAGCAACGTCGCGGTCCACCGGCCCGCAGAGTTCAACAAGAGCCACATCCCGGCGTTCCTGGCGGGGGAGGACCCGGGCAAATACATCTGCGTCTACCCCTTTGTGCGGTCCTACGAGTGGTACCTGCTCCCCGACGAGGAGCGTCGCAAGATGCTTGCCGACCACGGCAAGGAAGCTCGCGGGTACCCGGATGTGCGAGCCAACACCGTGACCTCGATGGCACTGGGCGATTACGAGTGGATCCTCGCGTTCGAGGCCCCCGAACTGCATCGCATCGTGGATCTGATGCGTGATCTGCGGGCGACCGAGGCCCGGCTGCATGTACGCGAAGAGGTGCCCTTCTTCACCGGACCGCGCGTCGAGGTCGAACAGTTGGTCACCGCACTGCCGTAGCGGGGCAAACACCGAAGGCCCGCTCATGGAGCGGGCCTTTCTCATCGGCCTGTTATCGCCGCGGTCTCGCACTCGAGTATCGTGAGCGGGCTGGTTATGGCTATGAGGGTGAGAGAGATTCGCGCGTGGTACCAGGGTGGGGAACGGACCGGACCGAAGAGGGCCGATCCGCAATAGCAGTCATCGATCGAACCGCACCGGAAACGGTCGAGTCGCGCCGCACGCCGGCGCAGTGGCTGCGCTCGGCGCGCACCGACCTGATCGTCGCCGGTTGTTACCTGTCGCTCGCGGTTTTCGTACTCGCCGGGCTGTGGTCGAACCTCCGTAGTGGCTACCTGAGCAAAAGCGATCAGGACCAGACGCTGTACGAGTGGTTCTACGCCATCACGGCGCGAAACATCACCGACCTGGCGAGTCCGCTCAGCACCCAGCTGCAGAATTATCCCGACGGCGTGAACATGATGGCCAATACCCTCATGTACGGCTGGGGGGTACCGTTCGCGCCTGTCACCCTGCTTTTCGGGCCGACCGTCACTTTCGTGTCGGCGCTCACGTTCGGCCTGTTCGGCACGGCGTTCGCCTGGTATTGGGTTTTCTCGCGCGAGCTGGTGACCGCCAAATTCGCGGCGGCCGTTGGCGGTTTGTTCTGCGGCTTCGCACCCGCGATGATCGCGCACACCAATGGACACGCGAATTTCGTTGTCCTCGTGTTGCTTCCGTTCATCGCTTTGCAGGTCATCAAAATGGCGCGGCGCGCGGAGAACACCGTCGGAGCGCGCCCGGTATGGCAACCGCGCGCTGCCGTCGTGCTCGGACTGCTGGTCGCTGTTCAGCTCACGCTGGGTGAGGAGCCGCTGCTGATCTTCGCGCTCGGCTTCGCGGTCTTCGCCCTCGCCTATCTGCGCACCCGGCGCGACATCCTGAGCACGCTGCGTGCGGTGGCCCCTTCGGTACTGCTCGCGGCGCTGATCACGTTGACGCTCACCGGTTTCGGTCTGTGGTGGCAGTTCGCCGGACCGCAGTCGTATCGATTCATCGGGATCGGCCGGGTCGGCAATGACATTCTGTCGCTGTTTCAGTTCTCGCCGGAATCGGCGGGCAGCATGTTCTCGTTCGGCCCCGACGTGAGCATCAATCCGACCGAGGACAACACCTACTTCGGGTGGCCGCTACTCGTGCTCGTCGCCGCTGCCGCGTACTTGCTGCGGCGCGAGCGCATCGTGCGGGCCGCCGCGATCGTCATCGTGGTGTTCACATCGCTGTCGCTCGGCATCGTGCTGTCCTTCGACGGCGTCGTGCGCTTCGGCGACGGCGACTTCGCCATGGTGCCGATGCCGTGGCTGGCCTTCGGGTGGATCCCGCCGCTGAACGGGATCATCGAATCACGGTTCGCCATGGTGGCCATTCCGGCCATCGCGATAATCCTGGCCCTCGGCACCCAGCGGGCGATCGAATTGCGGCGCACCTCCGCCACCATGCGGCGGCCCATTGCCTGGTTCGCCGCGCTGACCTTCGCGCTGCTGCCCATCGCACCGACCATGCTGCCCGTCGCGGAACGCACCCCGACGCCCGCGTTCTTCGCCGACGGCACTGTGCGGCAGTACGTCTCGGACGGCTCGGTGGTGATCGTGCCGCCGCCCACCTCGGGGGACGCCATCGCGCTGCGGTGGCAGATCGACGCCGACTTCGCCTTCCCGCTCGTCGGCGGCTACTTCGTCGGCCCGAGCGGCGCGGACCACGGGGCCGGTTATGGCTCCGACCCCCGATCCACCGCGGTTCTGCTCATGCTGGTCCGGACGTTCGATACGGTTCCGGTCATCGACCAGGCTCGGCGCGAGCAGGCCATCTCGGACCTGCGTTACTGGGGCGCCGATGTGGTGGTGCTGCCGCCGGCACACAGCGGTGATGCCCTGCGTCGTACCGTGGATGACCTGCTCGGCATACCGGCCGAGCAGGTCGACGGTGTGTGGGTGTGGGACGTGCGCGGTCTCGTTTGACCGCAACCGAACACGAGATCACCACGCCGGTCGATTTGTGCCGACCCGATGGCCGGCTCGATCCGGATGCGGTCGGCTGGACGCGGCGGCCTTTGCATCGGACCGATCTGCGTGGCTGGGGACGGTGCAAGCGCTGGGAGTACTGGGGGATCGTCACCCCGCGTCATATCGTCGGCATTGTCGTATCGTCGCTGGATTACGCGGGGGTGCACGGGATTTACGTGCTCGACCGGGAGAGCGGCGCGGAGATCGCGCGCGATGCGGTGGTGCCGTTGGCACGCGGCACGGTGATGGCCGGGCGCAGCGGTGTGGGTGTCACGTCGGCTCGGGGCGGTGGTGTCGAGATCGAAATCTCCGAGGACGAGGGCGGTAGTTCGATCGAGGCCAGTGCCTCGGGCATACAGCTTTCGGTACAGGTGCCGATGCCGCCCGGTCACGAATCGCTCGGGGTGGTGGTGCCGTGGAGTGCGCGGCGATTCCAGTACACGGTCAAGGACGTGGGGCGCCCCGTATCCGGGACACTGACCTCGGGTTCGGAGGTCCATCGGATCGAAGAGGGCTTCGCGGTCCTCGACCACGGCCGGGGAAAATGGCCGTACTCGATGACCTGGAATTGGGCGGCCGGTGCGCGGCCCGGATTGGGAGTCCAGTTCGGCGGCAAGTGGACCGACGGGACCGGCAGCACCGAGAACGCCCTCATCGTCGACGGTCGCCTCCAGAAGATCAGCGATGAGCTGCGCTGGGAGTACGACACCACCGATTGGCTGCGACCGTGGTCGATCACCGGCGACCGGGTCGAGGTCGAGTTCCGGCCGTTCCATGAGCGCGTCGCGGTGTCGAATCTGCTCGTCGTCGCCGGTGAAACGCATCAGTGTTTCGGGCATTTCACCGGGCGTGTGCGCGGTGAGGACGGTCGCTGGCTCGACCTGGACGATGTCGTGGGATGGGCGGAGGAAGCCCGGAACCGGTGGTGACCTGCAAGGGGCAACCAGGTCGGGCGGTATTTCGACCCCTGATTGAATCAGTGATTGAAATGTCGATTGAAACGTGTTTCACTTCTGGGTATGGTCGATGAGGTCAAGACGGGGACGCGGCAGCGACTGCTGATCGCCGCCGAATCATTGCTGCTGACCGAGCCCTACGACGAGGTCTCCGTGCGCGGCATCTGTGCCGCCGCCGGTGCCAACGCCGCCGCGGTGCACTACCACTTCGGATCGAAGGAAGCCCTGGTCGGTGCGCTGATCGAGGACCGGTTGGGGCCACTGTGGGCCGATGGTCTCGCCCGCGCGAGAGCCGGGCGCGATCCGCTACCCGACGTCGTCGACACGATCCTGGCCCCTTTCGTCCAGCTCGCGGGAGATCCCTTGGGTCGCTTGCATCTTCGACTGCTGTCCAGGTTCGTCCTCGGACGGCATCTCACGACGTGGCAAGGCCCGTGGTTTCGCATGGGCACCTGGGCCACGCTGCTCCCGGAGCTGGACAGCCGGGAGAGCCGCCGCCGGTGGATGCTCGCCTTCGATCTGATCATCATGCGTTTCGGCAGCCCCGAAATCGAGGAACACGGCATGGCGCAGCCGGACCTGGAGACACTGCGAGATTTCGTGGTGGCCGGTTTGACCGCGCCGACGGGAGAACAGCTATGAACGACATATTCGCACCCGCCACGCTGGGCCCGATCACCTTGCGCAACAGGGTGATCAAGGCCGCGACCTTCGAAGGCCGCACGCCCGACGCCCTGGTCACCGAGGAACTGATCGACTTCCATCGGGAGGTTGCCGCCGGCGGTGTCGGCATGACCACCGTCGCCTATTGCGCAGTCGCGCCCGGCGGTCGCACCGATCGGCATCAGATCTGGATGCGCCCGGAAGCCGTTGCGGGACTGCGGAAGCTGACCGATGCCGTGCACGCGGAGGGCGCCGCGGCCTGCGCGCAGATCGGTCATGCCGGACCGGTGGCCAACGCCGCCTCCAATCAGGTGCCGGCGCTCGCGCCGAGCCGGATGTTCAACCCGCTCGGCATGAGATTCACCAAGACTCCCACTATCGCCGAGATCGCCGAAACCGTGGCCGCGCACGCCGAAGCCGCCCGCCTGGCCGAGCAAGCCGGATTCGACGCGGTGGAGATTCACTTCGGCCACAACTATCTGGCCAGCTCGTTCCTGAGTCCGGTGCTGAACCGGCGTAAGGACGCCTACGGCGGATCCCTGCTCAATCGGGCTCGGATGGCGCGTGAAATCGCTTGTGCGGTAAAGGATGCCGTGGGCGATCGGATCGCGGTCACGGCCAAGATCAATATGGAGGACGGCCAAGCCGGTGGCCTCACCATTCCCCAATCGCTCCAGTTCGCCGCCTGGCTCGAGGCCGACGGCGCGCTCGACGCCCTCGAATTGACCGCGGGCAGTTCGCTACTGAACCCGATGATGCTGTTCCACGGCACACCCCCGCACCGCTCCTTCGGG
The DNA here is from genome assembly GCF_042719755.1 of Nocardia sp. NPDC058519. NCBI lineage: Bacteria > Bacillati > Actinomycetota > Actinomycetes > Mycobacteriales > Nocardiaceae > Nocardia > Nocardia sp. NPDC058519. The sequence continues at coordinate 152,490 of NZ_JBHXNK010000008.1, read as the reverse complement.
AAAACGCTGCCCACTCCGGCCCGCCAGGGCTTCCGTCTGGTCGGGAAGAAATTCCTGAAGGAGTACCCGTACAAGGAGGCCTACCTGCTCGAGCGGGCCCGCCACTTCCGGCGCGCACTGTCCATGCCGCTGATCCTCCTAGGCGGCATCACCAATCTCGACACCATGCAACTCGCCCGGACCGAGGGCTTCGAATTCGTCGCCATGGGGCGGGCCCTGCTGCGCGAACCGGACCTGCTGCACCGCATCCAGGCAGATGAATCGACGCGTTCGGCGTGTGTGCACTGCAACGAATGCATGCCGACCATCTACTCGGGCACACGCTGCATGTATCGCCCCACCCTTTCGCACGAGCCGATCCAGCTGACCCTCGGCTGACACACCCGAGGGAGGAGACACCATGAGTGGATTGCTGTCCGCTGTACAGCGAATGACCGGGAGATCGTGCATGCAGGTCGAGGGAAGCGTTTTCGTCGTCACCGGAGCTGGGAACGGCATCGGACGATGCGTCGCCTTGGAGCTGATCGCCCGTGGCGCGATCGTGGTCGGTGCTGATCGCGATGAGCAGGCGCTGGCCGCCACCGCCGCACTGGCCACCGACCGCGAGCGCTTCACCGCCCACCCGATCGATATTTGCGACCGCGTCGCGGTGGCCGCGTTCCCCGACAGCGTGATCGCCTCCCACGGACAAGTCGACGGTCTGTTCAACATCGCGGGAATCGCCCAGGAACTGCAACCCGTCGCGGATCTCAGCGACGCTCGGATCGAGACGCTGATGCAGGTGAACTTCTTCGGCGCGGTGTGGATGTCGAGGGCTTTCCTCCCGTACCTGCTGCAACGCCCCCGCGGGGTCATCATGAACACCTCGAGCCTGTCGGCGATCGTTCCGGTGCCCGGCTCAGCGGTGTACGGCGCGTCCAAGGCCGCGCTCGCCCTGTTCAGCTACGGCCTGGCGCAGGATTTGCGTGGCCGCTCGAATGTCACGGTGACCACGGTGCTCCCGGGTTCGGTCTGGACCGACCTGGTGCGCAAGGTAGCCCAGCAAATGGGTGCGCCGGAGTGGCTCGCCAAGGGGTTCTCGGCCCAGCCCGAGCAGGTGGCGCGCCGCATCGTCGACACGACCGCGAAGGGTAGGGGACGTGTCGTGATCGGCAAGGACGCCCACGTCTACAACGCGGTCCGGCGGCTCAGCACCCGGCTGGCCGATCGGCTGTCGTACCTACAGGTCGGTCACGGCGTCTACCCCAAGCGCACCGCAACCGACCGAAGCAGCTGACCACCTGGCGGGCTTACCGAGCGGCTGAGCTCCAGCCTTTCAGCCGGCGGACCCTTCCGCGGGCTGCAGGCGCAGGGAGATCGAGTTGATGCAGTAGCGCTGGTCGGTGGGAGTGGGGTAGCCCTCGCCCTCGAAGACATGTCCGAGGTGGCTGTGACAGTTCGCGCAGATCACCTCGACGCGGCGCATACCCAAGGTCTCGTCGGCTTTCAGGATCACCGCGTCGGAATCGGCCGGATCGAAGAAGGACGGCCAACCGCAGTGCGAGTCGAATTTTTCTGTGCTGCGGAACAATTCGGCGTCGCAGGCGCGGCAGGTGTAGACACCTTCGGTCTTGGTGTCGGTGTACTCGCCGATGAACGGGCGCTCGGTGGCGGCCTCGCGCAGGACGGCGTATTCCTCGGGATCCAGTTTCGCCCGCCATTGCTGCGGCGTCAGCTGGATACGCGGCGTGGGCAACGAAGTATCGGAACTCATGGCTCCACGCTAATGGGTTCGGCCGGTGCGCGCCGTGAGCGGTGCGTCACCGGCCGATAACTACTTGAGCGCGGGCTCGCGTTCCTCGACCGGCGCCACCGGATCCTCGCGGGGCGAAGGCGTGTCCTCGACCGGCGCGACGGGCGCCGGTTCATCGGTGCCGTCACGCGAATCGGGCGCACTCGTCATCCACGTCGGGTCGATTCCGAACTGCAGCCTGCCCTCGCGACGCGCGGCCAGGTAGCGGTCACCGAGCACACAGAACACGACGACGAGCAGCAGTCCCCAACCGAAGGTCACCCGCAGGTATTCGAGGTTGCGGCCGACGCCTTGCCAGCGATCCGAGAGCCACTTGTCGTAGGTCATGAACCCGAAGATCGCCAGCCACGCGGGCCAGTTGCGCAGCACCGAATTACGTAGCACCACGGTCATCAGGAACGGGAACACCATCATCGAGTAGTACATCTGGCCCAGCGAGGGCAGCAGGAACCACGCAGTGAGCAGCACGCCGGAGAACGTGGTGACGAAGAACAGCTCGTCGTGGCGGTAGTAGCGCCACAGCAGCCACAGCGACACTGCCACCACACCGGCCATCACGACCTTTACCAGCAGGATCAGCCAGTCCGGCAATCCGTAGTAGAGCCCGTTGCCACCGATCGAACTGTTGAAGTAGTCGCGCGTCTCAGCCAGATACGGCATGACGTGGGTGAAGAACTTCTCGGGGTCCGCCGACAGCGGCCAGGCAATAGCAGTGAGCGCCAGCGGCACACCGAGCGCGGTGATGAACACCTTCCACTGGCCGCGAACGGCCGGGACGAGCAGTAACGGCGCCAGCGTCGGTTTCACCGCGATGCTCAAACCGAGCGCCACGCCGGCCCAGAGGTCCCGCCGCGCCAGCAGCAGCGTGATGAACAGCAACTCGGCCAGCAGCAGACAGCCGTTGACGTTGGTGAAGACCAGCGTGTTGGTCACCGTCTCGGAGGTGAACATCGCCAGCAGCAGCGCGGGCGCGGCGATCGAGCCGAGACCGAACTTGAACAGGCGCAGCAGCAGGTACCAGGCGAGCAGGATCGCGACCGCGTTGAGCCCGATGAACAGCCATCGCGACAGCTCGTAGTCGATCACCGCCACCGGCGCGATCAGCAGCGTTCCGCTCGGATAGTAGAGATAGTGCGGGTCGACCGACGAGAAATCGGCGGTGTACAGCGGCCTGCCGTTCAGGAACTCGAACGAGGCGTTGTACACGGGCCGGTAGTCGTCGGTGACGAAACCGTTGATCGCCTTGATGAAGACGCGGTTCAGCACCATCATGACCGCGAAGGGCCAGAGCGCGAACTTGATCACCTCGGCGGAGGTGCGAGCGGTACGAGGCTCGAGCTGTCGGAACAACACTGGGGCACGGTACACCGAATCGGGTTGCGATGGTGTCGCCGGACCCGTATGACGCGCCGGAACCGGGTGGTTGCCCCGACCGGATCAGGCCGGGCAGGCGCCGCCGTCGGCGGGCAGTTTCGCCTCCGCGAGGTAGTCGTTGACCGCCTTCTGCGCGCATCCGGAGTGGGGGACGACCGGATGCCCCCAGCCCTGCCAGGTCATCGTGGCGTGCCGGGCACCCGCCGAGCCGAGCGCACCGGTCACCGAGGCGGCGGCCCCGCCGACGATCGGATCGGCCGCACCGGCGAACACCAGCACCGGCAAGTCGAGTTTCGTCGGCAGCGGCGCCGCGGTGGAGACCGGCCAGGCCGAGCAGACCATCAGCCCGATGGCGGCATTGCGCCCGAATACCGGATATTTGCTCGCCCAGGTCTCGGCGAGTTCACGGGCCTTGTCCGCGGTCGGGGGCTGCTGGCTGTCGGTGCACCGGTTGACGAACTCGCCGTCGGAGGTGATCGCGGCGGCCTCGCGCACGACCATGGCCGAGAGCGGTCCGCGATCGCCGCGGTCGGCGGCGGCCAGGATGTCGGCCAGTGCGGTGACCCGATTCGCCTGATCACCGCGGGGACTGGACAGGAAACCGGTGAGCGCGGTCGACAGGTCCGCGGCCGAGATCTCGCCGAGCCCACCGCTGCTCGCCTTGTTCATCAGCGCGACAACGGCGGCACGCGGGTCGGCCCCGAGCGCGCAGTTGGCGGCCTTGCAGCGCTGCGCGAACGCGGTGAGGGCGGCTTCGGCGCCGGTGACGCGTGCCTCGGCCATGGTGGTGGCGTCGGCGCCGACCGGTTCGGGGGCGTCGAGCACGAGCCGGGCCAGGTGGTCGCCGTAGCGGCGGGCGTAGCTCAGGGCCACCTTGGCGCCGTTGCCCGCGCCGAGCAGGTTGATCTTGTCGACCTGCCACTGCTTGCGCAGCTGTTCGATGTCGTCGGCGGCGTGCGGTGCGTCGAACGTGCCTTCGTAGGGCTGCAGGAAATCGCGGCAGGCGATGGTGGCGTCCTGGCTGAAGCCCGCGACGGCACCGACCTGATCGCCGTTGCCCACTCCGGTCTGGCCGAGGTCGGTCATCACCGCGCGCAGCTGCGCCGGAATGCAGTCGATGGGCTGGGAGGCGCCGATCCCACGCCGGTCCACCGCGACGATCGGCTGCGCGGCCAGCAAAGCGCTGTTGGGCCCGATCGCCAGCCCGGCCAGCGTCGAGGCCGAGGAACGGTCCGAACCGGAGGTGAGCACCAGCGGGGCCGCGTCGGCGGGCGTCTGCGGCAGACGGGCACGCAGGGCGCCGGCGCGGAAGGTGCCGAGCACGGTGCCCGCGGTGTCGATCGGCGTCGAGAACTCGGCGCAATCGAGGACCAGACCCGCGGGGGCGGCGCCGAAATCGAGCGAGCTCAGGGTGGTCGCGGTGCAATCACGCCAGGCGAGGTCGGTTTTGGGAACCTCCGCCTTGGCGAGGTCCTGCGGCGCGGGCGCGTCGGTCTGGACGCCACCGGCCCCCGGGCGCTCGATGGCGACGACGGGCCGATCCGACGGTCCGGCCCCACAGCCCGCGAGCATGATCGACAGTGTCGCGGCCGTTGCCGCGGCCCGAGTCCAACGCATGCGCTACACACTGCCAGGTTCGGCGCCGAGTTTCATCGACGGGCCCAGCGGGCCAGGACGGTGCCGTCCTCGGCGAGCACCAGCTGCTTGCGGGCCATCGGCAGGTCGAATGAGCTCGCCGACAGCGAGATTCGCCCGCCCGTGCCCCCGACCAGCATCGGGGCGGTGGTCAGGCACAGTTCGTCGACCAAACCGGCCTCGGCCAGCTGCCCGAACAGATGTGGTCCGCCTTCACACAGCACCCGGTGCAGACCGCGTTCGGCGAACACCCGGATCAGCGCGGCGGGCATGATCGCGGCCTCACCGGCGACCACCACCTGCGCGCCCGCGTCCTCGAGGGCACTGACCTGGGCCGAGTCCGCATGCCTCGTGGTGATGACCAGCGGTGGCACCTCGGCGTCGGTGAAGAATTTCGAACCGGGATCGAGCTTGGCGGTGGCGGTGACCACCGCGATCGGTGGCGGGGTGCCCTCGGGGTGACCACCGATTCCGTGCCGGTGGTGCGCGATGCGCCGTTGCGGGTCGGGGTGCGCACCGCCGTAGTTCTCCGCGCGCAAGGTGCCCGCGCCGATCACGACCACGTCGGCCAGTTCGCGCAGGACCGTGAACACTTGTTTGTCCGCCTCGGTGCCCAATCCCTCGGAGACACCGTCGATGGTGAACGCGCCGTCGATGCTGCTCACGAAGTTCGCCCGCACCCAAGGACCGTCCAGATGCCGCGGATAGGCATAGCACCTGGCCAGTCCGTCGGGATCGAGGTCTGCGAGCTGGGTCACATTGTGGATACGCTGCATAGGGATCGATGCAACCACGTCCGTACCATTTGTCCATGCAAGAACGCCTTGTCGATCGCCATCCGGAGGTCCCGGCCGACCAACTCGTCGCGCAGATGGTGCCCCCGCCCATGTTCGACGAGGTCAGCTTCGCCTCCTACATCCCCGACCCCAACGAACCGAGCCAAGCGGCCGCGGTCGCCAAGGCCGAGGCATTCGCAGGTCAGGTGGCGAAAATCCACAAGGCCGCCTCGAAGAAGAGCCTCTTCGGCAAGAAGAAGGCCATCTCCGGCGCTGGCCTGTATCTCGACGGCGGCTTCGGTGTCGGTAAGACCCACCTGCTCGCCTCGATCTTCCACAGTTCCCCGGCGCCCAAGTCGTTCGGCACCTTCGGTGAGGTCACCAACCTGGTCGGCGCGCTCGGCTTCAACAACGCCGTCGAGCGGCTCTCGGCCAACAGCGTGCTGTGCATCGACGAATTCGAACTCGACGATCCGGGCGACACGATGCTGGTCTCGCGACTGCTCACCGAGCTGTCGGCCCGTGGCGTCTCCATCGTGGCGACGTCGAACACCCTGCCCGGCCAGCTGGGCGAAGGCCGTTTCGCGGCATCGGACTTCCTGCGCGAGATCAAGAAGCTCGGTTCGATCTTCGATCCGGTGCGCGTCGACGGTCCCGACTACCGCCACCGCGACCTGCCGCCCGCCCCGGAACCCACCTCGACCGAGCTGCTCGTCGAGCGTGCCGTGCTCACCCCGGGTTCCACGCTCGACGAATTCGACGTGCTGCTGAAGCATCTGAGCACGCTGCATCCGTCGAAGTACGGTGCGTTGATCCAGGGCGTGGCGTCGGTGTTCATCTCCGATGTGCACACCGTGACCGATCAGGCCGTCGCGCTGCGCGTGGTCGTGCTGGCCGACCGCCTCTACGACGCGAGCATCCCGGTTACGGTCTCGGGCGTCAAACTCGACGAGATCTTCTCGAAGGAGATGCTCGACGGCGGTTACCGCAAGAAGTACCTGCGCGCGATCTCGCGTCTGCTCGCGCTGTCGCGCTTCGAGGCCGGTGTCGTCTAGCGGCTGGTGCCGCAGTTCTCGGCCCTGTTCCCGCCTCTTCCCTCCCTCCGGGTACTCCTTCGTCGCACCCTCCACTCAGTCCAGAGTCGGGCGGGCCGAGAACGTCGTGGAGGGCCTAGAGCGCGCGTTCGAAGACGAAATCGGAGTGCAGCTGGGTGCCGACCGTGAAGGTCTTGGTTCCCACCTGCCGAAAACCGTGCTTGGCGTAGAACTTCTGCGCGCGTTCGTTGGCCTGGTTGACGCCGAGCCATACCGTGCCTGCACCGGAGTCGCGCGCGGTGTCGACCGCGGCTTCCATCAGCGCCCCGGCGACACCGCTGCCGTGGTGCCCCGGCAGCACATACATCTTGCTCAGTTCGACCACCTCGCCCGCGCTCACCTGCGCGGCGACCTCAGGGTCGCTCGGCCTGCCCGTGATCAGCATGGCGTAGCCGACGATCTCGTCGCCCTCGACGGCCTTGAGCACGGTCTTGGCCGGGTCGGACAGATATTCGCCGAAGCGTTCGCCCGAGAGCATCTGCTCGAGGAAGATCTCGATGTCGCCCGCGGTGGCCTCGGGCGGGCAGGCGAGCGGGAAAGTCGCGGCGGCGACATCGCTGAGCGCCTCGGCGTCCCAGAGTCCGGCGCGGTCGACGACAACGGAACTGTTGGTCATCCTTCCAGTACAGCACGGGTCGCGCGGGGGGCGGCGGGACTGTGGACCACGACAGCGTGGCGCATAACGGCTGGGTCGGGCACTCTCCCACAGACTGTGGGCTGTCCAGCGCGGTGGCACCTTGCCTGTACTTGCGCGGTGGCACCACACCTATCTGTCCGAGTAGTCTCCTGCGCATGACGAGCGGTAGCCGCATCGGGATCGTCGGTGCGGGAGTGGCGGGTTTGGCCTGCGCGAAGGTATTGAGTCAGGCGGGGTTCCCGGTCGAAGTCTTCGACCGAGCCCCCGACGTCGGCGGGGTGTGGAGTGCCACCCGCCGGTATCCGGGACTTCGCGCGCAGAACAGCAAGTCCACGTACGCGTTCAGCGATCACCCGATGCCCGAAGATTTCCCCCGCTGGCCGGACGGTCAGCAGATGCAGGCCTACCTGGCCGGATACGTGCAGGAGTTCGGCCTCGGCCCGCACCTGCGCCTCGGCACCGAGGTGGTGGCGGCCGACCCGGTCGACAGCGGCTGGTTGCTCGAGATCCGTGACCAGATGGGCGGGCACCGCACCACCTGCGATCACCTGATCGTCGCCAACGGTGTCTACAGCGACCCGGTGCTGCCCGACCTGCCGGGCGCCGCGGGTTTCCGTGCCGCGGGCGGGCGGCTGTGCCATGTCTCGGAATTCCACGATGTCGAGCAGGCGCGCGACCGCTCGGTGGTCGTGCTCGGCTACGGCAAGTCCGCGTGTGATGTGGCCGAGGCCGTCAGCCATATCGCCGACGAGACCACCGTGGTGGCGCGCAGACTCACGTGGAAGATGCCGCGCAAACTCGGCTTCGGCGCCGACTACGAGCGCCTGCTGCTGACCCGCGCGGGTGAGGCGCATTTCGCCTCCCGCTTCCCTCGCCGCGCCGAACGGCTGCTCGACCGCCTCGCACTGCGCCAGGCGAACATGGACCTGCTGCAAGAGCGGGTGACGCGCAAGCTGCGGCTGCGTGAGCTCGACCTGGTGCCGACGGGCCCGATCTCCGAGATCGGCACCAGCAGCGCGAGCTTGGCCACCGAAGGCTTCGCCGAGCAGGTCGAGGCGGGCCGGATCAGCGTGCACCGCGACACCGAGATCACCGAACTGATCGGTGGGCGGCACGGGCCCGCCGTGCGCTTGGCCGACGGCAGCCTGAAACTGGCCGAGATCGTCGTCTGCGCCACCGGATACCGGCAGGAGGTGCCGTTCCTCACCCCGTTCGTCCGGCGCGCCCTCACCGACGAGGTGAGCGACTTCCGGCTCTACCGCCACATCCTGCCGGTGGAAGTCCCCAACCTGAGCTTCGCCGGCTACAACAGCTCCCATGTGAGCGCCCTCAGCGCCGAGGTGGGCGCCCACTGGATCGCCGGGCTGCTCACGGGCCGGTTCGTGCCGCCGATGGCCGAGATGATGAACAACGAGATCGATGCCCGCCTGGAGTGGTCGCGGGAACGCAGCGACGGCAACCATGCGCACGGTGCCTCGGTGGTTCCGTTCTCGCTGGCCAATATCGACGAGATGCTCGACGATCTCGGCACGCCGCTGCCATTGCTGTCGCGGCTGGCACAGTGGGTCCGACCCGTGCGGCCGACGTCCTACCGCGGGGTGCTGCGCAATCGCGCGGTGGCCGCTCCCGTGGCGCCCACACCGGCGCCCGTAGCGGAGCGGTAGCCGACACGCCGGATCGCCGTCGGCAACGCTGGCGGCGATCGGTGCGTTGGTCATAATCCTCGCGTGGACGCGCTGGATCTGAACCTACTGCTCGCTCTCGACGCGCTGCTCGACACCAACAGCGTGACCGAGGCGGCCCGGCGACTGCACACCTCGACGTCGGCGATGAGTCGCACCCTCACCCGGCTGCGCGAGGTGCTCGGCGATCCGCTGCTCGTTCGCTCCGGCAGACAGATGGTGCCGACTCCGCGGGCGCTGGAACTGCGCCACGATGTGGCGAGCCTGGTCGATCAGGGACGAGCGCTGCTCACCGCCCGCGACGGGCACGGGCCCGGCAGGCATCGGGATTTCGTTGTCCGCGTGGGTGATTCGGTGGGTGCGCGCCTGTCCGGTCCGCTGCTGGCCGCGGTCCACACACAGCTACCAGGGGTGACGGTGCGGCTGCTCGCGGCCGATGCCGCCGACGGTGCGGTGGCGCTGCGCGACGGCCGGGTCGACGTCGAAGTCGGCATGATCGGGCAGACCGATCCGGAAACGGTGGTCAAGCGCCTGTTCACCGATCGCTGGATCGGGGTGGCCGCTCCCGACCACCCGTTCGCCACCGACCGCCCCACCGTCGCCGCCTACGCCTCGGCCCGCCATCTGGAAGTTTCCCCCACCGGTCGCACCCGTGGCCCGATCGACGACCGGCTCGCCCTGCACGGGCGCACCCGCCGCGTGGTCGCCACCGTCGCCGACCTGCCCACCGCGCTGCTCACCCTCGCGTCGACCGAATTGGTCTGTCCCGCACCGGAACTACTGTCCCGCGCCGCACGCACCGCGCTCGGCTTGGCGATGTTCGAGATCCCGCTGCCGCTACCCGCCCCCGTCGTCGCCATGGCGTGGCATCCACGCAACACCGCCGACGCGGGCCATCGCGCCCTGCGCGACCTGATCGGCACCGTCCTGCACGAACCCCCGAAACCGGACGTCGACCCGGGTCTGGTCCCGCTGGCGACGCCCGCCTGACGCGGGAGTGCGGTCGGTCTAGCCGACTTCTGGGGTCGGTGGGCCGAACACGTCGCGGCGGCCCGGCGGGAGGCCTGCCGAGCGTTTCAGCTCGTCGAGCATGGCCTGCAGCTTGTCGACGTGGGCGCGTTCGATGTCGAACGCACGGTAGGTGCCGGTGACGGTGATTCCGGCCGAGTCGGTGGCGGTCGGCGGAATCGGGTCGGCGACAGGGCGTTCGAGAGGATCGGGCGTGCTCGTCGACATGCCGCGCCCGGTCGGCAGGCCCAGGGTCGGCGGATCGGAGCCGTCGTCGGCCGGGCGATCGTGGTCGGTGAGAGCTGCGTGGTTGGTGAGCGCCGTGTGGTTCGGCAGGCCGTTGTGGTCGGGCAGTCCGCTGGTGTTCGCCGGTCGATCGGTGCTCGACGGACTCGAGTACGCGGGGCTGCCGCTGCTATCCGGTGCGCCGTTGACAGGCGACGAGCCGCCGATGTACGTCGGATCCACGGGACCGTGGTTCGGCTGGGTGGTGAGTTCTGTCGGTGGGGTGAGTCGTGCGGGCGCGCCCGAGGCGGTCGGCGGCTCGGGGGTTTCGCCGGTGGTCAGGCGGTCGCGGGGGGTGAAATCGTCGAAGAGGGAATCGGCGCGGCGCGCGGAGTCGGTGGTGAAGCCGTTGCGGGCGTGCCCGTTTCGGTCAGGGGCCGTAGGTGACGGCGCGGGATCTTCCGTGAACGACCAGTGGATGCCGTTGGCGGTGTTTCCTGTGGACCGAGCATCCGCCGACGTGTCGGACCGAGGGGGGAATTCGGGGGAGGGCGCGTCGAATCCGTTGACCGGCTTACCGTTCGGGGGCGTAGCGGTTCGGTCAGCCGCCGTGAATCCCGAGGAGAGGTGGTCGTTCGCCGTGTGCGTGGAGTTCACCGCCGCGGACCGTGCGACACCGTTCCCGTTGCTGGAGAGCTCGTCCGGCGACGGAGCGCTGAGCCTGCCGCCGCCGGTGGTCGCGTTTTCCGTCGGCTTCTTGGCCGGGCGGGCCCGCTCGATCACTGCGTCCGGGCTGATTTCCGCCGTCAGCGGATCTCCGGCACCCACCGGGGTCCGCGTCGACTGTGCTTCGACCGGTATCTGCGGAACCTGCTTCATCGCACCGGAACTCGGCCCGAACCCGTTCACGCCACCCTCACGCACGACAGCGCCCACCTCCGCACTCCCCGGCAGGGTTGTGCTCGCAGCTGCCGAGGTTGTGCCGGCGTCCGTGCCGTCGAGACCTGACGTCGGTCGGCGATCCTCGGCGAGCGTCGCCGTGGTGGACTTCGGGGCACTCATTCCCGATGTGTGGTCGACAGCGGGTGCCGTCAGTACCGTTCCGATCACCGCGGGCACCGGAGTGCCGTTGCGTGGGGACGCGATGTCTCCGGCCACGCCATGCGCGGTGCCGTTGATCCCGTTCGTCGACGTCACGTTGCCGGCCGCCGCGACCCTCTCGCCGGACGCAGCTGCCGCACCGAGGCGCGTAGGCGCAGGCCGCCGACTCGGTGTCGGCAGTTCGCCCCCGGCGCCATCGCCCCCGGCCGCCACGACCGAATCACTGTCGAACGAGACCGATCGGCCGAAGGGCGCCACCGCCTCGCCCGAGGCGGTACGAGGGATCGGCGTCGCGGCCAATGCGGTGGGATCGCCGAGGTGGTCGGTGGTCGGCCGGGTGGGGGAGTTGCGGCGTTCGAGTGGGGGCCGGGAGCCGTCGCTGTCCTGGTGGGGCGCTGAAGGGTCGGCTGCCGATAGATGGTCGTCGAGTCCGTCGGCGGCACGTTCGGCGGCCTCCGCGGCTTCGCGGACCTCGCGACGGCTGCGTGAGCCCCGCGCCGGACGGCCGGAATCGGGCTCACCGTCGTTGTCGAGGGCGTCGAGGCGGGAGCTCAGGCGTGAAATGTCCTGTGACGCACGGAACGCCCAGGATTCCAGGCGCCTGATCCGGATGTGGTCGGGCAGATCCTCGTCGACCGGGAAGGTTGGCACGTCGAGCTGGACCCGCGCGGCGACGATATCGAGCTTGTCGCTGACTTCGCGCAGCGCCGTGGCGATACTCGCCAGCATCGACCCGATGGATTCGTCGTGCTCAGCGTGGTTCATGCACACCCTACTTCCCGTGGTCGCCCGAGCGTGCCCGCCTCGGCCGCAGCGATCATATCCACCGGGGCAACAGCACGTGTTGTCGTGATCGCTTACGCGACGCGCCGAACCGATTCGCAATCAGTATGAAACGGACATGCAACAGGCCGGGTCTGTGTATCGAAATGATCAAGATCTAGGCGTCTCCGTGCGACGTTGACACAATGAAATGGCTTGATATACAAGCAGAGTCGCGTTTGTGATTTCGATCACCGGTCGGTGACGCACCCGAGCGCGGGTCAAGGGGGCTGGCGCCTTTTCGATGGCTGCGGGAACCTGATGTCCAGGACGTGCGCGTGAGCCTACGACAGGTCTGTTGGTGAGGGAGTGATGGTGTGAGGACGAAGCGGCTGAGCGAGACCCAGGTGGCGTGTGGACGACAGGCGCTGCTCGACGAACTGGGTATTTCCGAGGGCAGCCGCCGCGCCGTCACCGAACGTACCGGGTATGGCTGTGGCTGCCCCGAATGTGCTGCGACCCAATGGAATACGCAGCGACTGGAACACTGGATCTGCGGCAGGCTCACGGCGGCGGGCGCCGACGAGGCCGAGGTCGACGCACGGATCGACGATATCCCCGTCGATATCTACTGGCGCCGCGGCGACCGGCGCTGCGTGGTCGAGGTTCGCAGCGGCCCACTCGACATCACCGCGGCCCGCGCACACCGGAAACGCTTGCAGGCGGCCGGAATCGACGATGTGCTGTGGATATGCCCGCAAGGTTTCTGGGTGCCGCTGGTTCCCGCGGTCGGCATCGCCGATTTCGCGCCCGCGGCCGCCGACTACCGCATCGGACAGGGCATGCTCGCCGCGGGCTCGACCGGTTTCGCCGCCCCGGCTCGCGGCAGCACGGAGTTGCGTGATTTTCTCGAAGGGTGGGTGTCCGGCGAAATCCACTGGGGGCACGCCGATCTCACGACAGGAGGGTGGTCCGACGTGGGCACCTGGGAACGGCACACCGCGGCACAGGCGGCGATGATCGAGCACCAGCGCACGGAGTTGCGCGATCAGCGGGTGGAGCTGGCGGTATCGCGCCAGGCAGTGCGCGACAAGCAGCGGCTGGTCGGCCGTCTGCACAACCGGATCGATCGGGCCGGGGTGAACGCCGACGCCGAGGCCATCACGATGGCCGGGTTGCGCAGCGAACTCGTCGCCCAGCAGCGCGTCGCGGCGAGCCTGCGCGCGAGCATCGGGCGGATGGATCGCACCTTGGATCAGTGGCAGTGGCTCACCTGCTGCGCGATGCTGCTGGTGCTCACCGTGATGGTCGGCGCGATGGTGATGCGCTGAGCCGCATCGGCAACCGGTCCCACTGCCAGTCGTTGCGCAGGACGAGACCGGCCAGGTCGAGGAGATCGAGGCCGGTCTCCGCGCCGGCCGTGGCCAGCGCCTGCCGGTCGTAGGGGCCCTGCTCGAGGTCGGTGGCCAGGCGTTGTTCGATCGCGGTGTCGACCGTGCGAGCCCGCAGCTGTGCTGTGCCGAGCGCGCTGCCGGTCCAGGCGAGCCAGCCCCAGCCGTGCTCGCGTGCGTAGTCGCGGCCGAGTTCGCTCTGGAGCCGGTTGTGGTGGAAGGCGATGCGGCCCAGCGGGACCACATCGATGAGCACCGTGCGGCCGTCGGTGAGCTGGGCGGCGACCGCCGGGTAGTGGACCTGATCCTCGCCGCCGAAGGTGTAGGTCAGCGCCGTCGGCTCTTCCTGGAACGCCGCCACCGCCGGGTCGGCGTCGAGGGTTCGGAGTAATCGGGCCGCCATCGCGGAGTCGTAGGCCACGTCGCGGCCTGCCTTCGCCAAGTAGAACCGTCCGCGGTCGGCATCGTCACCGTCGGCCACGCGCGCCGACTCGGTGGGCAGCGGGGCGACGGACCCGGTCGACCACTCGACCTCACCCAGCAGCGCCCGCAGATCGTCGGCGCCCTCCTCTGGCACGTGCAGCTTGGCCAGAATGCTGGCAGTCTTCTTCTGCCAGCCCAGGATTCGCTGCATCACGTAACCCGCGACCCGCTTGGCGTCGCCCGGTTCGTGTCCGGCCAGCCGGAGCTTGAGATAGGACCACTCCATGGCGACCAGGTCGGTATCGGTCGCGTACGTCTCGGCCAGCAGCATGCGCACCAGGCGCAGATCACCCGCCTCGACGGGATAGCGGTGCGCGAACACCCGCGCCGACCGGTGTCCCGAGCGGGCGGCTTCACGCACGATCCGCCCGATCGCTTTGGTGTAGAGCTGGCGGACGCGGTCGCGGGCCAGGTCGTAACGTGCGCCGATGCGGGTGAGTGTTTCCGGTCGCTGCCCACCGATCCCGAGGCGCAACGCGACGATCCGCGCGTCACGGGCCGCGCGTTCGGCATGGTCGGTGAGGAGTTCGGCGACCAGCTCGTCGAGTTCCTCGAGCTCGAACGAGACGTCTGCGGCGATATCGTGACCCGGTGGCATGACGATCTCGGCACTCACTGCGGCGACCTCCCTCGCTCGATCGAGTCAGCGTAGCCGCAGGCCCCGACAACTAGAGCGAGGTCAGGTACTCGCTGTAGAACAGGCACAGCCCGGTCGCCGACGCGATCCCGGCCAGTACCCAGAACCGGATGATCACCGCGGTCTCGGGCCAGTTGTTGAGTTCGAAATGGTGATGGAACGGCGCCATCCGGAACAGCCGGGTGTGGGTGGTGCGGAACACCACGATCTGCAGCACCACCGACATGATCTCGGCGACGAACAGCGCCCCGATCACCACGGCGAGCAGCTCGGTGCGGCTGGTGATCGACAGCCCTGCCAGCAGTCCACCCAGGCCGAGCGAACCGGTATCGCCCATGAAGATCTTGGCCGGCGCCGCGTTCCACCACAGGAATCCGATGCACGCGGCAGCGCCCGCGGCACTGACCATCGCCAGGTCCAGCGGGTCGCGCACCGTGTAGCAGGCGCGTCCAGGGCTGATCTCGCACGAGTTGTCGTACTGCCACAGCGTGATCACCACGTACGCGCCGAGCGTGAGGCTCATCGAACCCGCCGCCAGCCCGTCGAGCCCGTCGGTGATGTTCACCGCGTTCGACCACGCGACCACCAGCAACACGATGAACGCGACGAAGAACAGCGAGGCGAAGGTGATGGTGCTGATATCGCGGACATAGGACAGGTTGCGACCGGCGGGCGTCAGCCCGGTGGCGCCGGGAAAGCGCAACACCAGCACGGCGAACACCACCGCGGCACCGATCTGCCCGATGTACTTGCCCGCCGCGGTCAACCCGAGATTGCGGTGCTTGCGCAGCTTGATCGAGTCATCGAGGAACCCCACCACGCCGAGCGCCGACGCGAGAAGCAGGACCAGCACCCCCGACGCGCTCGGTCCCGGCGCGCCCCACAGCAACCCGATCAGGTGCGACCCCAGATACCCGGACCACACCCCGGCCCCGATCGCCAACCCGCCCATCGTCGGCGTTCCGCGCTTGGCGTGATGGCTGGCAGGCCCGTCGATCCGGATTTCCTGCCCGAACCCCCGCCGCGCGAATACCCGGATCAACCCTGGCGTGAGCGTGATGGTGACGACCAGAGCGATCCCCGCCGATAACAGGATCTGTCTCACTCGATTGCCCCTCCATGCCGCCGGTCCCGCACCGGACCCGCCCGGCGATGCCGTGTGCCGATACTAGGGGAGCTCACTCCCGAACCGCGCCGAGAGTGATCTGGGTTACAGCTGAGGAGCCACGGCGGTGCGCAAGATGCCGGTCGGCGGCCGGTGCAGCGCGGTGCTGAGTTGCGCGAGGGGGACAGGGTCGGCGACGACGTCGTACCACGGGTACCGGCCCACGGTGCGGTGCAGGAAGTCGACGGCTCGACCCAGATGTCGCGGTTCGTAGTTGTGCACGCCGGTGATGGTCAGCCAGCGGCGGACCAGCGTCTCCGGATCCACCGCCAGCGACGGACCCGGGGCCACCGAGCCTGCCAGCACGAGGACGCCGCCGATATCGAGTCGCCGCAGTGCCGCGTCGATGGCGTTCGCCGATCCGGTGAAGTCGATGGCGATATCCACCGGATCGGTGTCGGCGGTCACGGCGCCGAACTGGGGAGCCATGGTCAGCCGTTCGGGATCGATGTCGACCGCCTGAACCTCGGCGCCGGCTTCGCTACAGGCCGCGACAGCGGTGAGGCCGAGCATGCCCGCTCCGGCGACGAGGACGCGGCGCCCGCGCACGGAACCCGCGGCCTCGATGGTCGCCATCACGGTCGCGGTGGCGCAGGCGGCGGGTGCGGCCACCGAGTCCGGAAGACCCGGCGGCACAACGGCTGTCGCTGTGCCGTGCGGCAGAACGATATGTTCGGCATAGGCCCCCGACAGCGGCCAGTCGCCGTGGAAGGGCTCATGGCCGACCTTGCGGACCGCGCTGCACTTGGCCGTGCGCCCTGCCCGGCAGCGGGCGCAGTCCCCGCAGGCAACCGTGACCGACCAGACGATGCGCTGCCCGACGGACACGGGTGCGCCGGCGCCGACAGCGACCACATCTCCGACGGCTTCGTGGCCGAGGATCGACGGACACGCGCCCGACCGGCGGCCGGTGACCGTGTGCAGATCGCTGCCGCATACCGTCGCCAGCCGTACGCGCACCAGGATTTCGCCGTCGGTGAGTTCGGGGATCTCGACTCGGCGCAGAACGACGTCCGCGCCGCCGATCCAGATCGCGGCGGTGGTCAGACGAGACGAGACCGGATCCATCCGGACAACCTTTCGATGGCGTAGACGATCACGAAGATGACGATCACGATGGCGCCCGCGACATCGAAGTTGATCGTGCGAATGGATTCGAACAGCAGGAATCCGATGCCGCCCGCGCCGACGATGCCGAGGATCGTGGAGGTGCGCACATTGACGTCGAGCAGATACAGACCGGCGCCGACGATCGCGGGAATCGACTGCGGGAGCACCGCGGCGAACAGTGTCTTCCACCAGCCCCCGCCGATCGATCGGACCGCTTCCATCGGTCCCGGCTCGATTTCCTCGATCGCGTCGGCGACCAGCTTGGCGAGGAATCCGATGGAGCCGATGGCCAGCGCGCAGGTACCCGCCACCGGCCCCAGCCCCAGCGCGGCGACGAAGACCACGGCCAGAATGAGTTCGGGCACGGCGCGCACCAGCAGGATCCACGCCCGTGCGACCCAGTACGTCGCGGCGTTCGGCGTCACATTGCGCGCGGCGAGAATGCCGACGGGCAGCGAGAAGACGATGCCGATCGCCGTGGCGACGACCCCGATCGCGATGGTTTGGGCGGCGGCTTCGAACAGATCGGCACCCAGAGCGTCGAAGTCGGGCGGAATCATCCGCCCGAAGACCTCGATCGAGGGCCCGATCCAGGTGAACAGTGACACCGGGTCCAGGTCGAGCACCACGAACGTGGCGAAGACTGTGCCGATCAGCAGGCCGCTGAAGCCGAAGCGGACCGCTCGGTCGCGGCGCGGGCCGCCGTGCGCCGGGTCGAGCAGCATGCGCCGGATCGCGATGGACAGCAGTTCCATCGCGGTGATGGCGACCAGGATCACGCCGACGATGCCGAGCGCCCGCGGATAGATCAACCCACGCAGCGCGTCCTGCAACGCGAAACCGATGCCGCCCGCGCCGACGAATCCGAGTACCACCGACATGCGCAGATTGATGTCGATGCGGTAGACGAAGGTGCCGATCCATGACGGAACGACCTGGGGAACCACGGCATTGAGCATTTCCCTGAAGTAGCCGGCACCGGTGCTCCGGACGGCTTCGCGCGGCCCGAGGTCGGTCGCTTCGATCGCGTCGGCGAACAGCTTGCCGAGCATGCCGATCGAGTGCAGCGCGAGCGCGAGGATGCCGGGCAGGACACCGATGCCAAGTGCTCGCACGAACAGCACGGCGAACAGTAGGTCGGGCATGGCGCGGCAGAATGTGATGATCGCGCGGGCCACCGCGTAGACCGCCGGGTGCGGGCTCGTGTTGCGCGCGGCCAGGAACGCCAGCGGCACCGAGGCGATGGCCGCGAGCACCGTGCCGAGCACGGCCATCAGCAGGGTCTGCACGGCCAGGTCGGCGATCCGCCCCGGATTGTCGAGTCGCGGCGGCAGCATTCTGTCCAGCAGCGCCACCACGTCGTCGGCCCCGTCGATCAGTGCGGCCGGCGCGAAGTCGATCGACCAGGCCGACAGGAGTGTCGCGGCGAGGAAACCCACTGCGACCAGGTGCAGGAGACGGGGCTGTGCCCGTATCGCGGGCTTGTCGATCGTGGTGGTCATGACGGTTCCGGTCGGGACAGGGCCGCCGGGTCGACGCGATGGTAGATGCTCATCACGTCGTCGCGGGTCATCCCGACGGCAGGCCGGTCGAGGACTTTCTGTCCGTTGCGCAGGCCGACGATGCGGTGCGCCCAGCCGAGCGCGAGGTCGACTTGGTGCAGGGTGCACACCACCGTCAGCTTCTCCTCGATGCACACCCTGAACAGCAGATCCATGACGATGGCGGCATTTTCGGGGTCGAGCGACGCGACGGGTTCGTCGGCGAGCACCAGTCCGGGTTTCTGCATCAGGGTGCGCGCGATGGCGACGCGCTGCTGCTGCCCGCCCGACAGCGTGTCGGCGCGCCGATCGGCGAAGTCGGCGAGCCCGACCCGATCCAGATGACCGAGTGCTTCGGTACGCATCCTCGCCGGATAGGTCAGCGCGCCATAGCGCGGCAGGCGCAGCTGGGCCAGGCCACCGATCAGCACGTTCTCCAGGCAGCTCAGCCTGCCGACGAGATTGAAGTCCTGGAACACGAAGCCGACGTTGCGGCGCAGGGCCCGCAGTTGTGACTTGCCCGCCCGGTCGACGCGCGTACCGCCGACTTCCACGGTCCCCGAACTCACCGGTTGCAGCCCGTTGAAGCATCGCAGCAGGGTGGATTTGCCGGACCCGGACAGGCCGAGCAGGACGAGCAATTCGCTGCGGCGCACGTCGAGCGAGACGTCGGCGAGCGCCAGCGTGCTCCCGAATCGCTTGGTGACATTGCTCGCGGTGATGACGAGATCGTCGCCTGCGACGATCCGCCCGGGTTCGGCCGTGGTCACCGGTCTCAGCCCTTGCACTTCTCGGAGCCGGTGACCGTACATACCTTGCGGACTCCGCTGTAGTCGGCGTCGGCGACGGGGACGAAGCCCCAGGCCCGCTCGTCGGTGATCCGGCAGGCGTCGCCGGTGCAATATCCCGCGCTCTGCAGGCTCTCGACGTTCACCTTGTCGACGAACAGCGCCTTCAGCTTGTCGACGGCCGTGGTGCCGAGCGCGTTGTTGGCGGCAAACACAGACCCGGCGATCATCTCCGACTTCCACACCGTTTTGAGCTCACCAGCCTTCAGATCGCCCTTGTCGATCATGGTTTTGTCGACCATGGTGTCGAAGGCGAAGCCGGTGTCGCAGTCACCGTGGGCGACGGCCAGCGCCGAGGAATCGTGGCCGCCCGCGTAGATCGGTGACATCCCAGCCGAGATATCGGCCTCCGTACCGGATTTGATGACCCCGGCCTCGATCAGCCCTGCCGTCGGGTAGAGGAATCCCGAGGTCGAACTGGGGTCGACGAAACACACCTTCTTACCCGCGAAGTCCTTCAAACCGGTGATCGCGCTCGCATCCGATCGCGCGAGCCCGTAGGACTGGTAGCCGGGCTTGGCGCCCTTGTTCTTGATGACCGCGCCCACCGGTGTGATGTCGGCGCCGTTGATTCCGGCCACGACATAGGCGAACGGGCCGAAGAACGCGAGGTCGACATTGCCGGCGATCATGCCCTCCACCACGCCCGCGTAATCGGAGGCCTGGACGAACTCGACCTTCGAGCCGGTCTCCTTCTCCAGCACCTTGATCAGCGGCTCGTAGCTGGCTTTCAGGTCGGTGGAGTTCTCCGCCGGGATGGCCGCCAATGTCAGGGTTTCGGGGAATCCCTGCGCGTTCACCGCATCGGAATCGGAGCCCGAACAACCCGACAGGGCGAGCGAGAGTGTTGCGGTGAACGCCGCGGCGATCAAGGCGGGGCGGCGCATGCGAATCTTCATGCCGATGACGGTGATCCTTGGTCTATACCAAGAAGTGCATGCCGAGGAAGCGGCAGGTGAACAGCAATCGACTTTCTTGGTCTAGACCAAGATTTGATAGGCTCGGGCAATGACCGCGCCCACTGAACCCCGAGTGCTCAAACACCAAGTTGTCCGCGCGCAGCTGGACCGGATGCTCGATGACATGCAGGTGGGAGACCCTTTTCCCGCCGAGCGTGAGATCGCGGAGACCTACGATGTCGCTCGTGAAACGGTGCGCCAGGCGCTGCGCGAACTCCTGCTGGCAGGGCGGGTCGAGCGCCGCGGCCGCACCACGATCGTCGCGCGACCCAAGATCGAACAGCCCCTCGCGATGGGTTCGTACACCGAAGCCGTCAAGTCTCAGGGCCTGAGCGCGGGGCGCATCCTGGTCGGCTGGACCGACCTGATCGCCGAGGAACCGTTGGCCGCCACACTGTCGGTGAAGGTCGGTGCGCCGATCATCCAGCTCGAACGTGTGCTGACCACCGATGGCGTGCGGGTCGGCCTCGAGACCACCAGGCTTCCCGCTGACCGTTACCCCGGTCTGGCGCGGACCTTCGACTACCGTGACTCGCTGTACGCCGAAATCCGCAGCCGCGGAATCACCTTCGAACGCACCGTCGACTCGATCGAGACCGCGCTACCGGATGCCCGCGAGTCGGCCCTGCTGACAGTGGACACCCGAACCCCGATGTTCCTGCTGAACCGGGTCTCCTATGACCAGAACGGCATCCCCATCGAACAACGTCGCTCGCTGTATCGCGGCGACCGGATGACCTTCACGGCGATCATGCACGCGGATCAGCACCCGTCGATGTGACCGCAACGCAAACAAGTCAGGCCCCCTCGAAAGGGGGCCTGACTCGGTACGGTGGTGCGCGATACTGGGATTGAACCAGTGACCTCTTCCGTGTCAGGGAAGCGCTCTCCCGCTGAGCTAATCGCGCGAGGTGGAGACGGGAATCGAACCCGTGTGCACGGCTTTGCAGGCCGTTGCCTCACCACTCGGCCACTCCACCGTACAAAGGAGGATGGGGCTAGTGCCTTACCTACCTCTCGAGCGGATGACGAGATTCGAACTCGCGACCCTCACCTTGGCAAGGTGATGCGCTACCACTGCGCCACATCCGCATTTACTTCACACTTAGGGGAGCGGCTCGGCCTGGCGGCTTTGCTGCTCTCTGCGGTGCGATGAGAACATTAGCCGACGTTCGACGCAGACTACAAATCGCCTGGTAAACGGGCCTAAATGTGAATTACACGCATGTCGTCCACGCCCACCAGAACCGATCCGCGGCCATCGACTCCGCGGCCTATCCATCGTGACACGTAGATATGCGCATCTATTGATGATACCGACCGGAGCGTCCGGTGCGGACGATCGATCGCCCGCACGCGCGTACACGCGCGCGAGCGCGGCCCCGACCCCAGCGCCCCACCTCACCGAAACCCCGCTTCACAAGGCGATTTGGTGTCATCCCGGCCCCCCGTGCTAATGTTCCATCTCGTTCGAGCGGCTCAAAAACCCGCCCGACACAGTGTTCGGTCCCATAGCTCAGCGGGAGAGCGTCCGCCTCACACGCGGAAGGTCGCTGGTTCGAAACCAGCTGGGACCACCACAAAGTGCAGGTCAGAGCCTTTTCGGTGACGGCCTGCACTTTTCGTGCAACATACGTGCAATAGCGTTCAGTGTCCGGGGGTGGACGCTGACGGGCGGGGGTACCGGGCGTGCTCGACATTCTCCGCTGATGCGTGATGCCCGTCACAATCTCTATCGACTGCCCGCTCCTCGCGGTGCATCGATGCTGGGCAACTTCAGCTGACGAACTGGCGTAATCAGCGTGACCGAGTGACAAAATCCGTTGTGTCCCAACATATTCCGGCGGATCGGCCACATCGCTGAGTTAATGTCTTCGATTGCGATCCGGATCTGCTCTCGGAACCTTCCGTTGTGCGTCGGCACCCCGACTCAACGTGCTGGGCGGGGCCCTCCTGGGGTCTGCTGGCTTGAAACCAGCTGGGACCATGCATCATGGCTGGTTGGGCATGTCTTTCGTGTTGGCCAGCCGATTTCGTGCAATACGAGCAGGATCGTTGCCCGTGGACCGGCGGTCTCCAGAATTTAGTAGGCGATATGGAACCGCACGGTATGTGATTGCGGTCAAGCCAGCTGAGTTGCCGTGACCCGGAACTTCACTTGCGCGCGCGTCGGCGGCTCGGCGCTGGAGGAGGCTTGAGGTCGGGAAGGGGAGCTGGTCGGAGGTTCTGAGCTCCGGTAAGCGGGCCTTACAGACGGTCAGAGCGGAATCGGTCGCCAGGGGAGGGCGCTTCTGCGAGAGGAACACCGTTAGGCATTTGTCCGAACTACCAAGTGGACAGCGCCCACACAGTGCTGTCACACCGATCAGCTCGAAACAAGGAGAAGCCCCGGTGCCAACTGCTCCGGGGCGTTCCCATGTGGTTTCGCGGCAGCTCTTGTCTCCCGCATTCGAGCTCCATCATACCCCCTGTGCGAATGATGCCGACGTGGGATGGAGCATGCGTCGGTCCAGGCGAGTAGCGATGACCGACACTGATCCTGTAGAACCGGCAGATGCCTGCCCCGCTGGCCGTCACCGCGCTACGCCGCCACCTCCCCGCATCACGCCTTGCGCCATTCTTGGCCGAGGCAGGCGGAGACCCCGACCTGTCACTTGCGCTGTACCAGTGGAACATCCAGGTCGGCGGAGCGATACAGGAAGTGCTCGGCATCGTCGAGGTCGCGGTCCGACATGCGATAGACGAGCAGCTACGGGTGTGGAATCCGACCCGTGGCGTCGAGTACCACAGCAAAATCCGATACACCGCCGACTGGACCACCATGCCCGCCGCGCCGTTGGCCGGCGTTCTCGCTGAACCCCTGACCCAAGCCCGCCGATATGCCGCCAAAGCCGCGGCCAAGCGGAACAGCAACCCGCACCACCTCCGCTGCAACCAGCCGATCACTCATGACGACATCGTCTCGCAGCTCTCCTTTGGCGTGTGGTGCAAGATGTTGCCCAGCGATCCGAAGAAGCAAGGCCTGCAACGGCTGTGGAAGCACGCGCTCGGCGCCGCGTTCCCTCATGTCGGACCCGATGCTGCCAGCGTGAATGTCACCCCCGAACAGCTGGTCTACAGCCGACTCGATCGTCTGCACAATCTGCGCAACCGCGTCGCACACATGGAGCCACTGTTGCATTCGAACATTCCCGCTCGGCTGACCGACGCCATGGCCGTGCTTGGTTACATCTCACCGGAGACCCGAGACTGGTGCGGCGGGATGAGTCGAGTAACCGAGGTGAACAACACTCGGCCAGCGCGTAAGTGAGCGGCGCGAACTGCCGACCTGACATCAGGTCCAGGTGTCTCGTATGGGTCGGCGGTCGGGAACGGTGGATTTGCCGTTGGGGCCGCGATGACGAAGGGCTCTGGGTCCCGTCGTGTCGTGTGTGATCCGGTAACAGGCTGCTCGAAGTTCTTGCTCAGTTGGCGTGTAACGGTGTCGGCGCTGTGGCGACAGTATCTGCAGTTCGTGGTCTATCGGTGATGTTCGATCTGGAGATAGAGAGGAGTTCGGTGCCACGGCGTAGGGGGTTATTGGCTGAACTGCAACACCAACATCGGCTGGCGCAACAGCGCCAGCTACAACAGCAGCGCGCGGCGATGCGCGCGCACAACGCGGCCGTGCGGGAGGCGGAGCGGTCCGTTCGTGAGCATCAACGTGCTTCCGCTGCATTTCAACGTGCGTCAGCCGCCGACCGTGTGGCGGCGGAACGCGCTGCGAAGGCCGCCCATATCGCCGCCCGTGAGGCCGAGGTTGTAGAGAAGAACGCGCGCCTGAACGCGACCTACGATGAGATCGACAGCTTGCTCGCGGCAACCCTCGAGGTCGATGACTGGGTCGACCTGGAGTCACTACGCGAATCGCCGGGTGAGATCGCGTTCGACCGGCCCGAACTGCTCACCCCATCGCCGACACCCGGCTACCACGATCTACCGGATCGCCCGATCTTCGTGGCACCACCGCCCCCGACAGGTATCTCCGGCGCCCTGGGTGGGAACCGCAAATATGCCGCTCAGGTAGAAGCAGCACAGCGAGAATTCGTAATCATTACTCAGCGCTGGCAGCATGCTCTCGGTCAGACCTTCGAACTCAACGCGCAGATCCGTACGCGCTGGCAGGAGACAGAATCCGCTCGACTTGTCGCGTTGGCCGAGGCTCGCCGACAACACGAGCGAACTGTCGCGCAACGTCACCGAGAGGTCTCCGAGTCGAACGATCGCCTGGATAGTGTGATCTTAGGACTGCGACAACGGCACCCTGCTGCGATGGACGAATACGTCGGTATCGTCTTGGCGAACTCGGTCTACCCGGAAGCCTTCGAGGTATCCCATGAACATTCCTTCGACGCCGAGAACCGAGAACTCCGCATCACGGTCCTGGCACCCCATCCCGACACCTTCCCGACTACGAAAGCATTCCGCTACAACAAAGCCAACGACGAAATCTCCGCGAGCCCGCTCCCGGCGGCAGAGTGCAAGCGCCGCTACGCATCCGCGGTCGCCCGGCTCGCATTGCGCACAGCACACGAGGTGTTCGAAGCCGATCGTGAGGAGATCATCGACAGCATTGCACTGACGGTCGCCGTCGACGCGATCGATAGCGCTACCGGACACGACACCCGTGTCGACCTCGTCAGGTTGGCAACCGATCGTGCGGATTTCTTGCCGATCGACCTGTCTCGCGTGGAACCTGCTGACACCCTGGCGCATCTGGCCGGTGCCATGTCCAAGAATCCATACGGGCTGGTGCCCTTGGCAAACCACGGAGTACGCGGATGAGCGACCCACAAGAACAGATCATCGGACTGCGGAAAATGCTGGTCGTCAAGGAACGAGAATCCGCCGAACTGCAGGACAAAGTCCAGGAGCTTACCGCGCAGCTCAACACCCGCCCCGTCGTCGTGACCCCTGCGCAGCAACCGTTGAGCGATCCGAGGGTCATTACGGTCGACGACGCGCTGGTTCTCCAAGAAGTGGGAATCTACGAGTACCACCACCCGCTGGAAAACGCTGACAGTTACAAGCAGGCCTTGACCGACCTCCGGCTGGCTATCCGTGAAGCGGTCAAGACCAGTGTTGCTGTCGTAGTCGCCAATAAATTCAGCTTCAACAACTCCCTCGCAGAAGGGCGACGACTGACCTCGGACCTGTCGAAGCTGATGCTGCGTGCCTACAACGCTGAGGCCGAGAACTGCGTCCGTACTATCCGCGCCGGTAATCTCGACACAGCCAAACGACGCCTGGACAAAGCAGCAATGGATATCGAAAAGCTCGGCGCTGCAATGCAAATGCATGTGTCGCCCGCCTACCACGCGTTGCGGACCAAGGAACTCGAACTCACCGCCGACTACATGATCAAGGTTCAGGAAGAACGCGAAGCAGCCCGCGAGGAACGCGAACGTCTGCGCGAGGAACGCAAAGTCGAACAAGAACTCGCCGCCGAACGCCAGCGACTCGACAAGGAACACGCCCACTACCGCTCAGTCCTGCAACGCCTCACAGACGCGGGGCAAGACACGCGCGAGATAGAGGACCAGTTGTCCCGCATCGCCGAGGCCATCGCCCAAAACGATTTCCGCGCCGCAAATATCCGCGCCGGATACGTCTACGTGATCTCCAACATCGGTGCCTTCGGATCCAACGTCGTCAAGATCGGGCTGACACGTCGACTCGAACCCCTCGACCGAGTCCGCGAACTCGGCGGCGCTTCGGTCCCGTTCCCCTTCGACGTACACGCTGTATATTTCTCCGACGACGCGGTAACACTCGAGAACGAACTGCACAAAGAATTCGGACCCAAGCGACTCAACCACGCTAACCCCAGGCGCGAATTCTTCTTCGCAACACCCGAAGAAGTCCGACGAGTACTCGCCAAAAAAATCGGCAACCTCCTCGACTACAACGACTCGCCCGAGGCGACACAATACTTCCAGTCAAAGCGGTCCTGGCCTGACAATCACAGATGACGTCCGACTCAGTACACTTCGCTCAGGCGGGCAATACGCACCTGGCTGCCTCGGGCCAAAGAAATCGCTTGGGCACTTCGACCGGCATCGGTAGGACAGTCGACTGCTGCCGAGTGTCTAACCGGGTCGCGTCGTCGACGGTTCTGGTTACATCGGAAGCGCCGTGTAGGTCGAGGCTGGCCTTGCAGGGGTAGAGCGGTCAGCTCGTGCGCCGGCTATCGCGCGACTCGTGGACTGCGCGATGCGTGCCGCCGCGGAGGGAGGCAGGATCGGTCGAGCGATTACACCGGAGATGGAGGCAGTCTTCGCGGTCCTCCTCAGACCGCCTGCTCAAACGCGGATCTCAAAGCGTGCCACACGCGCCTCCGAGTTCCGTCAGTGGGCGGTGACGTTGACAAAGCTTCCTCAAGGAAGCTCGTTGCAGCTCGACGATGGCGGTTCCTGCCAGAAATTGGGACGGCTAACCCGGTAGCTCGGTATGCCAGGTCCCGGTCTCAGCAGCGTCTGAACGCCAGGCAGCGATCGGGGTGCTCGTTTCGGATTCGTTCAATGGCGCGGTCCTGCCACCAGCGATGTCGAGGTCCTGACCGTCCTCGGTGCTGGTGATGTGCTGACGGAGCTCGCCGAGTTCAGTGAGCGCCATCACCTTCAAGGATCGAGTTCCATGCCCATCGGGTGATGGGATTCCCGTCGAGGTCTCGGCCTCGCACGGATTCGTTCGGGAGGGGAAGCAGGCCCGCGCGCTGGAACCGTTTCCTCAAGGTATCGGCTGATCCCGGATGTCCCGCAGCACGAATGACTGCGAGTATGTGTTCTGCTCCTGGTTGGGTCGCCGCATCGGCCTCAGCGGCCGCACGCTCGCAGAAGCGGCGCGCAGCGTCGTGATGTCCGGTCCTGCAAAGAATGTCGAGTGTTTGTTCAGCGGGGAAAGTTTCCCACTCGACAGGGTCTTGGAGGATGATTGGGCCCTCTGCAGCTAGACGATCAGCGATCAGCGCCGCGGCGGTTTTCGAGGAGGCGGCAAGCGTCTGGTCAGGAGGCTGGGAGCCGATCGACGAGGTATCGATGGCGTGCGGTACGGCTTGGTGTAACGCCATGAGCACCGTTCGGAGCCCTATTTGGAGGTCTTCGGTACCTCCGACTCGTTCTGGATGCTCGGCGATCCGGTTCAGCAGAATCGTTCTCGCGTTCGGGTACGGCTTCAGGCTCGGCAGGGCATCCGCCGCCGCTCCCAGATCTGTTGTGCGGGCGATCCGGTCGGCGAGTTGGCTTGCCAAATCACTGAAATCGAGTGTTCGCAGAGCCTCCAGCAGTTTCAGCGTCCCTGGCCCAGGTGTGCCTGTTTCGTGCCTGACTGCTTGCCGTGCCGTTTCGGCGGTCGTCTCGATCAGGTGGGCTTCTGCCAGGATCGTCAGTACCTCGGCGCTCGCGTGAGAATGGGTGACCGAGTTGGCAATCCGTTCACCGAGTCGCATTGCAGCCTCTGGCCCGGCAGTCAGCGCGACTTCTGTCAGCAGCATGCTTGTATCTGCCGATCTCCGGTCTTCCGCAGCGAAGTTGGGGTCGTCATCTCCGTATCCGGCAACCCTAGCGGCGTACTCAGCGAGTTCTTGAGCAGCTGAAAGCAGTCCGTGTTGGCGGAGCTCCTTCAATAGCAGCGCCGCGCCGAGGTGATCTGCCAAATTCACCGTGTGGGGTGCGGCAGACACTCGATTGAGCAGGGTCGGCCACGCCTCAGCCTCGGGTCGTGGCTCGGAAATAACCTCTGCCAGGATGGCATCGGCCCGGTCGGCCAACGCTGGGAAGTCCTTGTCCTGGTATGCATCCTGGAAGACTGGATCCCGCTCAAGGGTCAGCCACGTCTGCATCGACCAACCGTTTTCGTCGTCTTCCTCGTCGTATTCGAAAGGGTCATCGTGATCCTTCAACAAATACGTCGCGAGCCCCGCGATGCCCAAATCCGCACTGCCTGCGAGGTGGCACACCAGCTTCAAGACGAACCCGTCGAGGGCGGCCACCACCTCCGTTGCTTCAACGACCGTCGCACGGTATTGATGCTCGCTCGCGGGGATTCGGAGTTGTTCCCACGCGCTGAGAACCGCGATGCAGCGGGCCCGCGACAGTTCATCATGGCGCGCCCGCCTGAGCTCGGCGTGCAATGCCCAGGGATGGTCGTGGTTGGTAAGCCCTGCGACGATCCTGGTCGCGAGGGCCTGGCCTGCAGCGACGTCAGCGCATCTGGTCACCGCAACAAACAGCTCAACTAACATCTGGCAGTAGTCGAGCACGTAGTCGAACTCCACGCGATCGAAGGATGGTACGAAAGTGCAGGCGGCATGACGGGCAACTCGTGCGGCAGTGTCAGCGTCTCCGCCGCTGTGTAGGGCGAGCACCACTTCCGTGACAGACCCGGGATCGTCAAGGGTGAGGTCGTGTAACCCGTCTACCACTCTTTGCACCAGTGTTGTGTGGCCGCCAACGTCTCGACCAGCGTGCTGAAGCCACGCGAACAGTGCAGCGACCTTCCTAGTGTCGGAAGTGTCGACAGTTTGCACCGCATCGATGATGTCTCTTGCACCGTAGCTCCCGTACTCCCTCATCACCGTCTGATACATCGGATCAGCGGTCCTGACGACCCGACCCACTGCCAGTCGCTGCAATCCGGTCTCGATGTCACAGTCAAGTACCCGCTTCATAAATCCTGTCAGTGCATGGTCCTCATGTGCTTCGGCCAGTAGGCCACACACCTGTCGCACGGTCTGCAGGTCCGAGACCGCCGTGTGTTCGGCGATCCAGAGCGCTCCACGGTAATCCCGATCGTGCGGTAGGTGCCGGCTCACCAGCAACATGCCCCATGCCGCAGTGGGATGTCCACGCTCGATTGCCTTGCGCCATAGGCGCGCGGCATGTTGAAAGTGCTTGCGGCTATAGGCGGAGTACCCGATATCGTGCAGGGAGGTGGAATTTTCGGTGTGTCGCAGCAGTGCCTGCCATACAGCGGCAGATGCGGTCTTCAGAAACGGTCCACGACCGTGTTGAAGCAAGTAGTCGGCCACCTCCCAGCCAGCCAATACTCCTGGTGCGTCGTGTACTGGGTACATCGCGGTGAGAGCGTGACGGATATCGGTGCGCGTGCCATCGGTGCGTTGTCCGGTCGATAGTGCGACGAGGGTCTGCTCAGCCCAATCCGTTTCGCCCGGGCGCTCGCGATCGGCAAGGGCGTTCCAGGCGGCTTCTGCGAGCAGTGCGGTCGAGAGTGGTTCGCTATGCCCTAGCCGTCGTGCTTCAAGTGCGGCGGTGAGCACGGCATACTCACCCACCGTGAAGTGAGTGCCGGGGCCTTGACGGTAAGCGGCTAGCAACTCCGGTCCACCGCTGACATGCTGCACGATCATGCCGTCGCTGCCGGCCTCGTATGCGACTCGCAACCGCGCATCGCGCTGCGCGCAGATTTCCCACCGTTGCCGTTCCCGATCGAGGAGTTTGCTCGGTACTGGAATACGCTTCGTCGTCGATTGACGAGTGAGGAGGTCTCGTAGATTGGCCCGTGGATCATCTGGAATCCCTTGTTGCGTAAAGGGTTTCCAGTATTCGCGGGTCCATAACGTGCCGACCGCCACGACACCTAGAGTCGACTTGAGTAGATCGTCCAGGTCCTTCGCGGCATCCTCGGAAGTGGCGAGGCGATCGTCGCGGAAAACGCGCTGAGCCTCGTTCAGCCACAACACGCAGCCGCTCCTGAGCGAACGGATCGCCTTGACGGATGTGACGAGTTCGGAAGCACTTGTGGGGGCAAGCAATCGCCATGTGTCCGGAACCTTCTCGCGCAAGGCCTCATAGAGTGAGCGGGTTTTTCCAGTGGACGAGTCCCCGGTCAGCATCACAAGGACCGACTGACCACCGTCGACTACGCCCTCCACCTTTGCGCGGAGCTTGGCGTCGTGTTCGCGTTCGACATACGGTGTCAGGCCGAGATCGCAATCGATACCCGCGTCGAGGGCTGGGGCAGGTTGGATTCCCAAGTCTCGCAGCGGGTCACAGTCGCCGAGCCTGAGGTACACCGCCGTGCTCTGCGTGACAACTGGACCAACCTCACGAGATCGGTTACCAGCATTTTCCCGCAGAGTCTGCCAGCGCCGCAGGGTCTGCACGTCCATCGATCGCCCTGCGGGGACCTTGCCCGACTTTGCGTGCAGGTACCTCAGAACAGACTCAAATCTGCGTGGGTTCGTCGTGATCACCACGTCATTGGCATCGTCTGCGAACCAGCCTGCCAATGTGCTGTGCGGAATCGTAGTCTCGCTAGCGATGACAGCGATCTGAGGCTTGCCAGCCGCGACGTACAACGCCCGCCACTCCGCGAGGAACTTCTCCCGAGCCGGATTCATGCCACCACTCATCACCTCGTGGCCCTCGACCGTCGACCCATCACGACCCGTGCCGGGTCGTAAACCCGGAAGATCCCCTCCGACATGCGCACATCCGCACATTAGCGGCTCGATCGACTTGCTGGCCATCGAACGGATCGGGCTGACTTGTAGGCGACCGACTCACTACAGCCAGAACGGAACCTCATGTCGCACAACATGAAAGCCCTGTTGCTCGTCGCCGCCATCTTGACCTCTGTCATCGCTGGAATCGCCGGGGCCCTGCTCGTGAGGGCCGACGGGGCTACTGCGGCCTCCACGATTCGTGCTGGGGGAATCACGTTCGGTGGCACGCTCACTCTGCTCATGCTCGCCATGACCACTTACATCGTCCTCTGAACCGTCACTGGTTGAAGAGCGACTACAGGAGTTATCCGCGCCGGTCGGCGTTGCGGGTTTCGGGCGCGGTAGGCAGTCTCGTGTTCGGCCGGGCCAACCAGGGACGCGTCGCTGGCGGTCCTTGTCGGCATCGGCTATGACTGCTGTGGTTAGTGGGATCTGCGCGTGGGCCTGTTGGAGGGGTCCGTCGGCGTGCAACATACGTGCAATAGCGCAGCCCGAAGTTGCCCATCGGTGCGTACTTCTGCTTGTCGGCTGTGATGGGAAGAGTGCCGGTCAAGTGCCGATTTTCGAGGTAGAGACCGGTTTTGGCGCGATGGTGTCTGCCGGTTCGAAACCAGCTGGGACCACCGAAAGAGAGCCCCGACCAGGTGCATAGCCTGATCGAGGGCTCTTTTTATGCGCGAAAGCAGGTCCGGAAAACGCCTGGTCGCATGTGTATCAGTGTGTTGTAGCCTACAGCGTTGGACCACAGTGCAAGGGGACCGGTGTGGATGCTGAGATACGCGATGGCTTGTGGCGGACGACCGTGGAGGTATCCGCCGACGGACAGGCTGACCTCATCAAATCACCGGCGAGGACTCGCCCCATTGCGAACCTGCTGCGCTCAGTTATGGGCGCTTTCGCCCAGTTCGGACGCGCCCTGATCCTGGAACGCCAGCGCGAGGGCATCGCACCCCGCGAAGGCCTGCGGTCTCGCTAGCGCTTCGACTACCTGCTCGGTGAGCAGGTTATAAACCACCGCCATGCAGTGAAGGACGCGGTATCCGACCTAGGTGTGGAAGCAGCGGCAAGTCTCGGAGTCGGGCTCACAAACACCGCCATCCAACTGATGGCGAAAACTGTCGAAAAGCCCACTAACAAAGTTGAGCTGGGCCCTGATGGCAGGCCGAAATAACTATCACGTGGTCGAGATGGAACGAAGAAGCCTACCAGAATTACCTTAAGGATTGCCCGACTCGACGGAATGGTTGTGTAACCAAAGAAGAGTGGAGCCGCCTTTGCAACCAACTCATGATTAACGGCGGGAATGGCTCTGCTTGGGACAAGAAGCTTTGGGAACTGAACGGGTACACAGAGGGGGATGGTTGGAAACGCGAGCAGTATATCGAGGCCATTCCCGGACGCAGGTACGATTTTGTCCTCTACGACGGGGGATGGAGACCCGATCGAATTTTTCGAGAATAAGAGCAGTTCGCTGAAGAACGACCAGCTGGTTAAAGATGAGGGAGCGCTTGAAAAGGGTTTCAATGTGACATGCAATTTGGAATCACCGTTATCTCAGGACGACTCGGCTAGCTGGAACGGCTCGAATCGATGTATCCGGGTCGGTTCACCGTCAATAGATACTACGAGAAGCCGAAGTGGGATGAGGGACACACGGAAGGGGCAGTAATGACACCCAAACTAGATCAAGACATTCGCGACACCCCCGAGTTCAAAGCACTTCAACACGATGAGCAATTTCGCAGTTGGCTTCTCATGCACGAAGCAGCGCAGGAAATCGAGTTCACAGTATCCCAAGTGCCTGAGCTTGACGGACTTACGGGTACCCGTGAAGGGCTGCAAGTTGCAGAGCAGGAGCTTTTGCGAAGGTTCGGCGATTCTAGCTACTTCTCTGAAGAGAATATCTCACTCGCATCGAGATTTCTCTATTTTATCGGCGAGGATTTTCGACGCAACCTGGAGGGGCAATGGGTCGCGGTCCCGTCACAGCCTCCCAAACCGCCTACATCCATGGTTTCCGTAGAGTTCAGCTCAAATTTTTACAATCCGCGACACATGATGGGATTTGTTAAGCAGAGACGAACCGGCACGGAACTTACTAAGATCTACGATCGAGCGGTCGCCCGGTACAACTGGTGGGTGGAGTCCGGTCGCCCCGACCGAAGCGCTGCATGGGAGGGCTACCTCTAGCTAAATGCGGACTCGATTGCAGTGGTGCTGAACTTCATGCAGGGCATTCCCCAGGTCCAGGCACCTGCCCGGCCGATGGCCACTCCGGTGGTCGTTGAAGCTGCTTCAGTCACCGCGAACTCGCGCAGTTCTCAGGCCTTTGCAGGACGATCACGTCTTCGTGGGCGATCAGGTGGAACGGGAGGCCCGCGTTGCGGTGTTTGCCGATGAAGTCGCGTTGGAAGAAGGAGCTGCGGGCGATGAGGTCGCCGTCTGCGAGGCGGCCGAGGAGGGCGACACAGATGTAGGCCGGGAGGTTGATCAATTCGGCGTGTTGGAGCCAGGGGCGGGCGGTGATCACAATGTGGCCGCCGGGGCGGAGGTAGGTGACGGCTTCGGTGAGGATGCGGGTGAAGCCGAAGAGCAGGCGGTTGAGGCCGACCTTGGCGAGGTTGCCGCGGTCGAGGACCGCGCCGTAGCGGTGGTTGCGTTTGTGGACGCCATTGCCTCGAGGGAGTGCTTCGAAGCTCGAAGCTCGAAGCTCGAAGTCGGCCGACGGACCGGCCGGACAGGCGGATCCAGGTCGCTATGGGTTGATCGCTAGACCACCCGGCTGAGCGCGCGCAGGTCCGCGTCCAGCTTCCGGAACAACCAATACACGGCGACGAAGGCGAGCCCGCCGGCCGCGCACAGCCCCAGTACCGAATCGCGCACGAGCCACAGCTCCTCGGGTTCGAGAAAGCTGAATCCGGCCAGCACCCCGACCACCGGCACTGACGCCGTCACCGCGAGGTAGACCGTGGTTCTCCGGCGCAGCCAGCGCAAGTCGGCGGAGTCGCGCTCCGTCGTGCGTCCGTGGCGCAGGTAGCGGGGATAGACGCAGCGGACGAGATAGAACGTGGAAAGGAAGAAGGTGTAGGCGACCGAGATGGTGCCCGCCACCAGAACAGTCATCGCCGCATGGACCTGCAGCCGCACCGGAAGGTCGGTGAACCAGCGCAGCAGCAGCACTGCCGTCACGGTGGCGAGAATCGCGGACAGCAGGGTGTTGAGCGCACAGAGGTCGCCCCACAGCAGTGTCCGGGACCGCACTCGCGCGAGCCTTGCCTCTTCGTAGCGTCTGCCCTTGCGCAAGCCGCGAAGAACCGCCAGCTGATCACGTGAAATGTAGACGTATATGACGATGGCCAGCAGAAAGCCACAGAGGATGCACACCATCACGCCCCTGTTGATCTGCGCGTTCGTGGCAGCGGGGAGGCGCTCCCTGATCAGTTCCTGGGCGTGCACAGCCAGGTACACCGTAGCCAGGCCGACACCGACCATCGATGACAGCCAGAGGACGAGGGTGGGCCATCGCGACAGTCGCGTTCGCCAACTGTCCGGCGGCGGATCGACGAGGTCGCGGGCCCTCTTCTCGAGGCACAGGTCGAACTGCTGGGCCAATTCCGAACCGGACGAATAGCGGTCCTCGCGGTCGGGCGACAGGCATTTCAGGAGCACGCGGCGCAGCGCCATGGGGCAATCCGACGGAAGCTCCGACAGGAATGCCGCCTCTACCGGCCTGCGCCGTAATTCGAGCATGCGGGCCAGCGACGTCTCCGACTCGCCCGCGGACGTCTCGTCGGGGAAGGGCCGCCGCCCTGTGAGCAATTCCCACAGCATGACGGCCAGCGCGAAGATGTCGCTGCGAGTATCGAGATCGAGAGCGGTCGCGGGCAGGTCCGGATGGCAGGCTTCGAGCTGTTCTGGCGACATGTACGCCAGGGATCCGCCGAAGTAGGCCAGGGGGCTGGTGCCCTTGACGCGTTGGCTGAAGCTGACGTTGAAGTCGGCCAACTTCGGCACTCCCTCGGCGCTCAGCAGTACATTCGCGGGTTTGATATCTCGATGCAGCACCTCTCGCTCGGACGCGTGCTGCAGCGCGTCCGCGAGTCGGCGACCCAGCCAGGCGACGGTCTCCGGCCAGGTCAGTGCCGCGGTCCTGGTCCGGATCGCCGATTCGGTAGGCCGGACCTCGCCCTTCTCGGCGAGTACCTCGTCGACGGCGTCGAGCAGCAGTTGCCCACTGTGGCGTTCCGACGGCGTCGAGCGCCGCAACCGCAGCACGTCGAGCAGCGTCCCGCCGGGCAGGTACTGCATGTAGAGCAGCTTCAGCTGGCCATCGGCGATGAGCCGCTGGTCGAAGATGCGCACGATGTATTCGTGGTCCAGCTGGGCGAGAGTCTGCGGCTCGATGCCGTGGTTGTGGGAGATCTTGACCGCGACGAGTCGCTGCATCGATTGTTGCCGAGCGAGATAGACCTGGGCGAAGGCGCCGGCGCCGATCCTCATCAGGAGGTCGAAGTCGTCGACGTGGTCGCCCACATCGATGGTGTCGAGTAGAACCTGCGCGCCGGGACGAGCGATGATCGTGCTGTGGTAGTCGCTCGTGGGCTCGGGGCCGGTCGCCGCCGCGGTCATCGCATCGGCGGTGGGAGCCGCATCGGTTGCCCCCGATCCGCGGCGCACGGCATGGAATTCCTCGTAGACGAGCTCGGCGGGCAGCGGACCGTCGCGCAGCTCGGCGAATTCCGCGCGGTATTCGATCAGTCGTTTGGGAAAGTGATACCGAAGCCAGCGGTATTCGAGGTCGATTTTGATCAGTTCGATCAGGACGGTGCGCCGCGCCGCCGGTTCCGCGGGTAGCAGCGCCGAGAGGTCGGGTGGAGAACCGGACGCCCAAGCCTGCGAGAGCAGCGCCACGGCACTGGCGAGCGTGGTGCGGGTTCGTTCGGCTGAATCGACCAGGTCGATCGGCTCGGACATCGGTAGCTCGAGATCAGCCTCGGGCGATCACAGAGCGGCTACACGCGATGCGGCTAAGTTGCCCCACGTCAGCTCCTTCCATCAAGACTCCCTTGCTCAAGGGTATCGCTCCGATTCGAGCAATGGTCGAGGATGCTGACCGACCCGCGGCTGCGCAAGCTGACCTTCACCGGCTCCACTTCAGTGGGCAAACACCTGCTCGCCCGTGCGGCCGCCCTGGCGCTGCGCACCTCGATGGAACTCGGCGGCAACGCGCCGTTCGTCGTGTTCGCCGACCTCGATGCTGCTGTCGAGGGCGCGATGGCCGCCAAGATGCGCATAATGGCTGGTCAGGCGTAGTTTTCATGTCGGCCAGCCATTTTCGTGCAATATGGTCCTAGGACTGATGAGCATGACGTTCCGGGGTACTGGTCCTCACATTGTTTCGGTCCTAATCATTGGGCGGAACCGGCAGTCCGGGGCAGATCTCGCGATATCCGATATAGGGCGAGACCCAGTCGTCCCATTGCTTGTGGCTCATGTTGCTGGTGAGCTTGCTGCAGAGGGCTTCAGTCAATTCTTGTGGCGCGGGCCAAAGGTGCAAGTTGCCGTCCGAGCTTCCGGTGAGTATCTGATTGTCGTCGGGGCTGAACGCCACTCCCCGCACGAATACCTGTTTCCCCGTCATGGGCATACCGACGGGCTTGTATGTACCGGCGTCCCACAAGTGCACTCTTCCGGTGTTCGTGCTCGACGCAATCCACGGTTTATCGTGCGCAAATGCGACGCTCAATACATGATTCTGATCAGCGCTCATATCTCCGACCTTTTTGCCTGTCTTCACCTCCCATACCCGCACGCTTCCGTCGTTACTACTCGCTGCAATGGTTCGCCCATCGGGGCTGAAGCTCACGCTGTACACCGGCCAGCCCTTACGGCCGAGTGGGTCCTTGGCCGGGGTGAAACGGTCGAACGGCTCGGTATTCCACAATTGAACCCAGCCGTCGTGATTGCCGGACACGACCCGATTGCCGTCCTGGCTGAACGCAACGGAATATACCGTACTGTCGGCATTTTTTGCACCGATCGGTTTCAGCGAGTGCGCGTCCCACAATGCCACGAAGCCGTTGTTCAAACCCGCGGCTATTCGGGAACCGTCAGGGCTGAACGCAACACTGTTGACGCTGGGCGAATCCCCGGGACTAACTTTGGGTAACTCGCTTTCTTCGCCGGAGCTCCAGTTCCACAATCGGATCGAACCATCTTTCCAGCCTGCGACGAGCCGGTCATTCTTCGGATCGAAAGCGACACTGCGCACCGTGTTCTGGCCCCTCTCCGAGGCGGTGCCAAGCTGCTGTTCGAACGGTTTTACGGTGTCTGCGTCCCACAGCCGTACGGTGCCGTCATCGCCACCCGAGGCTATCTGTCGGCCGTCGCGACTGAAAGCAACGGCGTGAACTTCTTCCTGACCAGTCGGTATAGGTAGTCCGGCGATGGCGTCCCACTTGCGCACAGAACCGTCGGCACTGCCGGACACTATTTCGGCATTGTCACTGAATGCGACACTGAAAACCTCGCCGTGGTGACCTGTCAACGGATCACGGATCGGTTCCAGGGTGGAGGCGTCCCAGCTGCGGATCGTGTTGTCCGTGCTGCCGGAGACGAGACGAGTACCGTCCGGGCTGAACGCGACACTGTTCACGGAGGCGGTCGGGTGCGCAGGCACTGCGTCACTCAGCGGTCGAAGATCACGTCCGCCCAAGATTTGAATAGTGCCACCCACATCTCCAGCAGCTATGCGATCACCGTCTGGACTGAACGCGACACTGGTCGCCTTAGGTGCCTCGGATATCTTTTTCGTGGCGATCTCGTGCCCATCGCTCGCATCCCATAACTTCACGGAGCCGTCGTCGCCGCCGGATACGATCAGATCGCCACTGCTATTGAATACCGCACCTCGAACGACTTTTCCTTCGAGGTGACCTTCTAGTTTGACGGATTCCTCGAGCCCGTCCACTCCCCACAGTCGCACAGTGCCGTCCTCGCTACCGGTCACGATCCTCTGGCTGTTGGGGCTGAACGCTATAGTGTGTACCGGATGATTATTGTTGTGTTCCATTGTATGCTTGACGACCCCCGTGTTCGCGTCCAACAATTTCATGGTCGCTTCCTCGCCAGTTGCAGCAAGCCACTTACCGTCGGGACTGAATGCGACGCTCCACGCCGGTTTTCTGCTAACTTGCCACGTATCTCTTAATTCACCGGTGTCGAGGTCATATATCCGCACAGAGCCGTCGTCGTTGCCCGATGCGATCCGTTCACCATGAGTTGCCAGGCTCAGCACGCGCACGACCTGGCCGTCCGCATCGAACGGATTCTCCATAATCTTGAGTACGTCGCGTTGCACCTGCGCAAATGCGTCGTCTGCTGTCGCTCTGAGTTCGTGCGCGGCGAGCACCTGCTGAAGTGCGCGAACGTCGCCACCAGGTCGTCCTCCCGCTAGTATCTGCTCGGCTTCCGATACAAGTCGCCAGGCGGTCGCTTCCTGGTAGCGCTGGTGGAGCAGGAAGATGGTGGATACCGCGACCAGAGCCATCACCAGTGCGGCAGCCGAAGCTGTGCGAATGACTTTCGTCCGGTGCAGCACAGACTCTTGACGCTGCTCCTCCTCCTCCATTCGTCGGTTCTGCCGCTGCCTGGAAACATCGACGAATTCGTGTGCCCCCGCCAGCCGGTGCCGGAAACCGGGCTGCGCGACGAGAGTCTCCGCTTTGCTGATTCGCTCGCCATCCAGCAGCCAGGCCTCGTTGCGGTGACTCTTCTCCCATTCGGCAGCGCTGCGTTCGAGAGCCTCGGCATCCTTCAGGTTCTCGCGCTCCTCGTCCAACCACCCTTTGAGCTCGTCCCACTGGCGCAACAGGCTTTCCATCGCAACCTCGACGACATCAGTGCCGTCACGTGTGTCTCGAACCAGGAACCGTTTGTCCACGAGCTTGTGGAGCAGAGGCTTGCTGTCGGCCGGCAGGTCGTCCCACCGGGCGATGCGACGCATGGGCTGATCATTGTCCGGGTCGATGCTCACCAGCCAGGGAACGAACGCGGCACGTAGCTGGTCGAGCTGCGCATGTCGTTGCGTACCGTCGCTGGACAACAGGTTGTCGATCTCGGTCTCGACGACGTTGCGCATCTCGCCCATCGACCGGTACTCGGCAAGGTCGACCTGGCCGTCACCGCCGTACTCTTCGTAGAGCCGGGCAAGGGTCAGTGACAACAGCGGCAGCGTATCGGCCCCGTCGGTGCAGTCGGCCAACAATTGTTCGACCAGCGGTGGTTCGATCCAGAGGGGTCGCCCTCCTTCGGTGGCGCGTGTGGCCGGTCCGGTGATGACCTCCTTGAACTGGGTGCGCGGCATCGGCCGGAGATCGTCGAACACCACACTTTCGACCCCGTTCAGCTCGGGAGCGGTCTGCAAAGCCTGGTAGCGGTCGGTGCGAATGGTGACCGTCACGATCAATGGCAATCGGTGTGCGCTGTCGGTGCGTGCGTGTCGGCCGACCATGTCGAGGAAACGCGTGGCCTGTGATCCGGCGTCCGGGCCGAACAATTCCTCGGCCTGATCGACTGGCAGGACCAAGGTGGGTACCTTTTGCTCTCCCGGCCGGTCGAGTAGCGCCGAGGTTGCGGTCTGCTGCACTTCTTGCAACAGGTCACGAACATGCCTGGCACCGCCGAGGCATACTTCCTTGATTTCACCGAGATCCGGCTCTTTCAGACCCATTTTTGCCCGGAGGGCGTGGATCGAGTGAGCGAGGCCACTCTCACCCGTGAGGACGTTTCGTTCCGGACGAACAATGTCGAGGACCAGGAAATTGCGGTCGTCACGGCGCAGCCGAGGCAGCAGCCCCGCGCGCAGGAACGACGACTTTCCAGAACCTGATGGTCCGAGAACGACGAACAACGTCTCAACGGCTGATTTACGCATCCTGCGTAAACCGTCGAGCCCACGGATGATCTGGGCGTCGCGGCCGAAGAACACCGCGGCATCGACTTCCTCCAACGGCTCCCACCCCCGGTACGGCGCCCGATTCGGGTCTTTCGGGGGCGGCCACACGAAGGATTCGGCGCCGATTCCGGCCCCGACTATCCCATCTCGCAACCGATACAAGCCTTCGGATAGGAAGAAGACCGGATTTCCGGTTCCGTCCGCGATATCGATCTCGGTCCTGGGACCGTCACCGAATAGATCGACCCATTCCCACTCGCGGGTTATTTCCGCACTCGTCGAGGGTTCCAAGCGTGCGCAGAAAATATGCTTGTTCAATGTCTCGGCGGTCCGGTACTCGGTCTTGCACTCAGCGGAGGATTCCCAGTTCGTGGACAGTAGGCAGATCACCGCCTCGCACCGCGCATTCGCCTGCCGCAACGCGTCCTTCCATTTCAAGCCCGGAAGAATACCCGCGTGCCGGTCCAGATCCAGGAAGATCTCATTCGCCAAGGGTGGATCCTGCTGCACCAACCACGACTTCAACGCAATGGCTTGGCGACTGTCTTTGCTCGAATGGCTCAAGAAGATGCGGGACATCGGATCACCGGATCCCGCACTGGAGGCGTGAGCGAGACCTCACAACCGGTTTTTCAACGGCGCGGGTAGAGAGTTCGATTCCATTCGCGACGACGCTCACAGTGCAGTCCTCCGTGACCCTGTTCGCCCGGGATCGACCCGAAAATATGCTACGTTCACGTGTCGGTGTCTCGACGTCCTCGCTTCCAGTGTCGACCTCGCTGACCACTTATTTCAACCGTTGGATCGAACCCGAAATTGCATCGAAACGCTCGTTCGAGCACCTGAAAGTACGGAATGGGGCCTGAAACCTTGTTCCACCGCGGTTTTTCGGCGAGGAATCCAACCGCTGGACGGGTGAATCCAGAGACCGGCGGTGATGAATGTATCGGTGCGGCGGCGCGTATCGCCGTTTCGCGCCGCCGCGGTCCGTTCCTTCCGGTCAGAAACGTTCGAGGTTGTAGAGCTCGGTCCCGGACGAATCGAAAACGGAGGCGTGCTCGGGATCTGTGAACTCGACGAGGTATTTCCTCGATCGAGACTCTGCGTCACGCCGCCTCAGGTGAAATGAATGGGCTGCGTAGCCGCCCCGGTCGTCGTTGACCGGAGCGGCTACGCGCGCGATCGACACGATGCACTGTGCCGATCGCGGGCAAGTAATGGCGCCCCCTCCACGCCACTATCCAGATTGGATCTCGTCGTCATGAGCTGTCCGGATATCCCTGGCCTGCGTGGTTCCTGACGGGCTCACCGACGATCGGTCTCGACAGTCGACCGCATCTCAGTCCGCGGTAGGCAGCATTGTGGCATCCATATGCCATGGAAGACTCACCGGAATATCATGAGTGTTCAGTAGTGTCGAGATTGTCACCGTGTGAGCATAGCCGACGGCTGTGTGAGTCGTCCATGGAGTCGTCGGCGCCCGAGGGCATGCAGGAAGGTGGTTCGGTGAGTGTGGGTTGGCATAAGGTTCCGACTGTGGTGACTCGAGATCGGCAGGGGCGCTTCGGCGAGATCGTCGCCGAGCGACGCAGCGAGCTCGGGCTGTCTCGCAAGGAGGTCCACGCTGCGGGCGGGCCCTCTGTCGCGACCCTGGCTCGTGTCGAACACCCGGGAGATGACACGGCTCCACCGAGCCCTAGGACCTTGAAGCTGCTCGATGCGGGGCTCGGGTGGGTGCAGGGCAGTGCCAGGGCGACACTGCACGGTGGTGATCCAGCAGCGGTGGGTGAATCCATGCCGACCGGTGCTACGAGCTCTCGTGGTCCCACTGGCTTCGAGAGTGATCCGCTGGGCTTCCGTCTGGTCGAGGTCGATATCGACGTCGTGGACAGCCTTGTCGCCGCTGCCGACGTGTGCTTTCAATTGTGTGACCGCTCGGATCTTCCCGAGCCCGCTCAACATGCCGCGCGGGCGGTGAAGGAGCAGCTGGGCGTTGCGGTCGGCAGGCTCGCCGCCGCCCAGGCAACTGAGGTGCTCGAGCGGGCGGGCGGACCCGGTAGAGAACTCCCGAGGGGTATTGAAAGGCTTATCGGCGCACTACTCGCGGCGCCGCCGACCGCCACGGGGGGCGAACGCGAAGACCAACAGTATCGGCGTTGGCTCGCAGCCAAAGCTGTCGATCTCGACTCCGCTCGAGTGGAGAGGTTCACCAGGCGATGGCGGTCTAAGCTGGAGCGGATACGCCTGACCGAGGGAGAAGGTCGTTGAACGAGCACAGCCGAGTCGTACCGTTGGAGAAGCGGGTGAACGCACTGTTCGCTACGGTCATCGATGGAGACGGCATCGAAGTGTCTGCATCGGCTGTGGCGCAAGCGCTGTCGGAGGTTCTGGGACGCGCGGTGCCGACGAAGGACATCGAAGTGCTGCGCCTGCCCGGCGCTCAACAGCCGGCCGATGACATGCTCGCTGAGCTGGCCCGGTACTTCGATATGCCAAGTGGTTTTCTGTCGAGCGACCCCGACCGGTATTACGCTCCCTACCATCAGCTCGGGCTGTTGATCATGCAGCGCGACAAGCGGATTCCCTTCCTCGCTCTTCGTGCCGGTTCGGATCAGCTGGGCGACGACGCTGTACAAGAGTTGACGAATTACCTTGGCTCCCTCGACTAGCGGTGCCGTCGACCAGGATCGTGTTGTCGCGGAACGGGCTCTCGGAGAACTGACGTTGCGGCGACCTTGGTCGATGCATCGGTTCGTGGAGGAATTGAGCCTGCAGCGAGCCCGGCCGATCGAAATCGTCGAGGGGCTCGGTGAATACGAGGCTGTCGACTTCTCCGGCATCTGGATCCCACTGCCAGAGAAGGACCTCATCCGTCATCGGTCCGAGGTGACCGCGATCGAGCGGGACGGGATCATCGCTCATGAGCTCGGGCACATCGTCCTCGGCCACGATGTCTCCGACGATCAGCGGCTCCAGTACTACTCTCGTACCACGCCGTCTATCCCGGCGACTGTCATTCAACGGCTGATCGACCAGCAAGCCTGCCTGCGTAGCAATTTCGACGCTCCTGTCGAACGGCAAGCAGAATGGTTCGCAACGCTGCTGATGCAGGCGGCCGATGAACTCAGCCGCCCACTGCTACCGGATCGGGAACTCAGTCCCCGCCAGCGCCGAATGCTCGAACGCGCGGCCGTGGTGTTCGGGTGGTCGATGTGAACATCGCCGTCACCGCAATCATTCCCGTTATGTTGCTTGTGCTTGCACTGCACCGCATCAGATCCGACTCCCACGGCGGTCAGCGCTCGGGCGCCGGGACCGGACTCGCGAATCCACTGACTCAGCTCCTGCTCGCCCTCGGTCTGGCGAAGGCCTGCCGCATCCGCCACATCACCGACAACGTGATCAACCCGATCCTGCAGGATTGGACCGGCGTTGCGAACGTGATGTCCTTGGCGGGCATGACCTTCGGTGCGCTGGCCGCGATTCCTCTGCTGACGTTGGTCTCTTACATCACCGGCCGTGACCTGCCGATCGG
The DNA here is from genome assembly GCF_042719755.1 of Nocardia sp. NPDC058519. Classification (NCBI taxonomy): domain Bacteria; kingdom Bacillati; phylum Actinomycetota; class Actinomycetes; order Mycobacteriales; family Nocardiaceae; genus Nocardia; species Nocardia sp. NPDC058519. Next base: position 109,275 of record NZ_JBHXNK010000008.1, on the reverse strand, counting down.
AGCGCAGGCCGCCAGTGCCGTCGCCATCGTCGTCGCTATGGTGGTCACCTTCCTGTCGACCCCGATGGCCGACACACCGACCGAGTACATGAGCAACGATTTCCCGGTCACAGGCCCGGTGGTGATGTATTGGATCGCGTATCTCGGGCCGCTGGCCAGCGCAGTCGTCGTCAGTGCTGTGTATGCGGTGCGTGAGCTGACCTGGGTGCGACGCGGGCCGTTCGCGGCAGCCCTGGGATTCATCGTCGTCGCCTGCACTCTCGGTCTGACCTACTGTGTGTTCAAGATCCTGAATCTCGTTCTTCAGCAGCGACATTCGGATGGCTTCTGGTACCGCAACGCCGAGTTCATCTCCATCGCACTCGGGCTCGCCGCCATCGCCGCCGCCGGTTCGGCCGCGGGAATTTACGCGGCCTACCTGCTCAAAGACCGGCTCCGCCGATATCGGCTGCTGCGCCACAACGGCGACATCTGGGTGCGAGCCCGCACCATGAACCCCGATGTCGTGCTCGACCCCGGTTTGGCGTTCGGTACCACCCGGCGAGCCTGTTGGGCGGCGGCACGATCGCCAGAGGCCGCCTACCGACTACAGATCGAGTTGGCCGATCACGCGCACTCCGAGCGACGCGCGGCCGCCACCAGCCACGCGATCTCGCGACCCGGGGTCTCCTCGTAGGGCAGGTCACGGCCGAGAGTCGCACCGTGCGCCTTGATTGTCGTCGCGGTGACGTCCCAACCCCACTCCGCCAGCCACGCTTTCGGATCGGCAACCCAGGATTGGAATCCATACCCTGCCGAACTGGTGCGCCGGGTCATCTCCCTGGTTTGTGCTTCGGTGAGCGACCCTGCACCGAAATGTCCGCACAACAACCGGCTTCCGGCCGCCGATACCTCGGAGACAGCGTCGAGGATCCGGTCGTTGGTCGAGGAGTCGAAATAGATCAGAATGCCCTCGGCGACCCATACAGTCGGCTGCGCAGGATCGAATCCCGCATCGATCAGCCGGGTCGGCCAGTCGCCTGCAGTGAGATCAGCTGCCACGTCTATGTATTCGCAGCGCGGCTCCGCACGGTTCGCGGCCAACACCGAACGTTTGAATGCCAGCACGTTCGGCAGGTCGATCTCGAAAAACCGAGTCTGTGCCGGAACGTCGAGTCGGACAGCGCGCGCATCGAGTCCGGCCCCGAGCAGTACCACCTGCCGACATCCCGCGGACGCCGCATCGACTACCCCGGCGTCGAGCCAGTGCGTGCGTACCGCAACGGACAAGTAGACCCGGTTCGAGGTCACTTCAGAGAGGCCGATGCCACTCACCGGCAGCCCGGAAGCATCCACGAACAACGAGGCGAACTCATCACAGAACAGTGCGTCGTCTCGGCTGCTCTCCAGCGCCCGAAAGTGCGCTACGGCGACCGCGGTCGCACTGATGTCCGTTTCCGTGAACGACGCCATTCGAGCAACATCCTCCGAAGTCGAGCACAATGAAGACTTTCTCAACCTACAGGACCGGCCTCTGGTGGCGGCGTACGTGGACTGTCCCCCGCTACCATCGGGCCGTGATCACGATAGATACCCCCTATACCGGCGACGTCTCGCCGGGGTCGAATCCGCAGCAACGCAACGTCCCTGGTGCCCGAATCGTCAAAATGTCGGTGGGCGGAGGCGACAACAACGTCTACCTCGTGCAGGACTCCGCAACCGGTGCGGCGCTGCTCGTCGACGCCGCCAACGAGGCGAGTCGGCTTGTCGAGCTCATCGAGCAGGAAGCTCCGGGACAGGTGCAGCTCATCGTCACCACACACCAGCACATCGATCATTGGTGGGCATTGCCTGAGGTGGCCGGGCTCGGAATCCCCACTGCGGCACATGAACTCGACGCAGGACCCCTGCCTGTTACTCCGGATCGACTGCTCGCGGACAACGACACGATCGTCATCGGTGACCTGAAACTCACCGTGATTCACCTACGTGGCCACACGCCGGGCTCGGTCACGATCGCGCTGACCGACGGTGCGGGCCGGACACATCTGTTCACCGGCGACAGCCTGTTTCCCGGTGGTATCGGTAAAACCGGCACGCCCGAGGACTTCGACTCGCTCTACAGCGATGTCACGACAAAGTTGTTCGACCGCTACACCGACGACACAGCGGTATATCCAGGTCACGGCGGCGACACTACCCTTGGCGTCGAACGTCCCCATCTGGGCGAATGGCGACAGCGAGGCTGGTGACACGGACCCCTTGCGAACAAGGTGCGAACCTGGCCGGCGGTGCCGGAGTTGTCCGACTCGACCTTGTCGTGCAGTCGAACTGTTCTGTACCACGCCGGTGGAAGTACGTCCTCAGGTGCGCTGGAATCGATGCTTGCGGAATTATTGCGATACTGAGGAAAGGTGATGGAGCGGGACGCCTTTCGCGCCGAATCGATTGGTCATAGTCCCAGTTTGGCTCAGGTATTGCCGCGCCATGCCGGTGGACCGAAGGTTGGTTTGCTGAGGGTGTGCTGTATGTATCCTTTGCGCGTCCTGGTCGACAGGGACGAGCGGGTGTCCGTTCGCCTCATGAGTGTCGGAGGTTTGTGCACACATGGTTCTGCATCGCTCGGTTCCGCGTCCGACGATACTCACGCCCGGCGCTGCGACATCGCATTTCCGTCCAGTGCTGCTCGATGCGTCGAGCCCGGAAGGACTGCGTGAACTGGAAGCGCTCGCAGAGTCGAGTTCTGTGAGTGCGGTGCACGACACGATCGAAGATCAGCTCGACGAACTGATCCGCTGCGAGGACCCTGCTGTCGCGCATTCGACGGGCTCGCTGGCAGCGTCCCGTCGCCGGATCTGTGGCGGGACTCCGTTGTGGCGGTGGGGAACATGGGTGTTCTATCCGTGGAACGGCCGGTTGGTGCATGTGCTGGCGCGCGAGGGTTTCCAGCGGGTGCGGACCGATCGGAATCGCAACAAGATCGACCGGGTGCAGCAGCGAGACCTGCGCGATCGGCGGATCGGTGTGATCGGGCTGTCGGTGGGTAACAGCGCGGCTGTGACGCTGGCGATGGAAGGGGTCGGCGGATCGTTCCGATTGGCCGACTTCGACACCGTCGGGCTGTCGAATCTGAACCGGTTGCGGGCAGGGGTGGGTGATCTCGGGGTTTCCAAGGCTGTGCTTGCGGCGCGTCAGATGTTCGAGATCGACCCCTATCTCGACATCGAGGTGTTCATGGACGGGTTGACCGAGGAGTCGATCGGGCCGTTCTTCGATGGAGTGGGCGGCACCCGGCCGCTGGATCTGTTGGTGGAGGAATGCGACACGGTGTGGGCGAAAGTCGCTGCCCGTGAGTGCGCGCGGCGCCGGGGGATCCCGGTACTGATGGACGCCAACGATCGCGGCTTGCTGGATGTGGAGCGTTTCGATCACGAACCCCATCGCCCGCTGTTCCACGGCCGCGGCGGCGGGTCGACCTCGTCCGATGTCGCGAGGATGAACCGGGGGGAGCTGCTGTCGTTTCTGCTGGCAGTGGTCGATGAGCCGCGGCTGAGTCCGGCGATGCGCGACGCTGTCGGTGAGGTCGGCCGGAGCCTGTCCAGCTGGCCTCAACTCGCGTCCGGGGTGATGCTCGGCGGCGCCTTGGTGGCGGACACGGCTCGCCGGATCCTGCTCGGCGAGCTGATCCCGTCGGGGCGAACCTATGTCGACCTCGACGAGCTCATACCCGCGATAGATCCACGGGTTGCTCCGGCATTCGTGCGGGCGATGGAAGAAGTCCGTTGACGATCGACGTGTGCAATGTGGAACTGGTCGGCACGCGGCTGCGGTTGCGGGATCTCCGTGCCGGTGATCTGGGCGTCTATCAGCGGATTTTCACCGACCCGCACCTGACCCGATATATGGGCACCGACAGCATGGGCGTCCGGGCAGCCGCGGCGTCGTTCGACGCCGCCCTGCGGTCCCGCGGCGAGAGTCCGCGGCGCAAGTACACGCTGGCGATCACGGCGCCGGGTGAGGACACCATGGTCGGCACCATCGGCCTGCTGGTAGAGGATTTCGGCAGCAGCGCGATGATCGGCGGTCTGGTCGTGGTTCCGGAAGGGGCGCTGCGTGCGGGTGGAATCGAGGCGGGGCGGCTCATGGCGGCATTCGCCTTCGGCCCGCTCGGGATTCACCGGGTATGGGCGGGGCACCGCCACGATCATCCGGTGATGGACACGGTGATGTCGGGAGTGGGCTTGACGCCGGAGGCGCGGCTGCGGCAGCTGTACCGGACCCAGGGTCGGTGGCGCGACGTGTGCACCTATGCGGCTCTGCGGCCGGAGTGGGCTGCGATGGCGACACCTGCCGAACGTCGAATCCTGGCGTTACGGCCCACCGCGGCAAGGGAACACGCCACCGCAGGTCGGTGAAGTCGGTGCGGCAACCCTGCCGAATCCGGCTCCGGGCGCGCCGCGTCGCGATAGCATCGCCGACTACAGGCCATGCAATCACCTTTGCCCGAGTTGCCACCACCCGAAACGCGCAACGGCCGGCGACGGGAGGGACTCCACCGCCGGCGAGATCCGAAGTGGAGATCACCGATGGCAGTGCTGATCGACTCCGACTACTTCACGCCGGCGGACCGCCGGGAGGCGGTCACCGCAATCCTGCAGGAAGCCGATATCGGGGCGAACCTGCAGATGTGGGATTCACCGGCCGAAGTGGTCAGCCGGCACCAGGCCTGGATGCTGGGTCCGATCGCGCTCACTCGCTCGGAGGTATCGGGTCACCAGGTCTGCCGAACACGTCGGCACGAGCGAATCACGCCCAGCGACACCCTGACGGTGACCGTTCAGAACGGGCAGGTGCGCAGGCACGAACAATTCGGTGCGCAAACGCTGATCGAGCCCGGCGCCTGCGAAGTGATCGACCTGGCCACCACGTTCGCCTCCGGCTGGCACGGTCTCGGGGGAACGCTGTGCCTGCAGCTGTCAAGGGAGCGCCTCGGCATTTCCGCGGAAACGGTCGTCGCGGCTCACGGGCGGCTGGCGGCATCGCCGCTGTACCCGATGGTCACGGCGCAGATCCAGCATCTCGTCGCGATCGCCGACCAGCTCGAAGCCGATCCGGCCGCCGCCGCTGTGGGCGAGTCGTGTTTGGAAATGGTTCGGGCGCTACTGATCTCGGCGGCAGGCCGCGGTCCGGGTGACGGCGCCGCCATCCCGGAGCAACTGCTGATCGAGCAGATCCTCGGGTATGTGCGCACACACCTGTCCGATTCGACCTTGAAGATGCCCGATATCGCCGCCGCGAACAACATCTCCGTTCGGCACCTGTACAAGGTATGCGCACAGTCGGGAATCAGCCTCGAGCAGTGGATCATCGAACAACGCCTGGTCCGTGCCCGCGACATGCTGATCGACAGAGGCTACGCGCACCGGTCCGTCGCGGCTGTGGCCAGTGCTGTGGGTTTCCGCGACGCCGCCCACTTCACCCGGCGATTCCGCGAAGCATTCGGCATGACGCCACGTGACTGGCGCCGCGGCGCCACCGATGCGGACAACCCACCGAAGTAGCCGGGAATTCCGCGCCCGGCGGCGCGGAAGTTTGTGCGTGCACAGTCAGTTGCCGTGCAGTCACAGCCTCCTTCGAAGGCCGATTCACCGATATCTTTCGAATGTGGCTGTGCGAGACCGCATCAGGGGTACGAGTGTTCGCCGACGGGCACCCGCGCCGATGCAGTCCGTGCCGATGGCATCTAGAGAGAGGGGAGACCATGTCCACGAGGATCGGCAAAGCTATTCGAGCGGCGAGGATGGCCTCCGGATTCACCCAGGCGGAGTTGGCCGACTGGATCGGAATCGCGGACGGAAACCAGATCAGCCGTTGGGAACGCGATGTGGTGACACCCAGTGCCGACAGTGTCGGCGAGTTGTCGAGAGTTCTAGGGGTGCGTCTCGACAACTCGGTCGGAGACGCAGTGGCGTGCTGATCTGAATGCCGTTGCGTCGGCTCGACCCAGATCGAGTCGACGCAACGGCGAGTGTTCGCCGAGCCCTGGCCCGGCTTCCAAGGCTACGAAACGACCTGGGAGCTCAGGTAGCTCAGGAGGATATCGACGTCGTCGCCGTAGTCGATGTGGGCGTTGGAGGCGTAGAAGTTGGCTATGTCCACGCCTTGGCGGGCCAGTTGGACGAGCTCATCGACGGTGGCGGGGTCGGTGATGCTGAGCAGGGTTCGGGTGGTTGCGTGGAGGTCGGCTCGGATGCCGGCGGCGACGGGGCTGAGCACGGAGCCGGTGAGGTCGGCGCCGGTGGCGGCGAAGATCGCCAGGTCGGCGGCGGCGGCGACGGGGTCGTTGCGATCGAGGGATTCGACTGCACGCCAGAGGATCTCCTGAATTCGGCCGACCCTGTCGGCGATGCTCAGAAAATCGATGTGCAGGAGGGCGTCGGCGATGACGCTGACGCCTGCGGTCCGACCAGAGGAATCGACGGCGGCGGCTGCGCGGATGACCTGGGCGACCAGGACTCGGTCTACACCGGCGGCGGCTTGGACCAACGGTGACAGGGCAACGTTGAGGGCACGCGCAGCGTGGTGCGCACCGCGAATGTCACCCGCCGCGATGAACTCCGGGAGGCTGGTGAGATTGTCGAGAATGGTAGGCAGGTTCGCCGCGGTGGCGGTCCAGCCGGCGCCCATGGTGACGGCTTGAGCGATCAGGCTGCTGGGATCGACCGTGGCGGGGATGACGTTCGCGATCGATTCGGCATCACCGCTCAGCACCCTGCCCAACACGGCGAGGAACGGGGAGGCGGCGGCATCGAGGGAGCAGTACAGGTCGCCGTCAGCACACAGGGTGCGAACCCGCTCGGTCAACGCACCGAAATCCCGGCTTCGCGTTCCGGCTATGCCGTGGCCGGGCTGCGTATTTCCCAGGGAGAGTGTGGTATTCGGATCGCGATGCGGATCGGACAGGAGTCCGACACCGACCACTCGATCGGCACCGATGGGACCGTCGCCATTGCCGATCTCGGTGGCGAGATCGCCGATGCCGTCCGCGCCCTGGCTGTAGCCGGCGAGGATGACCCGCGTCGAACTGCACAGGCCACGCATCATTCGGTGCAAGCGGGATTCCAGGGTGCTCAAGGACTCCGCATAGCTCAGACCCAGGTCGAAAGCGCTTGCGGCATAGGGGACGTAGAGCACCGTGATGTCACGGCCGAATTGCCGTTCCAGGCCATCGCCGACGGGCCGGAGCATCCCGACGGGAACTCCGGGATCGGCTCCTGGCGTGGTCTCCCAGGTCCCCGGCGCGAAAATTGCCGTGTACGGGGTGCAGGGCTGCGCGCCGGGTGTTTCCGCCCGCGCGACGCCGACCGCCGCAGTCCCGACCGCGACGACGGCGGCGACCAACGTCGCCGCAGCGGATCTCGACAACCTGTGCATCGTCCAATTCCTCTGTTGCCGAAGGAGATTCGTGACGGTGCGCAGGCGCAGAAATCGTGCCGAACCGTCGGGGCCAATTCTCGCCACTCGCCGTCGGTTTCGTCGGCATTTTCAGACACATTTTCATTTCAGATTCGGTGCCGGGGGACATCGGGCGGGCACGGTGTCGCGGTCGAGCCCGGCTTTCATCCCGAATGTGCCTGGCCCAGCCGCCGATCCCTGCGTGATCGGCCTCATCGGTCGGGCTCAGTTCTGAGGATCCGCCCGGCACTCGGTCACGGACCGTGCGGTCGGGGCAGTGCCGTCGCCCTGATCGAAACGCCACTGCGTGATCGGACCCGCTGGACGCCAGCGCAGGCCGTCGCCGTCCGGCACGGCTTCGTAGACGGCTTCACGACCGCTGACGAGCTGCTCGCCCACGCAGTAGTCGTTGTAGCTGGTGCCCGGCTGAACGGCCCCCGCGCTGAAGCTGCCGGTGGGATCGCCTGCGGCGCCTGGATTGGCGACCGTGCCTGTCCGATGCGCCGACGCCCCGCGATCCCAGCGCGCGTCTCCGGTCAGCGATCGGCCGCAGGTGAAGGTCCAGCCACCGGCGCCGAGGGTGGCTCCCTGCGAGTACGGGGTGCCGGCCCACAGGCAGCTGTCCGCGGTGTCCGCGGATGCGATTGCCGCCGGGAGTCCGAGCAGGCACGCGACCGTGACGGCCGCTGCCATTGCGGCGATACCGGCACGCCGTCGACCGGTTCCTGAAATGTTCTGATTACCAACGGTTTCCATCCTGCAATGGTCTCGTCGGGGGAGGACCGGGCACATCAGGTCCCGACCCGGAGCTTTGCCTCAGGGATTCCCCTCGGTGTCCTACGTGGCCTGGATGCGGTCGCACGCGGATTTCCGGGCCATTGCCGTGTGACGCCCGGTTGATTGCCATGGATTATCGCTCCCGGTCGACGAGGGAAACGACCGTAGCGTCGTAGAGCATGAGCATTCGTCTCGGATACCAGATGCCCTACTTCGGCTACGCGGCCTCGCCGCGCGAATTGTTCCCGCGGGTCATCGCGCAGGCGCAGGAGGCGGAGGCGGCCGGATTCGATGCCGTGCTCTTCATGGACCACTTCTATCAGGTCTATGGGCAGCCGGAGGACTGGATGCTGGAGGCCTACACCGCCCTGGCCGGGCTGGCCACCGTCACCGAGCGAATCCAGTTGGCCACCCTGATGACCTGCAACACGTACCGGAATCCGGCGCTGCTGGCCAAGATCGTCACGACGCTGGACGTGATCAGCGGCGGCCGCGCGGCCCTCGGCATCGGCGCGGGCTGGTTCGAGCAGGAGCACATCGGCTACGGCTTCGAATACGGCAGCTTCACCGAGCGGTTCCAACGGCTGGACGAGGCCATGCAGATCATCTCGCCGATGCTGCGCGGGCAGCGGCCGACCTTCCACGGCAAGTGGTACCGCGCCGAGAACGCGATCAACGAGCCGCAGGTGCGCGACGACCTGCCGATCCTGCTCGGTGGCAGCGGTGAGAAAAAAACCTTCGGCCTGGCCGCGCGGTACGCCGACCACCTGAACCTCCTCTGCCACACCACCGAATTGCCGCAGAAATTGGCCACGCTGCGGCAGCGCTGCGAGGAGGCCGGGCGCGACCCACAGACCCTGGAGACCAGCTTCCGCGCCGTCGTCGTCATCGACGAGGACGGCGACCGGGCGCGCAAGCTGGCGCAGGAGTTCATGCAGCGCGATGTCGTGGTGGTGATCTCGGCGGACAGTGTGTTCGCAGGCACCCCCGACGATGTGGCGGAGCAGATCCAGCGCCGCATCCTGGATCACGGGGTCGACGGCATCATCGTGAACATGGTCGCCAACGGTCACGAGCCGGGCATCCTCGAACTGGCAGGAAAGGCCCTGAGCCCGCTCGTGCACGGCTGAGTCGCGCCTGTTCCGACATACCCACACCGCAAGTACAGCACCGACCTCCGTCAACTGAATCTGATCTGAGCTGTCGGACCGGCTGCCTCCGCCGGTTATCCGACTCTGCGCAAGGTGCCGCCGGTCACCCTAGGCTGGGGCGCATGAGCCTTCCCTCTCCCGCCGCCGACCGCACCGCGATCGTCACCGGCGCGTCCTCCGGCATCGGCGCGGCCCTTGCCCGCGAGCTGGCCGGGCGCGGACACCAGGTCACATTGGTTGCGCGCAGTGCCGACAAGCTGGCCGAACTGGCCGCCGAGATCACCGCGACCGGTGTGCGCGCCGATATTCTCGCCGCCGACCTCGGCGACCGCGAGGCCCGCGCCGCGCTGCTCGGTCGCGTCGAAGCGCTCGGTCTCGTGCCCTCGATCCTGGTGAACTGCGCCGGAATCTCGACTCTCGGCCCCGTGCACAAGGCCACCCCGGATGCCGAGATCGCGATGGTCGAACTCGATGTCGTGGCGGTCGTCGATCTGTGCACCCGCTTCCTGCCCGCGATGGTGGCCCGTGGCACGGGAGCGGTGCTCAATGTCGCCTCCACCGGCGCGTTTCAGCCGCTACCCGGCCAGGCCGGGTACGGCGCGAGCAAGGCGTTCGTGCTGTCCTACACCCAGAGCCTGTCCGGCGAACTGCGCGGCACCGGCGTCACCGCGACCGTGCTGTGCCCCGGACCGGTCGACACCGGTTTCGGCGAGCGGGCCGGCTTCACTTCCGAGGAGGCACATGGCGCACTGCCGTCCGTGATGTGGGAATCGCCGGAGGTGGTGGCCCGTGTCGGCATCAACGGCCTGGCCAAGGGCGCCATGGTCGCTGTCCCGGGCCTGGCCAACCGCGCGGCCGCCGCGCTGGTGCCTTTCCTCCCGAAACGACTTCTGGTGCCCATTCTTTCGCGCCGGCACCCGGTCTGCGCTGAGCCACTCGCCGGTTGACAGCATGCCGCCTGACGATCGAATGAGGGCTATCTCACATTCGATCGACACCGGTCTGCTCAGCGCGAGCTGACGCAGACCACGTAGCGGCGCTCGTCGTAGACGACACCACGGTCGCCCGCCGTGCAGATGTTGACGTCGGTGGTGTCGTGCCGGATCTCGAGCACGCGGAGTCGGCCGGGCACGTCGGCAGCGCATTCCACGTGCTTGACCGCACCGCCGGCCAGATCGATGCAGCCGCCGACTGTCCAATCGATGTCCAAGCAGACGGTCTCGTCCACGCCGCCCGGAAGTGTCCGGGGTTGTGAGCGGTCGACGTCGCCCGGACAGCGGCCGCCGGCCGACGCCAATTCCGCCACCTTGTAGTGGGAATTGGCGCTACCACACGCGGCCTGCTGAATATCGGCCGAGCTCACACCCAAATCCACGCAATCGCCGACGTTCAGATTCACGCGGGGAATCCGGGTCACGGACTTACTCAGTGTGGACGCGACTCCGCCGGATAGCTCGACAATAGTTCCCAGTGGCTGGGTCGCTGAAACCTCGCTCGGCGAAGTTTTTGCGGCAGAATCATTTTCAGGGGGTCCGGGCACCCGCGCGCCGAACCCGGTGACGACGGAAAGTGCGACGTAGAAGCTCCCGGCCAGGGCAAACACCGCCACAACCGATACCCCGGCCACGGCCAAGTTCGTCCGACGCGCCATTTGTGTTGTCCCCACTCATCCGCTGGACGTCCCGACCGACATCCCACTTGCCTGACAGTTCTTACACGGAGACACGCGATCGTGTCGAATTGTGAATCTGCATCTTTTTACAGCGAATACTTGGTCCAGCGCCCAATTCGGCACGGATGACAATCCGGTGAAGAATGGTGCTAGTGTCTGCCCGATCTCACTGGCGGACACCAAGCTTCGTGCCCCGCATCGGCACGTTGGTCGGCCGCGCAGTCTTCGTCATGCGTAAAGGAAATCCCTGATGAAATTCGGTCACTTCCCTGCCACCGCGCTCCTGGTCGGCACCGCCGTCTGGATCACCGCGGGGGCTGCCGCCGCGCAGCCGGTCGCACCCACCCCCCAGCCCACCGCGTCCGGGGTCGACCAGTCGGTGCACTACGAGGCCGTTCTCACCGAATTCTCCCGAGTGCTGACCACCACCGTCACCGGCGGCACCTTCACCACCACCGAGGACAACACCGCGGTCACCCTCACCTCCGACGCGGGCGCCGTCGTCACCCGCATCCCGCTCAGCTACCAGATCTCCGGCGCGACAATGCGAGTGGCGCAAACGATCTCCGACAACGGTCGCCACCTCGTCCTCACCCCGCAGGCGAGCGCCACCGAGATCGGCGAGATCCAGACCATCAGCCCCATGTCCCAGCTGACGAACGAGATCAACCGCAACGTGGTCGGCGTGGTCGCCGGTGGCATCCTCGGTGGCCTCATCGGCACCGTCCTCGGCTTCGGCTTCCTCAGCATCGTCACCGGCCCCGTCGGACTGGTCCTCGGTGCGATCGCCGGCGGCTACGCCATGGGCGGACAGCCCTTCCTCGACGCCGTCACCGCCGTCGTCAGCGGTCAGCCCTGACCCATTTCCGCTGCCGGATCGATGAACTCGCGGATCAGGTGCGCGAGACGTTCGGGCTGGTCCTCGGCGACCCACGTTCGCGAGTTCGGGATTTCCGCCAGTTGGCTGTTCGGGAAGTCCGCGGCGAGTTGTTCCGCGTGGTGGAAGGGGAAAACCTGGTCGTCGGGGGCCCAGGCGATGAGGACCGGCAGGTCGATCGTCGGGAACCGGGCGGCCGCGTCGAGGGTGTAGCGGTTGTCCACGGCGCGAAGGAGTTCGATCGAATCCCGCAGCACACCGGCGTCGTGAGTGACGCCGTGTAGGTAGTGGTCGAGCACCTTCGTGTCGATCGGACTGTTGGTCAACTCCGCGAACCCGATCGAGGATCTGGCGCATCGGGTACGGACCGCCGGGATGCGCAGGGCGCGGCCCGCAAGGTGCTCGATACCGGGTACTCGGGAGATCCGGCACAGGTAGTTGAACTGTGGTGGCGGAAAGTTCTCGTAGGCATCGCACGGTGTCAGGATCAGTCGGCCGAACCGATGGGGCCGGCGGGTGACAACCAGCTGCGAGAGCATTCCGCCGCCGTCGTTGCCGATCAAGGTCGCGTCGTGCAGGTCGAGCTGGTCGATGACGTCGGCGATGGTGTCGGCAATGCCGGTGGGTGTCAGGTCCGCGTCCGGCGACATCGGCGTGTGGTGTCCGCCGAAGGGCCAGTCGGCGGTGATGCAGCGGTAGGAGTCGGCCAGTAGCGGGACGACCTTGCGCCACGCGGCGGCATTGACGAAGAGACCGTGGACGAACACGAGCGGCCGTCCGGCACCGCGCTCGTAGATCCGAACAGGTCCTTGCCTCAGATGGATGGTTCGTGCATCGCCGAGTGCCGCAGTCGGATCAACCGATACCGCGTGCGGGATGTGTTCGAATCGCATATTCGGTCCGCTCTTTCCGTCCTCTGGGTGTCGTGCAAGCATGGCGATCATGGGCGGTCCGGCACTTCCAGAAACGCGCTGTCACGCGCAGGCGACGGTGTGGCTGTGGCCGGGCCACGCGGTGTACCGAGGCCCTTCCCTGCGGCTCGACGCGCACTGCGGCACCGTGCATTGCCTGGCGGTCGGGCTGGATGCGCCGTTCACCCTGCACGTGGGCGACCGGGAGGAGACTGTGCGTTCCGCGCTGATTCCGCCCCGGATGATCCATCGGGTCGTGTGCAACGGCGAGCGGATGCTGTTCTGCTACATCGATCCGAGCTCGCCGCAGGCAACCAGCTGCTGGAATCGCATGACCGCGCACAACCAGGGAATCGGTCTGGCGCACAGCGAGGAAGCTGACCTGATCGGTCTTGCCGCGCGGCCCGAGTTCGATCCCGTCGCGGCAGTAGACCTGGCGTGCGGCCCCGGCGCGACGAACATCGACCCCCGGATCGTGGCCGCGGCGGCGACGCTGCAAGCGCACCCGGCCCGCCCGAACTCGGCCGCCGAACTGGCTGCCGAAGCCCATCTGTCGACCTCACGTTTCCTGCACCTGTTCAACGCGCACGCAGGCACCAGTTTCCGCCGATACCGGATGTGGGCTCGCATGCTCAGCGTCGGCCGTGCCGTTGCGAAGGGCACCGATTTGACGACAGCGTCCTCGGACGCCGGTTTCGCCAGCCCTTCCCACTTCAGCGACGCCTTCCACGCCATGTGTGGTCTCACCGCCAGCAGCCTGCTCGCCGCGGGTACTCGCGTCGTCGTCCTCGATGGAGTGCCGGCCAGGAACGACTGAGCGGTGTCGAGGGCGCGCAGGCACGGCATCGATCAGCGGGTGCACGAGAATGGTCGGATGCTCATCCGAATCGTGGGGACGCAACTGCCCGGGCTGTCCTGCCGTCCGGCGGGGATCGAGACGGCGTACTCGAACATCCACGTAGGCGTGCAGCGGAAGAATCGTCCGCAGGAACTGCTCGATCCGCAGCGTGGCGACGCGGACGCTGTCACGTGGACTGTGGAGTGCACCGTCGACGGCACCGATATCCGCGGGCCCTACATTCAGGGCAGGCCGGGGGAGCGGTTCCTCTATCTCAGCTGGGGCACCGTCGACGACGCCGGAACCGTCACCATGTTCCGGCGGGCCAAACTGATGCTCGCCGACGTGCCCGCCGAGGTGCTGGCCGCCGCGACGGAATCAGGAGTACTCGAGGCCCGGCTCGGCCTCACCGATGCGACCGGAAACCCGTTGTGCGCGAGGGTGAAACCAGCCCTGATCCGCTGGACTGCCGCAACCTGACCGCGCCGTCGGCCTCGACCTGGCAGGCCGGGCACAATGGCCGACGACCTGGTCAGCGGGGGAGCAAGATCGTCGTCAGGACCGCTTCCCATTCCGCCGCGCTGGGCGGTTCACCGGTGACCAGGGCCTGGATCAGCATGCCGTCGACGGTTCCCGACAGAATGCGCAAACGTATCGCGTCGTCGGTGTATCGACGGCCGAAGCGCTCGATCGCGCCCAGCCAGCGTAGCGGTGGGTCTCGCAATTCGGGGCGGCAGGCGGCAAGCAGGTAGAGCTCGAACTCGGCCTGCAGGTGCATGGTGTCGGCCAGTGCCGCGACCATCATCGCGGCCAGCGCCCGCACCCCCTCCGCGCCGCCCCCGCTCGCCTCGGTCAGCTGCCGGATCCGTTCGGCATCCTGATCCATGCAGGAGGTGAGGGCGGCGGTGAGGAGGTCGTCGATCGTCGTGAAGTGGTAGGCGGCTGATGTCGGTGGCTGCCCCGCTTCCTTGGCGACGGCGCGGTGGCTGACGCCTGCGACGCCGTCGCGGGCGACCACCCGAAGCGTGGCCTCGATCAGCTCCTTCTTGCGCCGCTCGCCCTTGAGCTTGCGGCCGTCAGTGCTCGCCTCGCCCAACCTCGACCTCCTCGCGCGCGGCTCTCGCCAGCGGCGCTCTCGCCAACAATGCCACCGTCAAGGCTACGGTGCCTGCCACGACCGCCACGGCGAAGCCCGCGGCCTGTCCCGACCGGTCGACGACCGTGCCCGAGATCAGCGCGCCGAGCGCGATGCCCGCGCTGAGTCCGGTGAGCGCCCAGGTCATGCCCTCGGTGAGCGCGGCCGCGGGCACGGTGCGCTCGACCAGCCGCATGATCAGGATCATCGTCGGTGCGAAGAACGCGCCGGAAACGAACATCGCCACCGCCAGCGCGGGGATCCCGTCGACCAGCAGTAGCGGCAAAGTTGTCAGCATCGTGCCCGCTACGGCCAGGGCGAGCTGTCGCGGTAGCGGCATCGACAGCCGGTATGCCCCGAAGGCCAGCCCGGACAGGGCCGACCCGGCGGCATAGGCGGCCACTACTATCCCGGCGCTCGCGGGGGTGCCGAGTTGCTCGGCGAAGGCGACGCTGACCACGTCCACGGTACCGACGATCACACCGCCCGCCGCGAGGATCGATGCCAGCATTCGCACCGCCGGGATCCTGATGGCCGAGGCCTTCTCGTCAGCCGGAACATCCGCTCGCACGGCAGGTTCAGTCCGCTTCTGCGGGACGAAAAGCAGCACTCCCACCATCAGCAGAATCACCGCGAGCAAAGGCCCTGCCTCTGGGAACAGTGCCGTCGACAGGACGACCGCCAGTGCTGGACCGGTGACGTAGGTCAGTTCGTCGACCACCGATTCCAGCGAGAACGCCGTGTGCATCTGAGGGGAGTCGGCGTGCACATATGACCAGCGGGCTCGCACCATGGCCGACATGTTCGGCAAGGTCCCGGCCAGCGCGGCAGCGGCGAACAAAGTCCAGGTGGGCGCGTCGTAGCGGGCGCTGAGCAGCAGTGCGGCCGAGCCGAGCACGCTGAGGCCCATCGCGGGAGGCAGCACTCGACCCTGCCCGAGTCGGTCGACCAGCCGGGAAACCTGCGGTCCGACGATGGCCGTGCTCGCGGTGAAGGTCGCCGATACGGCACCGGCCAGCGCGTACTCGCCGCGCAGCTGCGAAATCATCGTGATGATGCCGATCGCCATCATGGCCAGCGGTATCCGGGCGACGAAGCCCGCGGCGGAAAAGGCAACGGCTCCAGGGGCTTTGAACAGGGCGGCGTACGGGTTCGGCATCGAGGTCTACCTCCAAACAACTTGAACGACTGCTTCAATTGTTTACCGTACGTCACCCGGGTAGGGCAGGGATGCGGATGGCGGGCGTCTCGGCGCGCGGCGGGTTCGGTGCGACGCCGATCTCACCAGGAGGGAGTGGTCATCGGTGAATTTGTGGACCTCACTAGCATCAATACGGCGCAAATATCGATGAACCCAGAGGACGTGTGTTGACTACCGAACAACTTGATCGCTGGAACGCTCAGGAAGCTGCTGCTGAGGCGATGATTCCGATCATCGGGACGCTGTATCGCAGCAAGGGTGTGACGATTCTGCTGCACAGTCGGTCGCTGGTGAACAAGTCGGTGATCAGCATTCTGCGGACGCATCGGTTCGCGCGGCAGATCGGCGGCGAAGAGCTGTCGGTGGACGAGACGCTGCCATTTCTGCAGGTGATCAGCCGGTTGGATCTGGGGCCGTGCAAGATCGATCTGGGTCAGCTCGTGATGGCCTATCACGCGGATGCGCGTGGGCTGTCGGTCCAGGAGTACACCACGGCGGTGCTGGCGCAGGTGAGTGACGACAACAAGGCCGTGTCGCAGGGGCCGCGCGATGTGGTGCTCTACGGGTTCGGGCGGATCGGGCGGCTGGTCACCCGGCTGCTGATCGAGAAGGCCGGGTCGGGTAACGGGCTGAGCCTGCGTGCGGTGGTGGTGCGCAAGGGTGGCGACGACGACCTGGCCAAGCGGGCGTCGCTGCTGCGCCGGGACTCGGTGCACGGGCACTTCAACGGCACGATCAAGGTCGATACCGACAACGACACGATCACCGCGAACGGCAACGTCATCAAGTTCATCTACAGCGATGACCCGACGACGATCGACTACACCGCCTACGGCATCGACAACGCGATCCTGATCGACAACACCGGTCGCTGGCGTGACCGCGACGGCCTGGAGCAGCACTTGCGCCCCGGCATCGCGAAGGTGGTGCTCACCGCGCCGGGCAAGGGTGACGTGCCCAACATCGTGCACGGCGTCAACCACCGCGATCTGGACCTGTCGCAGCAGATCTTCTCCTGCGCCTCGTGCACGACCAACGCGATCGTGCCGCCGCTCAAGGCCATGGACGACGAATTCGGGATCGTCCGCGGACACGTCGAGACGGTCCACTCGTTCACCAACGACCAGAACCTGCTGGACAACTACCACAAGGCCGACCGTCGCGGCCGCTCCGCGCCGTTCAACCTGGTGCTCACCGAGACCGGTGCCGCCTCGGCCGTCGCCAAGGCGATGCCGGACTTCAAGGCCAAGATCACCGGCAACTCCATCCGCGTTCCCACCCCGGACGTCTCGGTCGCGATCTTGAACCTGCAGCTGAAGCAGGACACGACCAAGGAAGATGTGCTGGCCTACCTGCGTCAGGTATCCCTGGCGGGCCCGTTGAGCCGCAACCTCGACTACACGGCCGCCACCGACGCGGTCTCGAGCGACTTCATCGGCTCGCGCGCGGCCTCGATCATCGACGCCAACGCCACCATCGTCGAGGGTGACACCGCGATCCTCTACGTCTGGTACGACAACGAGTTCGGCTACTCGTGCCAGGTGGTCCGGACCGTGCAGTACATCTCGGGCATCGAATACCCGACCTATCCGCAGCTCGGTGCGCAGTCCGACGCACGCGAACTGACCGCCGCGCAGTAGCGGCGCTCGGGGCGAGGCGGGCACCCGGTCTCCGACCAGGGCCCGCCTGCCTCGTCGGCTCGACGGCGGACCGAGCGACCCGACCGTCACCGCTTGTCGGGTCGCTCGTTGTTGTGCATACTGGCGATATGACATCGAGTCGAAAGGGCGTCCTGCGCCCGGGCCGTTGAGCCCCACGCCGGTCATCGCACCGGCTTCTCTCCCGCGTGAACGCGGGGACTTCACCGAAAATCCGCAGTGTTCCCGTACGTCTTATGACGATGCGCGCCTTGACCTCTGGCTGCGCGTGCGCGAACTCGCTGTGCCGCCCGCCATGATCGAGGTGGCCACCGCACGGCGGCTCGTCGGCGACTGGTCGGGAGCCTGCGCCGCGGCGCACGTCGATCTCGATGTGGATCTGCGGACGTTGGCGCGGACTCACGGGCGAGGACTTGCCGCCAGGGTACGGGCTGACCTGCGGTACCTGGCACCGGACCTGTTGCGCTGGCACCTACCCAGAATCGCACCGGACGGTCTGCTGCGACCCGGGTTGACGATGGTGCTGGCTCGCTACGACGCCGGATTCATCGCGGGCCTCGGCAGCGCGGCCGGTGACGGAACGCGTTGTGACGGTGCGGATTCCGTGTGCCTGGTGGTCCGCACGCCACCCGCTTGGGCGGGCGCCGGTCAGCGGATCAGCCTCGCGCTGTGGGACACGGCGAGCCCCGCGACCAGCGCGCGCATGCACCCACACCCCCGACCCAACAGTCGCTACCGGCTCGACCTGCACCGTCACCTGTGGGATTCGCGCAGGGTGGGGGAGTTGCGAACCCGTGCTGGGGCAGGACAATTCGCTGCCGAGAGGCTTGCGGCAGGCGACGACCCCGATCCCGGGGTGTCCGCAACGGTGCCGCCGGGTTGTGCCGTCGACCGGTGGGCGGACGAAGCGGGGATTCTGCTGCGGGCGCAGGGGCGTCGGTCCGGGCTGGTGCTGGTTCGGTGTGGTGCGCGGAAACGGGTCGTGTTGGACGTGGGGGCGGATGACCCACCCACAGTGCGGATTTCGGGGGAACACCCGCGCGGCGGAATCTCCGCCCTTCCGGTCCTGCCCGACGCGGCGACCTGGGTGCTCCCCGATCTGGAATTGCTGCGCGCGGGCGCGATCACCGCCGATCGACTGCATCCGCTGGTCGCCTCGGCGCTCGGCTGCGACGGCCTGCCGACCGAGACATCCGGGATCACCGCCGACGGTCATCGGATCGTGGCGTGCCGGGGCGAACGTCACCGGATCGGTTTGGTGAACGGCGTGCTCGCCGCTCTGGATCACGACCCCGCCGAAATCCGGCGCGAGGAACTCCTGGCTGCCCTGACCGGAACCCCGATGCCCTGCCTACAGGCCATCGATCGGTCACTGCGCCAACCGGATTGGCTCGTCGGCGTCTGCGACCGCCTGGACCACGGCGATATCGACGGCGCCCTCACCATCGTCGAGGCCAAGCTCGGCGCCGACGCGGTACTGCGCGACGGACCACTTCGCGACGCGCTCGAAGCGGCTGTACGACAACGGATCACCTATGGCCTGTTCCGGGCGGGCCTGCCCGCACCCGGTCGCGGCCACATCCCGCCCGACCGGTACGACCGCAAGGGTCGTCGCGCACGTCCGAAACACCTGGCCCTGCGCTGAGTTGCCGTCCCTGTCATCAGGGTCACGCCTTGTCGCTGACAGGCGGAGCTCGCTCCACCTGCTCTCATCCATCGAATTCTGCCGAACCCAAAGGTGATTCACACATGACTGTTCATTCTCTGTGCCCGCCGCTCCCGATTCGCCCCGCCGACTCCCAGCTCGACGTCGCGGGCGAACTGCTCGCCTTGCTGGGTGAGGTGAAGACGGAACCGCGCACCAACACGCAACTGGAAGCGCTGACCTTGGCCGTGGCCGCCGACCTGCCGGTGCTGCTGTGGGGTGAGCCGGGCATCGGTAAGACCGCTGCCCTGACCCAGCTCGCGCAGTCCCTCGACCTGCCGCTGACCACGGTGATCGCGAGTGTGCACGAGCCCTCGGACTTCTCGGGCCTGCCGATCATCGGCGACGACCCCGCGACCCAGGGTGTACCGATGGCGCCGCCGGACTGGGCGGTTCGACTCGTGCGGGCCGGGCGCGGCTTGCTGTTCCTCGACGAACTGTCCACCGCACCGCCCGCCGTGCAGGCCGCGCTGCTGCGCGTGGTTCTCGAAAGGCGGGTCGGCGCACTGGAACTGCCGCCGGGAGTGCGCATCGTCGCGGCCGCCAACCCGCGCTCGTCGGCCGCCGACGGCTGGGAGCTGAGCCCGCCGCTGGCGAACCGCTTCGTGCACCTGCAATGGACCCACGAGCACGACGTCGTCGTCCGCGGCCTCGGCGGAACATGGCCGCGCGCGACCTTGCCCCGGCTCGCGCCCGAAAGCCTCACGGAGGCAGTCGCCTTCGCTCGTCGTTCGGTATGCACCTTGCTCGCGGCGCGGCCCAAGCTGGTGCATCAGATGCCCACCACCGAAACCCGGCGGGGCGGTGCCTGGGCCTCACCGCGGAGTTGGGAGATGACCGTGCGGCTGATCGCCTTCGCCACCGCGGCCGACGCGAGTCGTGATGTGCTGTCACAGCTGATCCGCGGCACAGTCGGTGACGGCCCCGGTTTCGAACTGCTGACCAGCATCGACCGGATGGATCTGCCCGACCCGGAAGCACTGCTGGCAGATCCTGTCGCCGCTGAACTGCCGACGCGGGGCGACCTGCGCCAGGCCGTTCTCGACGGTGTGGTGGCCGCGGTTCGCAAACGACCGGAGCGGGGTCGGTGGGACGCGGCTTGGTCGCTGCTGGTGAAAGCCGTGGAAACCGGAGCACCCGACCTGGTGGTCGTTCCCGCGACAACGCTGGCCACACTGCGCCGCGACAACTGGGAGGTGCCTGCGGCGATCGAACAACTCGCCGGGGTGGTGTCGGTGTCGCAGAGTGCCGATCGCGCCGCGGCCCGCGTTGCCGTCAAGGCGGGCCGATGACAGCGGACACCGCTCGACTGGATTTCGGCAAGCTGTATGCCGCACGGCTGCACGCGGTTTCGGCCCGTCCCTATCTGGCGACCGCGCTGTACGCGCTGCACATCGTCGAGTCGCCGAGGGCGCAGACGATGGGTGTGGACAAACACTGGCGGTGCTACGTCTCGCCACGGTTCGTCGACTACACACCGGTGGAAGAATTGGCTTCGATCCTGGTGCACGAGGTTTCGCACCTGCTGCGAGACCATCACGCGCGCAGCGACCGCTACGCGCACGCCCACGACCTGACCGGTCCGGGGGAGCGACTGCGCATGAATATCGCCGCGGATGCCGAGATCAACGACGACGCGTTCGGTGACGGGCTGGTCTGGCCCGAGGGCGCGGTGCTGCCGAGCACCCTGGGGCTGAGCGCGGGGCAGCTCATGGAGGACTACCTGGGCCAGTTCCGCCTCGGGCACCTCACCGAAGGCATGGCGTGGCTCGACTGCGGTAGCGGCGCCGACGGATCGGACCGCGAATGGGAGCTGGGGCCCGACGGCGCGGACGGTCTCAGCGAACAGCAACGCGACGGCGTCCGATTCCTCGTGGCGCAGGGCATCATCGGGCGTCCAGGAGACGCGCCCCAGGGATGGCGACGCTGGGCGAAGGAGGCCCTGCATCCCTCACAACCATGGCGGGACCTGCTCGGTGCGGCCCTGCGCGCGGCCGCCTCGGCCCCCGGCGTCGGCGAGGACTACACCTACCGGCGCCCCGCCCGCCGCTCGACCGCACTCCCCGGCATCGTGCTGCCGAGTCTGCGTCGCACCCCACCCAAGGTCAGCGTGGTCATCGATACCTCGGGTTCGGTCAGCGACGACGAACTGGGCAGCGCTCTGCTCGAAGTCGCCGCCATCATCCGCGCCGTCGGCGGGCGCCGCGACCTGGTCACCGTGTTCTCCTGCGACGCGGCCGCCAGAATCGCCCACCCGCTGTGCCAAGCCGAGGGCATGACGCTGATCGGCGGTGGCGGCACCGACCTGCGCACCGGTTTCACCCAGGCCCTGCGCACCCGCCCGGACGTACTCGTAGCCCTGACAGACGGCCAAACCCCCTGGCCCTCCCACCAACCGGCCTGCCGAACCGTCGTCGGCCTCTTCCGCCGAGAACGCGCATGGCGCCACGACGACCCGGACTACGTCCCGGACAGCCCACCCGCATGGGCACGGGTGGTCGACATCGGCTGAGAAGAGTCGTTCACCTACTGGCGCGCCGCGCCCGTACCCATGGCGACACGAACATGAACGAGCCGGACAGGAAGAGTCCGGCGAGTGGGATCAGCGGGAGGTAGGAGACCCACACGATCGGCTCCGGTCGCGCCAGCGCGATCACGGTGGCGACAACGCTGACGACGAATACCACCGCAGACCAGCGGTGCACTTGGCGGACGCGACCAGCACTGCCGCCGAACGCCGACGACGGCTGTGGGCCGCGCAGGAGCCGTACGAACATCAGCGCACCGGACAGGAACAGCCCGGCGAGCGGAATCAGCGGCAGGTAGACCAACCACTCCGGGCCGCTGACCGACAACCCGATCACCGTGATGACCACGGCCGCGAGGAAGGCGACCGCCAGCCCGCGGTGAGTTCGTCGAACCCAGGTGACGTTCATCGCAAACCCTTTCGTTGATCCGTGGAAACAATGCTGACACGGCGCCGACCTGGAAACTTCTCGATTCCTGACCGTTTTCTCCCTGCCGCTACAGATAGTCGATCGACCCCATTTCAATCCGGCAATTCGTTGAAAGTATCAATCCTCGCGGGCCGCCGAACGCCTGCGAGACTCGTCGTGTGATCAGCGCGATTGTGCGAATTCGGTCCATTACCTACGAATCAGAGGGCGTGCTGTCCTTTGTGCTCACCGACCCCGGCGGCGCGCCACTGCCGCCGTGGGCACCGGGTGCGCACGTGGATGTCGTCCTGCCCGACGGCGTCGTTCGCCAGTACTCGCTGTGTGGCGATCCCGCGAATCGGGACAGTTATCGCATCGCGGTGCTGCTCGAGGAGCAGGGTCGGGGCGGGTCGGCGTGGATGCACGAGAAGGTGCGGCCGGGCACGCTGCTGGAGATCCGGGAGCCACGCAACAATTTCCCGCTCACGCAGGCGGCGAGCTACCTCCTGATCGCCGGCGGCATCGGGATCACCCCGCTGTTGCCGATGATCCGTGAACTCGAACAGCGCGGCGCCGCATGGCAATTGCACTACGGCGGCCGCACCGGCGCGCGGATGGCCTTCGTCGATGAGCTGTCCGCCTACGGTGCGCGGGTTCGTCGCTACGCGCAGGACGAAGTGGGGCTCATGCCGCTGGCCGAGATTCTCGAGCCGGTGACCTCGGGCACGCTCGTGTACTGCTGTGGTCCCGAGCCGCTGCTCATCGCCGTCGAGCAGCACTGCGCGGCGGATGCGCTGCGGGTCGAGCGATTTCATCCGAAGGAGATCGCGGCGACCGGACCGGACCGGCCGACGACGGTGGTGCTCAACCGCTCCGGCCGGACCATCGATGTGCCTGCCGGTTCGTCGGTCCTCGACGCGCTCGAACGGGCCGGTGCGGATGTGCTGTGGTCGTGCCGCGAAGGAACGTGCGCGACCTGCGAAACCACGGTGCTCGAAGGTGAAGTCGAGCATCGCGATTCGGTGCTCACCCCGGCTGAACAAGAGTCGGGCAAAACCATGATGATCTGCGTCTCCCGAGCGCGCACGGACCGCCTCGTGCTCGATGCCTGAAAGGTCGAAGACTGTGCACGATGTCATTGTTGTCGGCGCGCGCTGCGCTGGTGCCACGGTCGCGATGTTGCTCGCGCGACGCGGCTACCGGGTGCTCTGCGTCGACCAGGCGCTGTTTCCCAAGGATGCCGTCTCCACCCACATGCTGCGGCAGAGTGGTCTTGCGCGGCTGCGGGATTGGGGCCTGCTCGAAGAGCTGAAGGCCACGGGCTGCACGCCCATCCACTCGATCACGATGTCCTATGCCGACGCGCAGTTCTCCGGCTTCTCCGACCCCATCGACGGGATCGCCGAGACCTACGCGCCCCGGCGCATCGTGCTCGACAAGCTGTTGCAGGACGCCGCCCGGTCGGCCGGTGTCGAGCTGCGCGAGGGTGTCACCGTGGTCGATCTGGTGCGTGACGGTGACGTCGTCACCGGCATCGTCGGCCGCGACCGCGACGGCGAACAGGTCACCGAACACGCCCGCCTCGTGATCGGCGCCGACGGGTACGCCTCCACCGTTGCCCAGCTCACCGGCGCCCAGAAATACGACGTGATCCCGGGGGAGACCTTCACCGCCTACTCCTACTGGTCCGGTCTGACCATGCAGAGCCAGTTGCGGATCGGCGACAAGCAGGCGGTCGGCGGCTGGCCGACCAACGACGGCAAGACGCTGATCTGGTGTGTGCAGTACGTCGACCGGTTCGCCCCGTTCCGCACCGACATCGAGCGCAACTTCTCCCTGGCGTTCAAGGAAACCGCGCCCGACCTAGCCGAACTGCTCGACACCGGCGAACGCGACGAGCGGTTCTACATCGCCCGCTACCCGGAGAACTTCTATCGCGAATCGCACGGCCCCGGTTGGGCATTGGTCGGTGACGCCGGATATCACAAGGACCCGTTCACCGGCCTCGGGATCAGCGACGCGTTCACCTACGCCGACCTGCTCGCCGAGCGTGCGCACGAAGGACTGTCCGCGGCGCGGCCACTCGACGAAGCGCTCGCCGACTACCAGGCGCAGCGGGATCGCTCGAGCAAGCCGATGTACCGGTTCACCTGTGATTCCTCGCGACTGGTGTTGCCGGACAAGCATGTCGAGGTGATGCGGGCGCTGCCGAGCAGCCCGAAGCACACTCAGCAGTGGTTCCGGATGATGGCAGGAGGGCTCAGCGGTCGGGAGTTCTTCGCCGAGGACAACCTCGCCGCGCTGCTGAATCCGCAGGGCGCATGATGGCCGTGCAACCGTTCGACACCGCAGGAATCTATCGCGACGAGCGCGGTGTCGCGCACTACGCGGGCCTGCCCGATTCCCTGGTGGAGATGCTGCGCCACACGGTGCGCACCTGGCCCGACCAGGAAGCCGTCGTCGAGGTCGGCGGCGTGCGGCTCTCGTACCGGCAACTGTGGGATCGCGCGGCTCGGGTCGCGGGTGGATTGCGGGACAAAGGGATCCAGCCGGGCGACCGCGTCGCCAGCCTGCTGAACGCCGGAACCGATTGGGTCGTCGGCTTTCTCGGGATCGTGCTCGCCGGGGCGGTGGCCGTACCGGTCAACACTCGGTTCGCCGACCCCGAAATCGACTACGTACTGACCGACTCCGACGCCGCGTTCAGCCTTCGCCCGAACGCACCACTGCCGCAGGGTGATCCCTATGTCTACGAGGGAGCGGGCCCGACCGATCCGGCCGCGATCTTCTACACCAGCGGTACCACCGGACGTCCCAAAGGTGCGGTCACCACCCACCGCAATCTGCTGTCCACGGTGGAGAACGTGCGCCGCCTCGCCGACATCGCCGCCGACGAAGGCCCGATCCTGCGCAACCTGGTCTCGGTGCCGCTGTTCCACGTCACCGCCTGCAACAGCCAGCTGATTCCACAGCTCGCCATCGGCGGCAGCACGATCATCCTGCCGCAGTTCAAGATTCAGGATTTCCTGCGGGCGATCGTCGACGAGCGGATCACCTCGCTCACCAACACTCCCGCCATCTACTACCTCGCGTTCCGGCAACCCAACTTCGCCGAATTCGATCTGAGCGCGGTGAACCGGGTCGCCTACGGTGGTGCGCCGGTCGCGCCCGCGCTGGTCGCCGAGATCGCCGAGCACTTCCCGAACGCGCGGCTGGCCAACGGTTTCGGTCTCACCGAGACCTCGTCCATCTCGACCTACCTGCCTCATGAATGGGCTACCGAACACGCGGAATCGGTGGGGTTCGCCGCACCGATCGTCGACCTGGCCATCGACGCGCCCGATCCCGCCGGCGGCGTCGGTGAACTGCTCATCCGCGGCGCCAATGTCGTTGCCGGATATTGGAACAACCCCGTCGCCACCGCCGCGACCTTCATCGACGGCTGGCTGCGCACCGGCGACCTCGCACGCATCGACGAGCGGGGACTGGTGGCGATCGCCGACCGGGCCAAGGACATGATCAACCGCGGTGGCGAGAACGTGTACTGCGTCGAGGTGGAGAACGCCCTCGCCGGTGCCCCGGGAATCGGTGAATCCGCGGTGGTCGGGGTGCCCGACGACATGATGGGCGAGAAGGTCGGCGCGGTGGTGGTGCCGGTGCCGGGCACCGAGTTCGACGAAGCCGCCGTGCTCGACTACCTGCGTGAGCGGCTCGCCGATTTCAAAGTTCCCCAATACTTCTCGGTGCGCACGGCGCCGTTGCCGCGCAACCCCGGCGGGAAGATCGTGAAGACCGCGTTGCGGTCCGAACCGTTCAAGCCCGCCGGACGAGGGTGATGCTGGTCCGCTGCTGCTCGGCGAAGGCGTGGATGTCGTCATCGGGCGCCAGATCCTCGGCACGATAACCGATCGTGCTGAGGATGGCGCCGCTGGCGACGTCGAAGACATCGGTGTAATACGGCACGCGGCTGACCCTGGTGTAGGCCGGATCGGTGCCCCGGTCGGTACCGGAGAGGTTGACGTTCGCGGCGAACCAGCCTGCCCGCGCTGCCAGCAGCGTGGTGAGTATCCGGGCGGTCGCGTCGGGTACCCAGCCCCAGTCCCAGCTATGCGGCTCGGCCCACGGCCCACCGAACTCGCGCGAGAGCGCGATGCCGGGGACACCGTGCGCGCCCGCTTCCTGGACAGCACCGTAGGTGCCGCTGACATTCAGGGTGGCGCCGATGTTCTCGCCCGCGTTGACCCCGCTCAGACACAGGTCGACCGGCGCGACGACGCCGGAGGTCAGCGCGAATACCACGCAGGCCGCCGGGGTCGACCCCACATGGATCGTGGGAATTCCGGCCGTCGGTGCGGCCCGTTCCCACTCCATCGCGACGCCACTGCGCCGGGACTGGCCCGCGCCCGACATCGGTCCGCTCGGTGCTACCACCGTCGCGTCGATGCCGAGCGCGCGCACAGCTTCCGCTAACGCCAGCAGGCCCGGCGCGCGGTATCCGTCATCGTTGGTGATCAGCAGGTGCATCGAAATCCGTCACTCGGGCACCGGTTTCCGGGTCGAACAGGTGCAGCCGGTCCGCCGGGACATAGACCTGGATACGCGAACCGATGGCCGGAGCCGGATCGTTGGCGGGCAGCGTCACGGCCCAGCGACCGGATTCGCCGGTGCACTGCGCGATCTTGGAGTCGCCGGTGAACTCGACCAGCTCCACCACGCCGTGCACGAGCAATCCGGGGCCGTCGTGGCTGCGCAGGGTGCCGTCGCCGGGCCGCCAGCCCAGTTTCAGTTCGGCGGGCACGCCCGGGATCGCCTGCGGGAGGAGCACTTCCAGTCCGGGCCCGGTCATCTCGGCCCCGGCCTGGTTCACGGTCACCGTCGCCAGGTTCATCGGCGGGCTGCCGAGGAACGTCGCGACGAACAGATCGACCGGCCGCCGGTACACCTGCGCCGGACTGCCGACCTGCAACACTCGCGAATCGTTCATCACCACCAGATGGGTGGCCATCGACAACGCCTCGAGCTGGTCATGGGTGACCAGCACGACGGTGTTGCCGAGCTCGCGATGCAGCCGCACCAGCTCCACCCGCGCCTGTTGACGCAACTGCGCGTCGAGCGCGGACAGCGGCTCGTCGAGCAGCAGCACCTTCGGCTGCCGAACGATCGCCCTGGCCAGCCCGACCCGCTGACGCTGACCACCCGACAACTGCGCGGGCCTGCGGTGGCGCAGTTCGCTCAGCCCGAGGCTGTCACACGCACCGGCTACCCGCCGCTCGATCTCGGCGCGGTCCAGCCCGGACTTGCGGTTGTGTTT
Source organism: Nocardia sp. NPDC058519 (assembly GCF_042719755.1). Taxonomy (NCBI): domain Bacteria; kingdom Bacillati; phylum Actinomycetota; class Actinomycetes; order Mycobacteriales; family Nocardiaceae; genus Nocardia; species Nocardia sp. NPDC058519. The sequence goes on along the minus strand of NZ_JBHXNK010000008.1, from coordinate 81,669 downwards.
GCCTTCCAGCCGCAGGCCGAAGGAGATGTTTCGCTCGACGGTCATGTGCGGGTACAGCGCGAAGTCCTGGAACACCATGCTGACACCGCGTCGTCCCGGCGACACCTCGGTGACGTCGGTGCCGTCGATGAGCACCCGTCCCGCGGTGGGGGTGATCAGGCCGGACACCACGCCGAGCGCGGTCGATTTGCCGCAGCCGGACGGGCCGACCAGCACGGTCAGCGATTGGCCAGGCACGTGCAGTAGATCTACGTCGAGAGCCGGGCGGTCCTCGCCGTATTGCTTGGTGATGCCGTCGAGCACCACGCCGGCCGAGAGGTCGAGCTCGGTGGTCAGCACCGGGGGCTCGCTCACACTGAGACTGGTCATGTCGATTACCGAACCCCTGAATGAAGGAAAGCGTCCGCGATCCGTCGCGACGCAAGGACATAGATGATGACGACCGGCAGCGAGGCCAGCATCGCCGCGGCGAGCATCGGGCCGTACTCCGCGCTCTCCGGACCGAGAAACAAGGCCAGACCCGGCTGGATGGTCGTGTCCTCCGGATCGGGCATCACCAGCAGCGGCCACAGGAATTCGTTCCACGTACTGATGAACAGCAGGATCGCCACCGCGCCCAAGGCCGGGCGCAGCACGCCGAGCACCACGTGGCGCAGGATCTCCCACGACGTGGCGCCTTCGAGCACGGCCGCGCCGATCAGCGATTGCGGCACCGAACGAATGTGGTCGCGCAGCAACAGCACCGCGAGCGCGCTGACACCGAGCTGCGGGATGATCACCCCGATCGTGTGGCCCTGCCAGCCCAGCTTCGCGGTCATCAGGAACTGCGGGATGATCAGCGCCTGCGGCGGGATCAGCAGCGAAATACCCACGGCCGCGAGGACGAAGCCACGGCCGCGTGCCTTGTCGAAACGCACCAGCGCGTAGGCGGCGGGCAGTGCGACCAGCATCGTCGCGATGGTGACGCCTGCGGCCATGATGAAGGTGTTGAGCAGCAGCAGCCCGATCGGGAACCGGCCCACCGCCATCTCGTAGTTCTCCAGGCTGGCCGGATAAGGGAGCGGGTTCAGATCGAAGATCGTCGACACCGGTTTGAAGGAAGTGGTCAGCGCCAAGACCACCGGGAACAACATCAGCACAATCGCTGTGATCAGTAGCAGGTGCCTGCCGATCGCGTCACCGCGTCGCACGGAATCTCCTCGAGAGCAGGGTGTGGACGGTCAGGAGCAGCCCGAACGCGAGCGCGATGACGATGGCCGCCGCCGATGCGGTGCCCGCGTCGAAAAAGGTGAAACCGTAGGTGTAGAGCCGGTAGTAGACGTTGTCGGTGGCATTGCTGGGTCCGCCGCGGGTGAGCACACCGATATTGGTGAACAGCCACGGCCACACCACCACCATCGACAGCATCCCGAGCAGGATGATCGGGCGACGCAGCTGCGGCAGGATGATCGACCGGGTGATCTCACCTTCGGTGGCATCGTCCAGGCGCGCGGCGTCGACGGTGCGACGGTCCAGATTCGCCAGTGCCGCTCCGAACAGCAAAGTGTTGAGTGCCACCACCTTCGGTGCCGTCACCACGACGATGGTCGGCAACGCGGTGGCCGGGTCACCGAGCCAGTTGACCGGCTCCACTCCGACGAATCCGAGCGTCTGATTCACGATGCCGTACAGCGGGTCCAGAATGAACTGCCACGACAGCGCGTTGGCCACCGGCGCGAGCACCACCGGCAGGAACAACAGCATCCGGTAGAACTCGCTGGTCCGGCCGGGCCGTTTCCACAGTGCGATGGCCAGCGCGCACGGGACGACTGTCGCGAACGGCAGCACGAACAGCGCGTATTTCAGCGTGTTCCAGGCCGCGTTGCCGAATTCCGGTTCGGTGATGAGGGTTTCATAGTTCTCGAGACCGTTGAACTCGATGTCGGGCGAGACCAGGTTCCAGTCGAGGAAGCTGAGCACCGCGGTGAACACGAGCGGGCCATAGACCCACACCACGATCGCGAGCATGGTCGGTGAGAAGTACAGCCAGGCAAGCCCGGTCGCGGCGGGGCGCTCGACCGCGCGCACCTTCGGTTCCGCGTCGCGCGCCTTGGTGAGCGTCATGAACGGGCTCGCACATCGAGCATGCGCAGGGTGGTGTCAAGGGCCTCGGCGTGGTGGCGCGCGTGGCGCATCTCGATGATGACCGCCGGGTCGCGGGGAAAGGGCGTTGCCATGACCTCCGCGAGCGGGATCGTGCCCCAGCCGGGCGGCAGGTGCAGGTCGCCTTCACCGAGGAGCTCGAGTTCGTACGGGCTGGCGTCGGGCTGGCGAGCCATCCTGCCGAAATTGTCGTGCAGGTGAATGTGGCCGACCACCGGGGCGACCTCGCGAATCGCGGCCAGGAAGTCGAAATTCAGATAGCCGGCCGACAAGTACGCGTGGCCGACATCGAGGCACATCGACACCGCGGGGTGATCGATCCGCGTGACCTGCTCGGCGACCAGATCCAGGCGCATCCCATAGGAGCGCCGGGCGAGCACCGCCGGGCCGGGTGCCCGGTTCTCGACCGCGATCATGACGCCGCGCGCGCCGGATTCGTCGGCGAGATCGCGCAGCATCTTCCGTTCGGTTTCCATGCCCGCGGTCAGGGCCTCACCGTCGCTGTACAGGTTCGGCAGCACTCCGGCGTGGTAGACCAGCACCTCGGCGCCGATCGCGGCGGCGACCTCCAGATCCGCCAGCAGCCCGAGTTGCTGGGTCGAAGCGGTCCCGGTGTCGAGCAGGTTTCCGGTACGTCCGGACGAATGCCATGAACTGTGCAGGGTCAGTCGCAGGCGGCAGTCGGCCAGCGCGTCGCGCAGCGCCGCCAGCCGGGAGCGCTGCACCTGCCCGCCGATCACCACCCCGAGGCCGCAGCCGCCGAGTTCGGCATAACCGAATCCGGCGGTCGCGGCCTCATCGAGGAATTCGCGCATCTCCTCGAAATCGGAGCGGAGGAGCTGCTTTCCCGACCACGGATTGACCGTCAGGCCGATCTTGTTCGGGATCGCGCCGCCGTTGGACGAACCGTTCGGCGGCGTGTGTGCGAATACCTGGTGTGACAACTTTGTCTCTCTTCGAGGGGGTGGTGGTTCAGCGGGTGGTGCGCGAACTCAGTTGAGTCCGCGGATCTTCGTGGCGGCGGCGCGCAGGGTCGCCGCCGGGTCGGCACCGCGCAGGACGATCGGTTCGACAGCCTCGTCCTGGAGGATGACGACGCCCTGGTTGGACTGCTTGCCGGGGAAGGCGGTGTAGGGAGCCAGGTCGGCCATCTGCTTGACAGCCGAGCCGAGACGCGGGTCGGCCGAGGACTCGGCCGCGGTCCGCAGTGGCAGGTAGCCCATCTGCGACGCGATGAGCTTGAAGCTCTCGTCATTGGTCATGAACTGCACGAACTTCCACGCCGCCTTCGCCCTCGCGTCGTCCTTGGCCACGACCGTCAGGCCGGAGCCGGAGAAGGTGGGTCGGGCGGGGAGGTTGTCGAAGGCGGGCAGCGGCGCCACCTGCAGGGCGAACTTGCCCTTGGCCGCCGCGTCGAGAGTCAGCAGACCGCCGCCGGTGGTGACCAGCATGCCGAGCTTGCCCGAGTTGAAAGCGCTTTGCGCGGAGGCGAAGTCGACGGCGGGCTGAACACCGGACTTGGTCAGATCCTGGATCGTGGACAGCGCGGTGATCACCGGGGCCGAGTCGACGGTGATTTCACCGCTGCTCGACACCAGCGCGCCACCGGCACTGTTGACCAGGGACTGGGTCAGGTAGTCGGACTTGCCGGGGTCGGCCGCGGAGACGTACACGCCCTGCGCCTCGGTCTTGTCCTTGATCGCCTGCGCGGCCTGCTCGAGCTGGGCCATCGTCTTGGGCGGCTGGGCCGGGTCGAGCCCGGCGGCGGTGAACAGGTCGGCGTTGTAGAAGACCACCGGGGTGGCCATCATGAACGGCATCGCGACCGGCTTCTTGGCGCCGGCGACCGGGGTCGCCTTCAGCACCGACGGCACGAAGCCCGCCATGTGCTTGTTCCACGCGTCGGACCCGGCGACCTCTTCGAGTGAGCGCAGCGGCAGGGTCTGCGAGGCCTGCGCGACCTTGCTCCAACCGATCTGCGCGACGTCGGGCGGGTTGCCCGCGACCACTTCGCTCTGCAGTTTGGTGAGCGCGTCGGCTGTCGGGACCGACTGCGGTTTCACCGTGATCTTCGGGTTGGCCGTCTGGAAGTCGTTGATCAACTTCTCGATGCCCTTGCCCAGCGGGTTGGCCTGTCCATAGGTGTAGGACAGGAAGGTGATGGTCACCGGGTCATCGGCCGCGACCGGGGCCGAGCTGTTCTGGCCGCAGGCTGCGAGCAGCGTGGTGACCGCGACGAGCACGATCCCCCATCCGGCCTTACGGCCGTGGTGGTGCGAGTTCATAACAGGCTTTCTGTGGAGGGGGTGGTCGAATCGGAGGTCAACGGAGTCGGACTCCGCCGTGCGTGACGGTCATGGCCTGGATGCCACGCAAGTTCACATTGGGTCGGTACTGCAGCGAGCCCGGGACGAGCACCGGGTCGATCACGCGCGCGGCGAAGGCGGACAGCGCCGCGGCGCCCTCGGCCCGGCCCAGCGCCGCGGCGAGGCAGAAGTGCGCCCCGGCGGAGAAGGCGAGATGGTCGGCCGCGCCGCGGGCGACATCGAAACGGTCCGCGTCGGGGTAGTGCTCGGGATCACGGTTGGCCGAGGCGAGCAGCACCAGCATCGCGGTGCCGGGGCTGATCGCGGTGCCGCTCACCTCCATGTCGCGGGTGGCGATGCGCATGACGAACTGGATCGGCGCGTCGTAGCGCAGCGCCTCGTCGGCGGCGCTGATCCCCAGTTCGGGGTCGGCGGCGAGGATTTCGCGCTGGTCCGGGTTCTGCAGCAGCGCGAGCACGCCGTTGGCGATGAGGTTGGCGGTGGTCTCGTGCCCGGCGACCATCAGCAGCACGCAGGTGGCGAGCAGTTCGCCCTCGCTGAGCACCTCGCCTTCCTCCTCGACCTCGATCAGCCGCGAGAGCAGGTCGTCGCCGAGGTTGCCGCGCCTGCGGGCGATCAGGTTGACCAGGTAGTTCATCAGCTCGTTGCGCGCGCCCTCGGCGTCGTCGAGATCGTCGTTGTGGACGACGAGGTTGAAGTCCAGGACGCGGCCGAGCCGGCGGGCGGCGGGTTCGAAGTCACCGAACTCCTCGACGGGGATGCCGAGCAGGGCGCACATGATCCGCACCGGCAGGGGCAGCGCGAATTCGGAAATCACGTCGAATTCGCTCTTACTCGCGATGTTCTCGATGAGTTCGTCCACGATCGAGTGGATCTGCGGCTGCGAGGCCCGAATCACCCTGGGGGTGAAAGCTTTCGAGACGAGCCGGCGAATTCGGGTGTGCGCGGGCGGGTCGAGGAACAACAGGGATTCCGGACGCTCCGGGTGATCCTTGCCCAGCCGGGACAGCTTGGGATCGTTGCGAACCGACGGGTCACGCAGAACCTGCTGGCAATCGGCGTAGTTCGCGATGATGACGAGGTCGCCGCCCTTGGTGACCAACGGGGACTTCGTGCGCAGGGCGCGGTGGACGGGATAGGGATCGGGTCGAGTATCGGGAGCGAACAATTCGGCCAGTGTCGACTCGGCGTCGTTCTGGCTGGCAACCGTGGTCGTCATTTTCTGGGCTCCTTCGAAATCGGCGTCGAATTTCTTCGCCTGCACCGCACAAAAGTCTTCCACTACGACGTCGTGCGCGACAACGTAGAACGCATTATTGATCAATTGCGGTACGAAATGGATCGCCCTGTCAAGGCGTTGGATCATCGGTTTTTCCTGAGTCAGCGATTCGATTACCGAATCGACCGTGTCGACGGTGCGGGCGGCGGCGGGCACCGCGAGGCGAGAAAGACACGCCGTGGGGGTGGCAGGAATTCGGTCGCTGCTCATCTGAGCTTCACGGGCGCGTTCCCCGATGACGTGCGGCGGGGCTATACAAGGTGCATATCTCGGACGAGTCACGTACCTGATCACGCGAGGCGCGCACTATGGAGACACGGCACATCGAGGCATTTCTTGCCATCGCTGACGAACTGCACTTCGGGCGGGCGGCCGCAAGGCTCCACCTCACGCAGCCGTCACTGAGTCAACAACTCAAGCGCCTGGAACGCCATCTCGGCGTCGAACTGGTGTCGCGGACGTCGCGGGTGGTGCAGTTGACCCCCGCGGGTGAAGCGTTCCGGTCGGACGCACGGCGGATTCTCGGGGAGGTGAACTCGGCGACCAACACCGTCCGTGACATCGCGGCCGGGCGCATGGGCAAGATCAACATCGGGTTCAACGGCCGGGCCGGGCAGCTCATCATGCCCAGGTCACTGGCACAATTGCACGCGAACTATCCCAATATCACCACCAAACTCAGCTCGGGCCGCTCCGGGCCGCAGCTCACCGCGCTCACCCGCGGCGAACTCGATGTGGGGCTGCTCTACGGAGGCGCGTCCAACGGCGGGACGGTGCTGTCGCGGTGTCTGCTGCAGATGCGCATCGGCGCGCTGGTCGGGCAGGGCCACCGGTGGGCCGACCGGTCGTCGATCTCGATCCGCGAACTGGCCGAGACGCCGTGCGTGCTGTTCAACCGCGAGGTGAGCCCGGCGATGTACGACGCCATCATGGCCGCGGGCGAGCGGGCGGGCGCGTTCCCGAAGGTCGCCGAGTACATGAACGACTCGGTGGCCACCGAAATCACCGTCGCGGCCCGCCGGTATGTGGGGTTCGCGTCGTTCATCAGTATGGACGAGCCGCGGCCGATGGGATTGAAGGTGGTTCCACTCGTCGATCCGGAACCGGTGGTGGAATTACAGGTCGCCTGGCGCGTCGACAGTCCCAACGAAGTGGTGCAGGTATTCCTGGACAGCCTCGATTCGACGAAGAATTTCCTGCAATCCACTATCCGCGGCAAGGTCTACGGAGAACCATTGGCGAGTTGATTGCCATTCGGTCGATTGACATCGGTAATGGAAAACCGAATCGGCGGGTACGGATGGTGCAATTAATTCATGGCACCTGAACTGAAAACCTCAGCCACCCTCGGTTCGGTATTCGAGGCGATCGATCCGGATAACCCCGACTTCTTGCACTTGCAGCGAATTGTGAGCAAGTTGGTTCCTTTCGGCACCCACGCGGGTACCGAAATCACCGAAATCGGTCCGCACCGCGCGATCGTGGAGATTCCCGACGAGCCCTACATCCTCAACCACCTGCGTACCGTGCACGCGGGTGCGCAGTTCCTGGCCGCCGATATCGCCGGCGCGTGCGCCTTCGTCGGCGCGCTGGCGTCACGGTTGTCCGCCATCGACACGTTGGTGCTGCGTGACGCGCGGCTGTCGTTCCGCAAGCCCGCCATCGGCCGGATCCGGGCGATCGGGGTCATCGACCCGAGCGACGTCGCGACGGTGCTGGCGGCCAAGGGCGGCCAGCGGCTTGACGTGGACGCGCGGGCGCTGATGTACGACGCGGCGGGTGTGCTGGTCGGCAAGGTCGCGCTCGATTACGTCTGCACCCTGGCCGCGGAGGCGTGATGAGCGAGCAACGCACCGAGATCGCCGGGCTGGAATCGACCACCGTCGCCACCCCCGACGGCGCCGCGCTGGCGGTACGCCTGCTGCCGCAAGCGGATCCGGCCGCACCGGTCGTGCTGATCCTGCCCGCGATGGCCATCAAAGCGAAGTACTACCTGCCGCTGGTCACGGCCTTGCATGCGGCCGGACTCACGGCCGCGGTCCTCGATCTGCGCGCGCAGGGCGAGAGCAAGCCCGCACTGGGGGAGGGCCCCGGGTTCGGCTATCGCGAGCTGATCGAGGTCGACCTGCCCGCCGTCGCGGACGCGCTGCGCGAGCGGTTCCCGCAGGCACCGCTGCACCTGTTCGGGCACAGCCTCGGTGGACAGCTCGCGCTGCTGTTCGCGGCGGCCGAACCGGATCGGGTCGCGAGCATCACCACGATCGGCACCGGCTCGGTGTACTGGTGGTCGTTCGAACTGCGCAGGCGCCTCGAGGTGCTGGCGCGCGGGCTGTCGGTGGGTGCGGTCACCCGGCTGCGCGGCCGGTGGACCGGCGGTGGCGGCATCGGGCCGATGACCGCGGGCGTCATGCTCGACTGGGCCAGGCACCTGCGGACCGGCAGCTACCGGCCCAGCGGCAGCACCCGCGACTACGACCGTCTGCTGCGCGAATTCACGCTGCCGGTGCTGCTCATCTCGCTCGACGGCGACCCGCTCGGTCCCGAGTCGACGGTGCGTTTCCTGAGCAACCGGATGCGCGCGGCCCAGCAGCACCGCTGGCACATCGACCGGACCTCGGGCATGACCCACATCGGCCATGCGTCGTGGGTGAAGGACAGCGAAGTCCTCGCGCCGACCGTCGCGGCCTGGATCGCCGAAGGCCGACCGCCCCGCTGACGAGCGGACCGGCCGCCTCGCCGCACGAAGGCCGACCGCGGCGACGGCGGTCGTCGTTCGCGGCGACGACCGTTCGGTGGCACCTCTCGACAGTGACCTCCCGACAGTGACCTCTGCCCTCGGGCTCTCAGAAGGATTGGCACAGTGACGATTTCCCTTGCACCCTCGGCACTCGCCAGGGACGACAATTCCATCTACCGTGCGCTGTCGGAATTGGACAAGCCGGTCTTCGTGGTACGTGACGATCGCGGTGTCGCGGTGACCACCGACGCCGGTGCCGCCCGCGGGGCGCAAGTGCTGGCCGCCGCGCCGGCGCTGCGGCCGGAAGCGCTGGGCAACAACGAGTTCCGGCAGACCCACGGGGTGGGCTACGCCTACCACGCCGGCGCGATGGCCAACGGGATCGCCTCGGCCTCGATGGTGGTCGCGATGGCACGAGCGGGCATGCTCGCCTCGTTCGGTGCCGCCGGCGTGCTGCCTGCCCGGATCGACGAGGCCCTGGCCACCATCGGTCGCGAGGCACCGGGAAAACCCTTCGCCTGCAACCTGATCCACAGCCCCAGCGAAACCGCGCTGGAGCGGGCGATCGTCGACGCGTGTCTGCGGCACGAGGTGCGCTGCGTCGAGGCGTCGGCGTTCCTCGACCTGACCCCGCAGGTGGTGCGCTACCGGCTGGCCGGCTTGCACCGTGACCCGAACGGTCAGGTGGTCGCCCGAAACCGGGTGATCGCCAAGGTCTCTCGCGCCGAGGTCGCCGAACTGTTCCTGCGACCGGCACCGGATCATCTGGTGCGCGGACTGCTCGACGCGGGGGAGATCACCGCCGAGCAGGCCGAGCTGGCGGCCTCGATCCCGATGGCCGACGACATCACCGGTGAGGCGGATTCCGGTGGCCACACCGACCGTCGTCCGCTGGTGGTGCTGCTGCCCTCGCTGCTGGCGGTGCGCGAGCGGATCCAGCGCGAATACGGCTACGCCCAGCGGGTCCGGGTCGGCGCGGCCGGCGGTATCGGTACCCCGGCGGCCGCCGCGGCGGCCTTCGGGATGGGTGCCTCCTATGTGGTCACCGGGTCGGTCAACCAGGCCACTGTCGAAGCGGCGCAGTCCGATACGGCGAAGCGGCTGCTGGCCTCGGCGGGCGTCGCCGACACCACCATGGCGCCCTCGTCGGACATGTTCGAACTCGGCGTGGATGTTCAGGTGCTGCAACGCGGCACGATGTTCGCGAGCCGGGCACGGCGCCTGTACGACACCTATCGACGCTACGACGGCATCGAGGCGATCCCCGCCGCCGAGCGCGCCGAGATCGAGCAGCGGATCCTGGCTCGTTCGTTCGACGAGGTGTGGAACGACTGCCTCGGCTACTTCCGTGAGCGCGACCCCGAGCAGATCGCGCGCGCCGAGGGGAACCCGAAACGCCGGATGGCACTGATCTTCCGGTGGTATCTGGGCCGGTCGTCCGGCTGGAGCACGGCCGCGACGCCCGAGCGCACCCTCGACTATCAGATCTGGTGCGGGCCCGCGATGGGCGCGTTCAACGACTGGGTCGCCGGAACCTACCTGGCCGCACCGGCACACCGCCACGTCGCCGAGGTCGGGCTCCAGATCATGCGCGGCGCGGCCTTCGCCACCCGCGTGAGTCAGTTGCGCGCGGCGGGCGTACGGCTGCCGGGTAGCTGCTCGACCTACGTTCCGGCCCCGCTGACCGGCATCGAGTCGCGATGAGTAGCGCCGTGCAAGAAGGCAGTGCCGTGCAGGCAAACAGTGCCGTGGAGAGGCCGCGGGTCGCGCAGGAATACAGTGTCGCGCCACTGGTCACCATGGCCGATGACGACAACTTGGCCAACGTGGTGTTCCGCAAAGCAGCGGCCGACCCGTCGGCCGTTGTGTTCAGCCGTAAGACGGCCGAGGGCTGGCTCGACGTCGACTACGACGAGTTCGCACGGCTCGTCCTGGGACTCGCGAAAGGTTTGCTGGCCAACGGGATCGGCGTCGGCGATCGGGTGCTGATCCTCGGCGGGACCAGTTTCGAATGGTCGGCGGCGGACTTCGCCGTGCTGAGCGTGGGCGCGCTGGCAGTACCGGTGTATCCCACGTCGTCGGCCGAGCAGATCCAGCACATCGTGGCCGATGCCCGCCCCAGCGCGTGTTTCGTGGAGACGACCGAACAGTGCGAGCTGATCGGCGCGGCCGCGGGGGAGGACCTGCGCGGCCGGGCCTGGCTGCTCGGTTCGTCGTTGCCTGCGCTGATCGAGCAGGGCGAACCGATCACCGACGCCGAGGCAGGCGAACGTCGGCTGGCGGTGCGCGCCGACGAGGTCGCGACGATCGTCTACACCAGCGGCACGACGGGCGTGCCCAAGGGCTGCCTGCTGACGCACCGCAATATCTTCGCCGCCGCGGCCAACGTGGTCGAGCTCCTCGACATCGTGTTCCGCCGCACCCCCACCGATCCCGCGTCGACACTGCTGTTCCTCCCGCTCGCGCACGTGTACGGGCGGGTCGTGCAGTTCGGCTGTGTATTGGCCGGGGTCCGCACGGGATTGGTCGCCACTCCCGCGCAACTGCCCGCCGAGCTGCCGATCTTTCAACCGACATTCCTGATCGGCGTCCCGTACGTCCTGGAGAAGATCCGCAAGGCAGCGCGCCAGGCGCTCGGCAGCGCTCGGTACGACGCCGCGGAGGCGGCGGCGATCGCTGTCGGCCATGCGCGCAGGCGCGGTGAGCAGCCTCCGGCGAGCGCGGTGATCGACGCGGAGATCGGCAAGCAGTGGCGCGGCATGCTCGGCGGACGACTCGAGCACATGGTCGCGGGCGGCGCCTCGCTGGAACCGTCGACGGCGGACTTCTTCACCGGGATCGGTGTGGAGATCATCGGCGCGTACGGTCTGACCGAGGCCTCGTCGACGGTCAGTATGAGTGCGCCGCACGCGAATCGGGCGGGCGCGGTCGGCAGGCCGGTGCCGGGCACGACCATCGCGATCGCCGACGACGGCGAGATCCTGGTCCGCGGCCCGCAGGTCTTCCCCGGGTACTGGCCCGATGGCGGGCACCCGGCCGAGAACTGGCTGGCCACCGGTGATCTCGGCCGGCTCGACGAGGACGGATTCCTGTTCATCACGGGTCGGCGCAAGGAGATCATCGTCACCAGCGGTGGCAAGAACGTGGCGCCCGCGCCGCTCGAGGACCGGGTTCGCCTGCACGCCTTGGTCAGCAACTGCATGCTCGTCGGTGAAGGCCGACCGTATGTGACCGCCCTGATCACCGTCGATCCGGTGGTGCTGGCCCGCTGGGCCGCGGAGCGGGGAGTCGATCTGTCCGGCGGTGTCCCGACCGAGGACGCGCAGTTGCTCGCGGAGATCTCCGCCGGGGTCGAGGCGGCGAACCGGCTCGTCTCCCGTGCGGAGTCGATTCGCCGGTTCGCCGTTCTCGCGGAGGACTTCTCGATGGAGAAGGGTCAGCTGACGGCGTCGTTGCGGCTGCGCCGCGCGGCGATCGAAGCCGACTTCGCCGCCGTCATCGCCGAGCTCTACCCCGGCTGACCCGCGGCCAGCCAGCAGAAGTACTCGAGATCCACCTTCGCGAGCAAGGCACCACTGTCGTCGTGCAGCAGGGCCTTTCCGGTGATGTCGAACTGCTCCTCGGTCCTGCGCCCGACCACGTCGGCCAGGATCGGGGAGCTCACCGTCCCACTGGCGCGGATCCGGCCGCGGGCAGGCCGGAAGAAGGTGGCCTTGGTGCTGCGCAGCACGAACGTTCGCACATGCAGGATGCGCGGGGCGATGATGCCGGAAAACGCGCCGGCACAGGCTACTTCGGCGGCGAGGAACAACGCGCCCGCATGCACTGTGCCGAGGTGATTGCTCATCTGCGGCGCCTCGGGGATCTCGGCCACCGCCGAGCCGGGGCCGAGCTCGGTCATGCGCACCCCCACCAGATTCACGAACGGCACGAGCGTGTCGACGGTCTTGCGGATCTGTTCGTAGTCCGGCGTCGCGGCACCGGTCATATTCGTCAGCCGAGCCTGCGCTGCGGCGATTCCGGGGGCTGGTTCATTTCCAGTTGGCATGCCCCAATTAGCCCATATCCAACCGTTTTGCGTGATGAACGGAAGTTGAATTCAATTATTCATCCGAGCTGCCGGATCGCTAATACTCGACGCCATTGTTCGGGAACACCTATTCATGTAATCCGATTGGAAATCGGTACGCGAATCGTGCGGTTCGACTCCGTAAAATCGCTACCGGGGCCATAAGCGTTTCATTTACTGAGGAGTCACCCTGATGTATGACGCGATTGTTGTCGGCGCGCGGTGCGCCGGTTCACCGGTCGGCATGTTGCTGGCGAGGCAGGGGCATCGGGTCCTGGTGGTCGACCGTGCCACCTTCCCCAGCGACACCATCTCGACGCACTACATTCAGCAGCGCGGAGTGGCGCGCCTGCAGGAGTGGGGTCTGCTCGACAAGCTGATCGCCACCGGCGTGCCGCCGATCAAGCACATGACGGTGTCCTACCGTGACATCGTTATCGCGGGCTTCGCCGATCCCATCAAGGGGATCGACGCCACCTACGCGCCGCGGCGCACCGAACTCGACGCGATCCTGGTCGAGGGCGCCGAGGCGGCCGGCGCCGAGGTTCGCACCGGCTACACCGTCAGCGAGCTGATCATCGAGGACGGCGCGGTCGTCGGTATCCGCGGTTCGGTGGCCGGTGGCGAGATCGCCGAGGAGCGGGCCCGCATCGTGATCGGCGCGGACGGCACCAACTCGTTCGTCGCCAATGCCGTTGGCGCCGAGACGTATACGAAGGTCGCGGCCGAGTGCTTCGTCTACTACACCTACTACAGCGGGCTGTCGCAGCCTTCGTTCCACAGCCGCATCGGCGACAAGCAGCAGATCGGCATCTGGCCGACCCACAACGACCAGACCCTGGTCGCGGTCATGCGCAAGATCGAGACGTACCCGGACTTCCGCGCCGACGTCGAGGCCAACTTCGTGAAGGTCGCCCGCGAGATCCTGCCCGAGTTCGCCGAGGAACTGGTTACCAAGGGCAAGCGTGAGGACCGTTTCTACCCGATGCGGTATCCGGACAACTACCGCCGTCAGTCGCACGGCGAAGGCTGGGCACTGGTCGGGGACGCGGGCTACCACAAGGACCCGTTCACCGGGCTCGGGATCTCCGACGCGTTCGACTACGCGGCACTGCTCGCCGAGCGGGTGCACGAAGGTCTGACCGACCAGCGCCCCATGGCCGAGGCGCTCGCCGATTACCAGCGCGAGCGTGACGAGAAATCGCAGTCGAGTTTCGAATTCACCTGCACGATTTCCACGCTCGAACTGACCCCGCAATTGCTGGCTGTTTTCCGCGCGCTGGAAAGCAACGAAGAATATACCAAGGACTTCTACGCGATGGTCGGCGGCGGAATGACGGGCGAGGAATTCTTCGCGCCCGAACGTATCGCGAAATTGCTCGGTGCAAACGCATGAGCTGATGGTGCTCGGTGACAGTTTCGCGGAGGGGCGCGGCGGTTCGGTCAATGCCGACGGCTCCTTCGCGGGATTTGTCGCCCGCGTCGAGCACCTGCTCGGAATCTCCGGTGCGACACTGAACCTCGGTTCCTACGGGGCCACCACCCAAGATGTCATCGATCGGCAGCTGCCGATCGCTCTCGCCGCCGATGCTCCGCTGATCGGCGTGATCGTCGGCGGAAACGACCTGGTCACCGACTACGACCGGGATCGGTTCCGCCGCAACCTGCGTCAGATCTATGCCGGGCTGGCGCGCCCGGATCGGCTGGTGTTCACCACGAACTGGCCGAATATTCCGGACCGCCTGCCCGGCCTGCCCGAATCCTTGCGCACGGTCTTGCGGTCGCGATTCGCGCAAGCCAACGACTATCTCGACGACCTCGTCCACGAGTTCGATCTCGTGCGACTCGATTTGGTGAACGCACCCATCACCGCGGACCCGGTCATGTGGTCCCCGGACGGCATGCATCCGAGTCCGGCGGGCCATCAGCTCATCGGCACGGCGATGGCCGACCTCATCGACGAGGTCCGGACTGTGCGAGTTTCGCAACTCTGAGTAGAAGACAGGGATAGCACATGAACGACCACCTTCGGCCCTCCGAAGACCCGGCCATGACGCGGCGATTAGCCGATACTCCGATTGCGATCGTAGGACTGAGCGGCCTGTTCCCGATGGCCGCGAACTTCCGTGACTTCTGGCAGAACGTCGTCGACGCCGCGGACTGCATGTCCGACGTTCCGGCCACGCACTGGAACCTCGACGACTACTACGACGCCGACCCGACGGTGCCCGACAAGACCTATTGCCGCCGTGGCGGTTTCGTGCCCGAGATGCCGTTCAGCGTCACCGAGTTCGGGCTGCCGCCCAACCAGCTCGAGGTCACCACGGTCGTGCAGTTGCTGAGCCTGCTCGTCGCCCGTGACGTGCTCGCCGACGCGGGCGCGGTCGGGTCGGACTGGTACCGGCCCGAGCGCACCGGTGTGGTGCTCGGCGTCGCCGGGCCGACGACGTTGTCGCACCCACTGGCCGCCCGCCTGTCGACGCCGGTGCTCAAGGAGGTCATCCGCAGTTGTGGGCTGACCCAGGCCGACGCCGAGCAGATCGCGCAGAAGTACGCCGACGCCTTCCCGTCGTGGGAGGAGAACTCGTTCCCCGGTCTGCTGGGCAATGTGATCGCGGGCCGGGTCGCCAACCGCCTCGACCTCGGCGGCATGAACTGCACCGTCGACGCGGCGTGCGCGAGCTCGCTGTCGGCGGTCCACGTCGCGATCAGCGAGCTGGTGTCCGGTCGCGCCGACATGATGATCACCGGTGGCTGTGACACCGAGAACTCGATCTTCGGCTACCTGTGCTTCAGCAAGGTCGGGGCGCTGTCGCGCTCGGGCGTCATCAAGCCGCTCGACGACAGTGCCGACGGCACCCTGGTCGGCGAGGGCATCGGCATGATCGCGCTCAAGCGACTCGCCGACGCCGAGCGCGACGGTGACCGGGTGTACGCGGTGATCAAGGGCATCGGATCCTCGAGCGACGGGCGCTTCAAGAGCATCTACGCCCCGCGCGCCGAGGGACAGCAGGCGGCACTGCGCCGCGCCTACGAGGACGCGGACTGCTCGCCCGCCACGATCGGGCTGTTCGAGGCGCATGCCACCGGCACCCGCGTCGGCGATCAGACCGAGCTCGCCGCCTTGAACGCGGTGCTGCGCGAGGCGACCGACGAGACCGGATACGCCGCGATCGGCAGCGTGAAGTCCCAGATCGGCCATACCAAGGGCGCCGCCGGTGCGGCCAGCCTGATCAAGCTCGCGCTGGCGTTGCATCACAAGGTGCTGCCGCCGACGATCAATGTCACCGCGCCCAACAAGGCACTCGACGACTCGTCGCCGCTCTACATCAACACCAGGACCCGGCCGTGGATCCGCGATCCGCACCGGCCGCAGCGTCGCGCGGCCGCGTCGGCGATGGGCTTCGGCGGCACCAACTTCCACGCGATCCTCGAGGAGGCAGGTGGCGATCGCGGACACGCGCTGACGATGCACCGCACCGCGCGGGTCCAGCTGTGGCACGCCGCCTCGCCGACCGAACTGGCGAGCCTGCTGAGCTCGGACGCCGCCCCGAACGGCGACGCCGGGATTCCGGCCGAGCACGCCCGCATCGGATTCGTGGCACGCGACGACGAGGAAGCTCAGGCGCTGCGCGCACTGGCGGTGACCGAACTCGCCGGTGACGCCGACGAGTGGACTCACCCGCGCGGCATCGTCTATCGCCGACGGGCCATGTCCGATCTGAAGATCGGCGCGCTGTTCGCCGGTCAGGGCAGCCAGTACGTGGACATGGGTCTGTCCGCGGTGCTGAACAACCCCACCGTGGCCACCGCCTTCGACGAGGCCAACGCGGTGTTCGCCGACGCGGCCCGGCCGCCGGCCGCGGTGGTGTTCCCGTCGCCGGTCTTCGACCCCGAGGTGCGCAACGCCCAGGAGGCGATGCTGCGGCGCACCGAATTCGCGCAGCCCGCGATCGCGGCGCTGTCGGTGGGGCAGTACCGGTTCCTGTCCGAGCGCGGTCTGACCTGCGCCGGGTTCATGGGCCACAGCTTCGGTGAGCTGACCGCGCTGTGGGCGGTGGATTCGCTCGACACTGCCGACTACTTCACCCTCGCCAGGGCGCGTGGCGCGGCAATGGCGATCGACACCGACGCCGACGCGGGCACGATGGCCGCGGTGCAGGCCGACCGCGAACAGGTCAGCGCGATCCTCGCCGATCATCCCGATGTGAGCGTGTGCAATCACAACGCACCCGACCAGGTGGTGGTCGGTGGCGGCACCGCGGCCGTCGCGGAATTCGTCGCGGCGGGCCGTGCGCGCGGGCTGACCGTGCGTGAGTTGCCGGTGGCCGGAGCGTTCCACACCCGCTACGTCGCCCACGCGGTCGAGCCGTTCAAGGCCGCGGTGAAGAGTGTCGGTATTCGCGCTCCGAAGGCCAAGATCTACGCGAATTCCCGTGACGCCGAATACGGTTCGCGCGTCGCGACCAACCGTAAGGTGCTCACCGAGCAGCTGCTCGAAACCGTCGAGTTCGTGGCGGGCCTGCGGGCCATGCAGGCTGACGGCTGCAATGTGTTCGTCGAGTTCGGGCCGAAGGCCACGCTCACCTCGCTGGTGCGCCGGACCCTCGGCGCCGAGGTCATCGCCCTCTCGACCGACCAGGGGCCGACCGGCGACAGCGATGTGGCGCTCAAGAAGGCCGCGCTGCAGCTGGCGGTGCTCGGTGCGCCGATCGTCGACATCCACCGCCACGACGCCGCACCGTTCGCCGTGCCGGAGGCGCCCGGCATGGTTGTCCGGCTCAACGGCCGCGACTTCGTGCCGGAATCTCGTAAGGAGCTCTACCGCAAGGGAATCGAGGAGCACGTCGTGTTGGAAGCTGTCACGCAGGCGCGGGTAGCCGCCGAGACCGAGGCCGCGGCACAGGCGCAGGTGGTCGCACAAGCGCACGCGGCGGCGCAGGAGCGAGTCGTCGCCGAGACCTACGCCGCCGCTCAGGCGCAGGCGGCTACGGAAACGCCCACCGCCACTCGGGAACTGGTGACCGTGGAAGCTCCGGCCTCCGCGCAGGTTCAGGCGGGGTCGACCGTCGGAAGTCAGTACGGGACGGGACTCGACGCGGCCGCCCAGCAGCACCTCGACATCCACAGCCGGTACGCGCAGGGCCAGCTCGAGGTCGCCGAAGGACTGGTCTCGGTATTGCGCGACGCGCAGCGCACGGGCGGTGCCGATGATCGCCTCCACGCGACAGTGCACGCCATCAAGGAGCAGAGCCTGGCGATCGGCCGGACCCACGTCCGGGTCAACGAGATCCTCGCCTCGCTGTCCGGCCTCGAGCTCGGATCCCCGGCGCCGAGCGTTGAAGCCCCGAGTCGGAACGGGACGAACGGCTTCCACGCCGAACTCCCCTCCGGCAACGGAAACGGCAGCCA
The DNA here is from genome assembly GCF_042719755.1 of Nocardia sp. NPDC058519. NCBI lineage: Bacteria > Bacillati > Actinomycetota > Actinomycetes > Mycobacteriales > Nocardiaceae > Nocardia > Nocardia sp. NPDC058519. The sequence continues at coordinate 63,703 of NZ_JBHXNK010000008.1, read as the reverse complement.
CACCTACGCGGCAGCGCGTCTCGACCAGCAGGCGCCCATGGTGCCTACGGTTCCGGAGGCGCACCCGCAATCGCCTGCCCCACAGCCGAATCCGGCTCCTGATTTCGCCGCAGACTCGGCGCACCGGGCGGTCGACACCGCGGCAGTGCCTGTGGCCGTCGCGGTGACCGAGCCCGCGGCCCTCGATGCCGACGCGGTGTGGTCGGTGTTGTCGCAGGTCGTTTCGGAGAAGACCGGCTACCCGCCGGAGATGCTGGCGCTGTCGCTGGATCTGGAAGCCGATCTCGGTGTGGACTCGATCAAGCGGGTTCAGATCATGGGTGCGGTCGGTGAGCGCATCGACGGTGTGCCCGCTGTCGGTCCCGAGCAGGTCGCGGAACTGCGCACGCTCAGCGACATCGTCGACTTCGTCGCCGGCTCCGCTGCGCCCGCACCGGCCGCCACCCCGGCGCCCGCAGTGGCCGCGGGTTCAGCAGCCGTGCAGGACAGCGAACGTGGACTTCAGCCGGGGACCGACCGCGACGGGATCGAGGACGATCCAGTGCTGCTGCGGATCGTGCCGGTCGAACTTCCCGACATCGACCGCGTCACCGAGCTCTACGCCGCAGAGCGGACAGCCCTGATCGTCGACCACGGTGACAACACCGCGGCGACTCTCGCGAGTGGCCTCGAGCATCAGGGATGGACCGTGCACACGGCCACCGTCGCTGCCCGCGACGACGCCGGAGTAGCCGCATGGGACGGCGCCACCGTGCAGGGGGCGATCGAGTCCGCGCTGAAAGATGTTGCGCGGCTGGATCTGTGCCTGACTGTGTTGCCCGCGGACAGCCAGTGGCTGGTGGGCGGTCACCGGCTCGCCGACACCATCCACACCGCCACGCTGGTGCACGACCGCCTGGTGGCGACCGCCGAAGCCGGTACACGAGCGGCGTTCGTCACCCTCACCCGAATCGACGGCGTGCTCGGCCACCGAGGTGAACGAGCGGCTGCCGCCGCCGTTGTCGGCGGGGTCAGCGGTCTGGTGAAGACCCTCGCGCAGGAAGCGCCCGGACTGTTCTGCCGGGCATTGGATCTCTCGCCGCAGCTGAGCGACGAGGCACTGATCGTCTCCTTCCTCGCCGAACTCGACGACGCCGCGATCGACGCTCGCGAAGTCGGGGTCGACGCCGACCGCACCCGCTGGACGCTGCGCCCGCAGGCGGTCGACAGTTCCGCCTCGGCCACCGAACTCGCCCTCACCACCGACGACGTTCTCGTCGTCACCGGTGGCGCACGGGGTGTGACCGCGCGGTGTGTTCGGGAACTGGCCGCTCGCCGGGCCTGCGAGTTCCTCTTGCTCGGACGCACCGAACTCGAGGACGAACCGGAATGGGCGGCCGGTGTCGCCGACGACGCCCTCAAGGCCGCCGCCATCGCCGCCGTGCGCGCCGCGGGTGAGCAGCCGACACCGAAACAGGTCGACCGGATCACCCGAAACCTGCTGGCGCAGCGTGAGATCCGCGCGACCGTCGAAGCGGTGGCCCAGACCGGCGCGCGGGTGCGCTACCTCGCGGTCGACATCACCGATGCCGAAGCCACCGAGCGTGCACTCGCCGAGGACGCGGGCCGGGTCACCGGCATCGTGCACGGTGCGGGCGCACTGGCCGATTCCCTGCTCCCCGCCAAAACCGCCGACGACATCCGCCTCGTTCTCGCGACCAAGCTGGACGGGCTTTACAACGTGGTCAGCGCCCTGCGCGATGCCACGCTCGGCCATCTCATCCTGTTCGGGTCGGTGGCCGGGGTCTACGGCAATCCGGGTCAGGCCGACTACGCGGTCGCCAACGAAGCCCTCAACCGGGCCGCGGTGAGCTGGCGACGGCAGGGCCTCGCCGGGCATGTCACCACCGTCAACTGGGGTGCCTGGGACGGCGGCATGGTGACTCCGCAGTTGCGCGAAGTCTTCCTCGCCCGCGGTGTCGCCCTGCTCGGGATGGACGCCGGTGCCCGGATGTTCGCCGAGCAGTTCGGCCCCGGTCGCGCCGACGACGTGTCGGTGCTCGTCGGTCCGGCGGCCCCGCTGGCCACGGCGGTAACCCTCACCCCGACAAGCCCTTTCACCACCTACCGCGATCTCGCACCACTGGCCGCGGACCCGGTGATCGGCGACCATCGAGTCGGCAAGTTCCCGGTGTTCCCGGCCGCCGCCGGACTCGGCTGGGCGATCAATGTGCTCGAGCGTGCCAACCCCGGCCTGCGGGTCGTGGAATGCACCGGCTTCGAGGTGCTTCGGGGAATCGTGTACGACGGGAAGGACGAGCGCTCCTACCGGCTCGAGGTGCAGGCCGGCACGGCCGTCGACGACCGGCTGAGCGTCACGGTCTGGATCCGCAGCGACGAACCCGGCAAGGCGCTGGCGCCGTCGCACTTCACCGGAACGTTCGTCCTGGCCGCCGAAACCTGGCCTGCCCCGGTACTTTCCGGCTGGCCGGGCTACGCGATCGGTGAGGGGCCGGAGAACGGGCTCGACGTCTACCGTGCCGCGGACCTGTTCCACGGGCCCCTGCTGCAGGGAGTCCGCCGCATTCTGGAACGCGCCGAACGCCGCCTCGTCGTCGAAGCCGAGCTTCCCGACACCCGGATCGGCACCGGTAATTACGCGGGGGCACTGCACAGCCCGGTCATGGCCGATGTCGTGATCCAGTCCGGTGCGCTGCTCGGTGTGTGGTTCATGAACTCGGCCTGCTTGCCGCTGTCCATCGGGCGCATCGAGTACTTCGCCCCGCTGCCCGACGCCGGTCCTTTCGTGGTGCTGGTCGACGACCTGCGCGTCAACGCGAACGGCACGGAGGTCACCGTGACAGTCACCGCGTGTGAGCCGAACGGCACTGTGCTGCAGCGCTATTCCGATCTCGCGGTCATCGCCACCCCGGAGATGACCGAGAAGTTCGCCGAGGCTGTGCGCTTGCGCGAGCAGCGCGCGTGAGCATCGTCGATGTCAGGAACGGAGATCCGATGACCACCACACCACTGGACACCCTCGACTTCGACGGTGAGCCCTTCGACGTCCTCGCCTGGTCGCTGGCACTGGAGCCTGCCACCAGCCCCGCCCCGCAACCGTCGACCGCACCGGCACCCCAACAGTCCATCGCACCGGCGGCTCCCTCGGTACCCGCGATGCAGCCGTCCACCGTGCCGGTACAACGACCCACCGCACCAGCGCGCTCGGTCACCGCGCCGGTGGTGGCGGGCAACGTGCCCGCCGACCCCATTTCCGCGCTGCTGCAAGAGGTTCGGTCCGAGCTGGTCGCCGCACACCTGTCGGCGATGGACGTACAGACCGCATTGCAGCGGCGTGCGCTCGACACCCTCGGTCGCCACGAGCAGAGCGCCCGGACTGTCCAGGAACCCGTACCCGCCCCTGCTACCTGGGCCGAACAGTCCTTCGCGGTCATGATCGACCACGCGCCGGCGACCGGCCTCACGGTCTCCGCCGCGCCGGGACACCCGGTGGTTTTCGAGCTGCCACCGCCCGCGACCACCATGAATGCCTTCAAGTTCCTGGCTCGCACACCGATCACCGCCGTGGACGGCACCGCTCTCGCCGCACTGGGCAGGGGCGAAGTCGCTGCCGTTTTCGGCCCGGCCTACGACCAGGAAGGCGTCAACCCCGACATTCGGCTGACCGAGGGCACCCACGCAAACCTCACCGAGGTGCTCGAGATCGCCGGTCGCGAAGGCCCATGGGCCAGAGGTCGATTGCGGGCGACGTGCCGGATCGATGGCCCCGATCCGGTCACCGCGGCAACCGAGCTCACCTGGCAGGCCGCCCAGGTCCTCGCGGTGCGCGCGGGCCTGCAGCTGTGCCTGGCAGGCGCCCGATTCCAGGCGGGCGAGCCACTCGAAGTGACCGTGTCCGCACCGATGGCAGGACCCGCCGAGCTGATCGCCGACGTGGTCCAGATCGACCTGCTGCCGCGCCCCTGGCTCCGGGTCGATGCCGAAATCCGTTGCGCGGGAGTAGTAGTGGCCCGCGTCCACGGCCTCACCCTGGAGATCAGGGAGGAACAGGGACTGCCGATCGGTCCCGACGCCGGCGGTGAGATTCCCCGATTCCTCGGCCGCCGCAACGTCTTCGGTCAGCGTGCCCTGCTCGGCGAGTTCCATATGACCCACAGCGCCCGCGGCGACCTCGGCATCGCGCTCGGCCCGGAGTTCTCGGCCTACGCGGGCCGCCGGGCCACGCGCATGCCCAACCACGGACTCCAGCTCTGCGACCGGGTGATGGCCGTCGACGGCCGACGTGGCAGGCTCGAAAAGGGCAGCTCGCACACCGAGTACGACTCGCCCGCCGACTCCTGGTACTACACGGAATCGGCCAATGCCTCCATGCCCAACGTCGTCTACATGGAGACCTCCCTGCAGTCCGCGCTGCTGCTGGGCTACTTCCTCGGCGCCACCCTCACCTCGCCCCAGGAGGACTTCAGTCTGCGCAATCTCGACGGCTCCGCGACGGTGCTGCGCGAGGTCGACCTGCGGGACAAGACGATCCAGCAGACCAGCAGGCTGATCGACACCACCGTCCTGGTCGGTGTCGTGTTGCAGACCTTCTCCTACGAGCTCGCGGTGGACGGTGAACCGTTCTACGCGGGGGAGTCGCTGTTCGGCTTCTTCAACGCCCCGGCGCTGGCGAACCAGAACGGACTCGACAACGGCGAGTTCGTGCCGACGTGGCTCGACAGCCAGGAACAACGCCCCGCTGTCCGCGTGATCGACGTGGCCGCGAGACGAGCCGCGGGCACCGGCATCCCGTGCGCGACCGGGCACCTGGCGATGCTCGACCGCATCGAGACCGTCGACGGCGCAGGCGCCTTCGGGCTCGGCTATCTGCGTGCCACCCGTGCGGTCGGCGCAGGCGATTGGTTCTTCGGCTACCACTTCTATCTCGACCCCGTGATGCCGGGATCCCTCGGTGTCGAGGCGGTGATCCAGGCGATGCAGGAGTGGACGGTGGACACCGGTCTCGCCGCCGAGCTGGTCGCGCCGGAGTTCGTCCTCCCGGTCGGGGTGGCGTTGTCGTGGCGCTATCGCGGGCAGATCCTGGCCGGCGACGAGCAGATGACCCTCGAGGTGCACATCAAGAGCGTCGAACGGCGCCCCGGCCGGATCCGGGTGATCGCCGACGCGAGCGTCTGGAAACCGGCCATGCGGATCTACGAACTCATCGATGTCGCCGTGGAGTTGCGCGATGCCGACGCCCAACCCTGGTGAGGTGCACGGGCATCCGGTGATCGTCGCCGATGCCGCACCCTCATCGATTCGGTGGTTGCCGGTCCTGGTGCTGGCGCTCGGCGCGTTCTGCGCCGGGACCGACAACTACCTCGTCGCCGGGGTACTGACACCGATGGCGGCCGACCTGCGGGTCTCCGTCGCCGGTGCCGGACTGTTCGTCACCGGCTACTCCCTGGCCTACGCCCTCGCCGCGCCCGTCGTGGTCACCGCGCTGCGGGTGCGTTCGCCACGGCGGCTGCTGCTCACCGCGATCGCGCTGTTCGCCGTCGTCAATCTGCTTGCCGCGCTGGCTTGGTCGCCGTGGGTGATGGCGGTGGCTCGCATCGGGGCCGGGTGCGTCGCGGGGATCTATGTGCCCCTCGCGGCCGCGACGGCTGCCGGGATGGCCACAGCGGACCGTCGAGGACGGGCGCTGGCGGTCATCCTCGGTGGCATCTCGATCGCCACCGTGGCGGGTGTGCCGCTCGGGGTGTGGGTGGCCGGGCTGTCGTCGTGGCGGATGGCGTTCGTCGTCGTCGCCGTGGTGGCGCTGATCACGACTGCCGGTGTGGCGTGGACGGTTCCGGCGGGCGACACCACACCTGTGGTGTCGCTGCGCCGGCGCCTCGCACCCTTGCGTCACCCACCGGTGTGGCTGGGGCTCGCGGTGACGATCTCCGGAATGACCGCGGGATTGATGATCTTCACCTACGTCGGCCCGATCTATGCCGAGGTCCCGGCCGTGGGAGCGGCCTATGTCGGCGCGCTGATCATGGCGCACGGCGTCGGGGCGATGGTCGGCCTGTGGGGCGGGAGCATGCTGGTCGACCGATTCGGTGCGCGGCCGGTACTTCTGGGCGCGTTGACGATCTTCACCGCGAACCTGGCCTGGCAGCCGATCGCCGCGCACACCCTGGCGACCACCGTCGCCTTCGTCACGGTGTGGGGTGTGGTCGGCTGGGCCTTCCTGCCCGCGCAGCAGCACAGCATGATCGCCGACGCGACCCCCGAGCAGGCACCGATGTTGCTGTCGCTCAACGGGTCGGCGATGTATCTCGGGGCCGCCCTCGGCTCTGCGATCGGCGGAGCCGTCATCGCGGTCTTCGGTACCGATCACATCTGGATGTTCGCCACCGGCTTCGGCGCGATCAGTGTCGCGCTGTCGCTGATCCGTCATAAACAATTCCGATCCGGCGATCGGCAATTGTCACACGCCGTCGCCGACCGCTGAACACACGGTTACGGTACTAATGTTCAGCCCGGTTTCTATACCGCTGAGGTGAATTGAACAATGAACTCCGATCCGCGCAGAAAAACGATCAGTAGTCCCTATATCCACCGACTGCAACGGCGCCACTTCCTGTTGTTCGATATTCTCCCGATCATCGGCACGGTCGTAGCTTTCGCCTTCCTGCTGGTCCGGCCCTTCGGTGTGCTGGAATTCGCCCTGCTCTTCGTGATGTGGCTGCTCACCGGACTCGCCGTCACCGTCGGCTATCACCGGCTGTTCACCCACCGCACGTTCAAAGCGGCGCCGTGGGTGTCATGGGTTCTCGCGATCCTCGGTTCGATGGCAGGCCAGGGCCCGGTCATCTCCTGGGTCGCCCTGCACCGGCGCCACCACGAATACAGCGATCGTGAGGGCGACCCGCACTCACCCAACCTCGCCGGTGACGGCCTGCGCGGTGCGCTGCGCGGCCTGGCCCACTCGCATTTCCTGTGGATGCGCCGCCACGAATACCCCAATGTGGTGCACTACGCACCCGACCTGATCAAAGACCGGGGCCTGGTCCGCATCGCCCGCCTCTACTACTACTGGGTGGCGCTCGGGCTGCTGATCCCGACCGTGATCGGCGGCCTGGTCTCGTGGAGCTGGACCGGCGCCGTCGCCGGCCTGCTGTGGGGTGGGCTGGTGCGCATCTTCGTCCTCGAACACATCGTCTGGGCGATCAATTCGTTCCTGCACATGTTCGGCACCCGCAATTACGAATCCCGCGAGAACAGCCACAACGGTGGCGTATTCGCCCTGGCGACGCTGGGGGAGTCGTGGCACAACAATCACCACGCGTTTCCCGAGTCGCCCTCCTTCGGGTTGGACTGGTATCGACTCGACCCCGGTTTCTGGCTCATCAGAACACTGGCATTCTGTGGTCTCGCCTGGGACCTGAAAATGCCGTCCGCCGAACGCATGGCAGCCAAGCGAATCTAAGGAATTCTCACCGTGGATACGAGTAAAGAAGCCATTGTCACCTGGTGCCAGGAATACCTCGCGAGTCTGCTCGAGGTACCGGCCGCCACCATCGACCCGGCCACCGATTTCGACCGCCTCGGCATCGACTCGGCGCTCGCCGTCGCGCTGCTGATCGAGGTCGAGGACCGCTACGGTGTCGATCTGGCACCCGAGGACCTGTTCGACAACCCGAACCTCGACGCCGTCGCCGCCTACCTGCACGAGCAGAGCCGGCGGAGTGTGGGGTAGCGATGTCGGTCCATACCGAGCGGTCCACCGCGGCCGCCGCAGCGATCCGTCACCACTACGACGCGGGCAACGATTTCTACCGGCTCTGGCTCGACGAGTCGTTGACCTATTCCTGCGCACTGCGCGAAAACCCGGACGACACACTGGAACTCGCCCAGGACCGCAAGCTGCGCTTCCACCTGGACGCGATCGACGCCGAGCGCGCCGCGACCGTGCTCGACATCGGTTGTGGCTGGGGCGCGATCCTCGAGCGGCTGGCACACGCCGGGGTCGCCAGGTCCGTCGGGCTGACGCTGAGCCCCGAGCAGGCCGAGTTCGTGCGATCGCGCGCCTACCCCGGCGTCGAAGTGCGGACCGAGAACTGGCTGCACTACGAGCCGGACACCCGATTCGACGGCATCATCTCGATCGGCGCCTTCGAACACTTCGCTACTCCTGACGATTCGCCGGACGAGAAGATCGGTGTGTACCGGGAGTTCTTCACGCGGTGCCGCGATTGGCTCGAGCCCGACGGCACGCTGTCGCTGCAGACCATCGCCTACGCGAACATGTCGCGCGAACAGGCCAGTGCCTTCATGCAGCAGGAGATCTTCCCCGACGCCGACCTGCCGACCCTGGCCGAGATCACCGCCGCGGCCGAGGGACTGTTCGAGGTGCGCTCGATCAGCAACGGGCGCCTCGACTACGCCTGGACCTGTGAACAGTGGGCGCGCAGGCTGCGGGCCCACCGCGCAGAGGCCACCGAGATCGTCGGCGGCGATGTGGTGGCCCGCTACGAGCGCTACCTCAAGCTGTCGGCGCTCGGTTTCCGGATGGGCAAGATCGGCCTGCTTCGGCTCGTGCTGGTGCCCTACCGCACCGGATTCTTCACCGACCGCGTGCGGTCGGCATGACCACGCATTCGCCCGAACCCGTCGCGGCGACCAGGACACGGGTCCGGTTCAATCCGTTCAGTGCCGAGTTCCGGCACGACCCGTATCCGCTCTACCAGCAGTTGCGCGAGGCCGAACCGGTGCACCGGACGCTGGGCATGTGGGTGCTCACCCGGCATGCCGAAGTCCGTGGGGTGCTGCACGATCGCTCGTTCGGCGCCGGTCTGATTCCCAGTCTGGTGAGCAGACAGGCCGAGCGGCTCGGGCCCTGCAGCGTCGCGCAGATCGAACGGCTCGGGCGGAAGTCGTTGGTGTTCACCGACAATCCCGATCACGCGCGGTTGCGCGGACTGGTGAACCGGGTGTTCACCGCCCGGTCGGTGGAGTCGCTGCGCCCGCTGGTGACCCGGGTCGCCGGCGACCTGATGGAACGGGCCTGGCGCGACGGCGGCATGGACGTGATCGCGGACCTGGCCGCGCCGCTGCCGGTGGCCGTGCTGTGTGAGTGGATGGACCTGCCCGAGCCGTTGCGCGCGCAGGTCGGGCCGTGGACCCACGACATCCGATTCCTGCTCGAACCCGGCATGATGAAAGCCGGGGACTTCGAGCGGGTCTGCGCGGTGGTCGAGGAGTTCGCCGCGGCCATCGATGCCGTGTTGCCCGAGCGGCGAGCCCGGCCCGGCACCGATCTGATCAGCCAGTTGCTCGCCGCGCGGACCGCGGGCGGGGACGTGCTGACCGACGAGGAACTGGTGTTCGTCTGCATCATGTGTTTCGTCGCAGGCAACGAGACCACCAAATCGCTGATCGGCAACGGGACGCTCGCCCTGCTGCGGCACCCCGAGCAGGCCGCGCTGCTGCGCCGCGGGCCGGAATCGGTCGAGGCGGCGGTCACCGAGGCCCTGCGCTACGACCCTCCGCTGCAGTTGACCAAGCGCCTGGCCACCCGTGATATCCAGCTCGACGGTGCGTCGATCTCGGCGGGCGAGCAGATCCTGGTGTGTCTGGGCGCGGCCAACCGCGACCCCGCCGTCTTCGCCAGGCCCGACGAGTTCGACCTGACTCGCACCGGCGGTGGGCATCTCGGATTCGGCCACGGCATGCACGGCTGCCTGGGCGGGCTGCTCGCCGAACTGCAGGCACAGGTCGCCTTCGAGTACCTGTTCGTCCGTTCGGACGACCTGGCACCCCGGTCGGCCGACCTCGAGTGGCAGGACCACAGTTTCATCGTGCGCGGCCTGAAAAGCCTTCCCGTCGATGTGCGGCGGGCACGATGACGGGCACCGGACTGGTCAAATCGTGGTTGCGCAGCGACGCCGCGCCCGCCGAGGTGCGGCTGGTGTGTATCCCGCACGCGGGCGCCGGGGCGTCGTCGTTCAACCGCTGGCCGGAGCTGTTCGGACCCGAGATCGGGGTGGTCCGGGTCCAGCTGCCCGGCCGCGAGGACGTCGCGCAACATCCGCCGCTGCACCGGGTCGGCGAGGCGGTCGGCGAATTGGTCGGCCAGATAACCGAATCGGGCGAAGAGCCGGTAGCGATCTACGGCCACAGCATGGGCGCGCTGATCGCCTATGAACTGGCTCGCGCGCTGACCGTCGCGGGCAGGCCACCGGTCCACCTGTTCGTGTCCGGTCGCCGAGCACCACACCTGGCGGCGAGTCGCGCGGTCCTGCATCGCCTGCCCGACAACGACTTCGCCGACGCGATGGCCGCGATGGGAGCGTGGGGCGCGGCGGGCCGCAGCGCGAGTTTCCTGCGGTACGCGCTGCCGCTGACCCGGGCGGACCTGGAGTTGTCCGAGGAGTACAGCCACCAGCCGCGGCCCCGGCTCGGCTGCCCGATCGCGACGTTCTACGGCACCGAGGACCCGATCGCCGATCCGGACGAGGTGTGGGCGTGGGGCTCGCTCACCGACGGCCCGTTCGCCACACACGAGTTCACCGGTGATCACCTGTTCCACCATCGACATCGCGCGGCTATCGCGGCGATCATGACCGCCGCCCTGACCTGAGGACCGACGTGCTGCTACTTCCCGACATCCTCGCGCGTCGCGCCGTCGACGAGCCGGACCGCATCGCCTACATCTTCCTCGACGACAACGGCGCCGAGCACACCACGACGACCTATCGCGAACTCCACGAACAAGCGATGGCGGTGGCGGGACTGCTGCGCTCGCGGTGCGAACCGGGCGAGCGCGCCCTGCTGGTTTTCCCGCAGTGCGTCGAATTCATCACCGCCTACTTCGGCTGCCTCTACGCGAATATCGTTGCCGTGCCGGTGAATCCGCCGCGTCGCGGCAAGGTCCAGGACGCGACTCGCTCCATCGTCGCCGACTGCGCGCCCACGGCCGTGCTGACGATCGGCGGGCTGGTCGAGACACTGCGACCGGTACTCGAGCCGCTCTGCACCGCACGGCAGTGGCTGGTCGTCGACGAGTTGTCCACGGCGGAAACCTCTTTCACCCCGGTGACCGCCGATCCCGATTCCGTGGCATTTTTGCAGTACACCTCCGGGTCGACCTCCGCGCCCAAGGGTGTCATGGTGACGCATCGGAACCTGGTGGCCAACGAGGAGATGATCCGGCACAGTTTCGGCCACGACCGGGACTCGACCGTGGTCGGCTGGGCGCCCTTCTTCCACGATCAGGGCCTGATCGGCAATGTGCTGCAACCGGTGTACGTCGGCGCGACGACGGTCATGATGTCGCCCACCACCTTCATCCGGCGGCCACTGCGGTGGCTCGAGGCCATCTCGCACTATCGCGCGCACACAAGCGGCGGCCCGAACTTCGCCTTCGACGCGTGTGTCGCGCGCGCCGCGGCCGGGGAACTGCCCGACCTGGACCTGAGCAGCTGGAAGGTCGCCTTCAACGGCGCCGAGCCGATCCGGGCGCAGACCCTGGACCGGTTCGCGAAAACGTTCGCGCCACTGGGGTTCGGCGCCCAGGCGGTGTTCCCGTGCTACGGCCTCGCGGAGGCCACCCTGCTGGTGTCGGCGAGCGGGAAGGGCCGGGGTCCGCGGTTGCTGGATGCCGATATCGACGCGCTCGCCGATCGACGTTATGTCGCGGCCGGGGTGGATCGGGGCCGCACGCTCGTCGGCTCGGGGGTGGTGCTGCCCGGTGAGGACCTGCGCATCGTCGACCCGGCGACGGGCGAGCTGTGCCAGGAAGGTCGGGCCGGCGAGATCTGGGTGGCGGGTGACCATGTCGCCCAGGGCTATTGGGGCCTGCCGGAAGCGACCACCGAGACCTTCCACGCCCGCCGCGCCGACGATCCCGAGCGCACCTACCTGCGCACGGGCGACCTCGGCATGGTCGTCGACGGTGAGCTGTATGTGGTGGGCCGCCTCAAGGACATCATCATCCTGCGTGGCCGCAACTACTACCCGCACGACATCGAGCACACCGTGCAGCGCGCGCACCCGGCGCTGCGACCCGGCAGTGGCGCGGCGTTCGCGGTGCCGGGGCGTGATGGCGAGAAACTGGTCGTCGTCCAGGAGATCAAGCGCGACGCCGACGCGGGCGCCGACGACATCGCGGGCGTCATCAGGGCGGCGGTGATGCAGGAACACGAAATCGCCGTCGCGGACGTGGTGCTGGCCGCGCCGGACACGGTGCAGAAGACGAGCAGCGGAAAGATCATGCGAGCAGCGGCAAGAAAGCGATACCTGGAATGAGCACCGAGACCTTCGTCTTCGACCCCACCGCACCGGGATTCGCCGACGACCCCTATCCGCACTACGCCCAGCTCCGCGCCGCGGGACCCGCGCAAGAACATCCGCTCGGATTCTGGATCATCTCCCGGCACGCCGACGTGGCCGCCCTGCAACGTTCGGCGCACTCCGTCGACGAGCAGCACCTGCGGCATCTGCCCGCGTGGAAGAGCGGCAGCACCGAGGTCCGCAAGGAGAGCCGCGTGATGGGTGGGCTGTCGATGCTGGATCAGGACCCGCCCGACCACACCCGGCTCCGGCGCCTGGTGTCGAAGGCCTTCACGCCCCGGTCCATCGAATCGCTGCAGCCGCGGGTCGAGGAACTGGTCGAGGAGGCGCTGGCCCGCATCGCCGCGGCGGGCACGGCCGATGTCATTGCCGAACTGGCCTTTCCGCTGCCCTTCACCATCATCTCGGAGATGCTCGGCATCCCGGTGGGCGAGCACACCCGGCTGCGCGAGCTCACCGAGATCGTCGTGCTGGTGTTCGAGCCCTTCGCGAGCCCGCAGACCCAGGAACGGATCAGGGCGGCCAACCAGGAACTGTTCGGGATGGTCCGTGAACTGATCCGCTGGAAACGCGCCACCCCCGGCGACGATCTGCTCACCGCGCTGATCAGTGCCGAGGACAACGGCGACATGCTCAACGAGGACGAGCTGATCTCGCAGGTGATGTTCCTCTACATCGCGGGCCACGAGACCACGGTGACCCACCTCGGCAGCGGAATCCTGTCGCTGCTGCGGCATCCCGACCAGGCGCGGCGGCTGCGAACCGAGCCCGACCTCGCGGCCGACGCCGTCGACGAACTGATGCGTTTCGACACCCCGGTGCACCTGATGCGCCGGATCACCCTCGCGCCGTTGCACATCGGTGGCCACGAGATCCCCGCGGGCAGCTGGGTGATCGGCGCCCTGGCCGCCGCCAACCGGGACCCGGAATTCTGGGGCGCGGACGCCGACCGGCTACGCCTGGATCGGCCGAACGCGCACCAGAACGTCTCGCTCGGCGCGGGCATCCACCACTGCCTCGGTGCCGCCCTGGTGCGGATGGAGGCCCGGATCGTGTTCCCGCGCTTCGTGACCCGCTTTCCCGAGGCCGCGGTGGTCGATCAGACGTGGAACGGTCGGATCAACCTGCGCGGCCTCGCGACACTGACCGTCGCGGTGTAGCGCTCAGCGCGGCTGTTCGGCGGGCAGCGAGAACCGCATGCCGGGTGCGCTGAGGTGGACGGGTCCGTCGAATTCGGCGGACACGTCGTCGCGTCGAGCCTGCTGCCACTCCTGCTGTGCCGAACCGAAATGGGTCAGCACCACCGAGCGCGCACCCGCGGCAGCGGCGGCCCGCCCGACCTCGGTGGCCGAAAGGTGGCCGTGCGGTGTGCGATCCGGCTCGACGAGAGTGGACTCGGCCAGAAAGATGTCGACATCGGCGGCGAGCGCGACCAGGTTGTCGTTCCAGCCGGTATCACCGGTGAACGCGATACTGCCCGTGGGGCTTTCGATCCGGACGCCGCAGTCGGGTTCGGTGTGCACCATGGGCACCAGCTCGATGGTGCAGTCGGCGAGTGCGTGGGTCTCGCCGCGCTCGTACTCGATGACCTCGTAGGCCAGGTCGAACGCCCGGTTCAGATCAGGGAAGGTCTTGACCGGGAACAGTGCGGCGAGCTGATCCAGTTTCGCGCGAGCGCCTTTCGGCACGAACAGCTTGATCCGGCGGTCCGGGGCATCGGCCGCTCTGCGCATCGCCTGTTTGCCGATGGGCAGCACGTCGTAGCAGTGATCCAGGTGCAGGTGGCTGATGACCACCGCGTCGAGCAGGCTCGCGTGCAGGTAGTTGCCGAGCATCACCGCGATTCCGGGGCCACAGTCGAGCAGAATTCTCGACTGGCCGGTTTCGACCAGATAGCCCGAACTGGCGGCGCCGTCGGCGGGCATACCCGCTCGATTTCCGACGATTGTCAGGTGCATTCGACGTACCTTTCGACACGGAAAGTTTCCGTGCCCGACGGTATCGATGGGAACTGACCCCCGCCGTTTCGTATCGAACATTCCGATCCGTCCATCGCATTTCCCGATCGAATAAGCGCCGTCGACGCCCTGACCAGGGCAATTGCGCGGAAGGTCGTTGCGGGAGAGTGGATTTCGGAATTCGCGGTGTTCGGCACCGAATACTGTTGATCAACGTTTGCGACCAGGTGCTGTGAAAATGAGAACGGGGTTTGTGATGACCAACGGTGTGAGTTCTTCGATGGGCCGGGAATTGCCGCTGCGCGGTGCGGTGAACGCGCGGGACCTGGGTGGCTTGCGAACGACGGACGGGCGGCAGGTGCGCCGCTTGCGGGTACTGCGGTCGGACCGGCTGACCGAGCTGGACGCAGGCGATGTGTCGTTCCTGCTGACCGAATGCGGACTGCGCACGATCGTCGACCTGCGTGCGCCGGGCGAGATCGTCACGGACGGAACAGGTGCCGTGGTCGACGCCGTGGCCGACTACCGCAACCTGCACGTCTACGGCGCGGACCGGGTGCGCCTCGACCTGACCGAGGTCTCGCCCGACGGGAGCATGTTCGACCGGTACTGCGAATACCTCGAGCACAGCAGCGAGAACATCGCCGCCGTGCTGCGCCTGCTCGCGGCCCCGGGTCAGTTGCCCGCGCTGGTCCACTGCGCCGCGGGCAAGGATCGCACCGGGGTGGTGATCGCGCTGCTGCTGGCCGTCGCCGGGGTGCGCGCGGACGACATCATCGCCGACTACGCCGCCACCACCGCGAACATCGCGGCGCTGCGGGCCCGCAGCGGACGGGAGGTTCGACCGGCCGACGACGCGGCAGATCGGCTCCCCGCCTGGGTCTTCGCCGCCGACGCGAGCACCATGCGCCAGTTCCTGATCCACCTGGACACCGAGCACGGTGGCGCCACCGCGTGGGCGACCCGCGCCGGACTCGACCAGGCGACGCAGCGGCAGTTGGCCGACAGCCTGCTCTGTGACTGAGGTCACAGATCGACGGCGATTTCGTCCCATTCTTCCCAGAACATTTTCTAATGCTTGGGAAGTTCTTTACTATTGACGCGACTCTGTGTCTGGAGTCCGCTCTCTTTCGAGTAGTGCTGCAGATCCGCCGTTCGCTCGCAGCTCAGCATCAATTGCCAGTGCATGTTCGACCGATGAACCGGGAGCCCATCCGCCCCGGCGAAGGAGAATGATGACCGACAATGATCCGGGCACCACCACAGCGACAGCGCGCACGCTGTCACATGCGTCACTGAAATCGGTTCTCCAGCAAGATCTTCCAGCGTCACTCGTGGTGTTTCTCGTCGCGCTGCCGCTGTCGCTCGGGGTCGCCCTTGCCTCCGGCGCGCCTGTCGTCGCCGGGCTCATCGCGGCCGCCGTCGGCGGGGTGGTCGCGGGATTACTCGGCGGCTCGAAGGTTCAGGTCAGTGGGCCGACCGCGAGTCTCGCCGTCGTGGTGGCGGGAGCGGTCCAGCAATTCGGCTGGGCCGCCATGTGTTTCATCACCGTCGGGGCGGGTGTACTGCAGATCCTGTTCGGGCTCAGCCGCGTCGCGCGAGCCGTGCTGGGTATCGCGCCGGTGGTGGTGCACGCGATGCTCGCCGGCATCGGGGTGATCATCGCCCTGCAACAGGTGCACGTGCTGCTGGGCGGAACGACGGTCAGTTCGCCGTGGGCCAGCATCGCAGAGCTGCCGCGTCAGGTGATGTCGGTGCAGAAGGGTGACTTGTTCGTCGGATTGCTGGTGATCGCCGTGCTGATCGGATGGCAGTATCTGCCGCGCCGGGTACGGGTGGTGCCCGGCCCGCTGGTCGCGGTAGTGGCGGCGACGGTGGTCTCACTGGTGCTGCCGATGACAGTGGAACGGGTGCGCCTCGACGGCTCGCTGCTCGACGGGATCGGGTTGCCCGCGTTGCCGCACGGCGGATGGCTGCCGATTGTGCTCACCATGCTCACCGTCGCTCTCATCGCCAGTGTGGAGACGCTGCTCTCGGCCGTCGCGGTCGACAAATTGCGCCCCGACCAGCGCACCGACTTCGACCGTGAACTCCGCGGTCAGGGCGCGGCGAACATGGTCTCGGGCGTGCTGGGTGGTCTGCCGATCGCGGCGGTCATCGTGCGCAGCATCACCAACGCCAACGCGGGCGCCCACAGCAGGGCGGCCACTGTGCTGCACGGTGGCTGGATCCTGGTGTTCGCGGTCGCGCTGGTCGGCCTGGTCCGCCAGATCCCGACGGCGGCGCTGGCCGGGCTGCTGGTGCTGATCGGGGTGCAGTTGGTGAAGCTGGCGCATATCAAACGGGCCCGCCGCACCGGCGACATCTACGTCTACCTGGTCACCGTGATCGCGGTCGTCGCACTGAACCTGTTGCAGGGCATGGTGATCGGGCTCCTCGCCTCGTTCGCCCTGCTGCTGTGGCGGGTCGTGCGGTTCACCATCGCCGCGGCGCCGCGCACCGACGGGACCTGGCTGGTGCGCATCGCGGGCACCTGCACCTTCCTGGCCGCGCCCCGGCTCACGACCGAACTGGCGAAGGTGCCCGCGGGTGTGGACGTGACGGTCGAAATGAGTGTGGACTTTCTCGACCACGCGGCGTGCGAGTTGCTCTCGGACTGGGCCGACGCCCGTGAATCCGGAGGCGGCACAGTCGACTTCGTGGAACTCGGCACCGCGAGGATGGCCCGCACCCACGACGGGCCGCCGGAACACGGGCACGCGCGCAAGGCGGTCGACGAGGCGATTCGGCCGTGGCGGCGCAGCGGCGGCGTCGACCCGATCGCCGCAGGCATAGCGGCCTATCACCGCAAGCACGCGCACCTGATGCGGCCGCACCTGGCCGGGTTGCGACACCGGCCCGATGCCGACACCTTCTTCCTGGCGTGCGCCGACGCCCGCATCGTGCCCAATGTCATCACCAACAGCGGCCCCGGCGACCTGTTCACCGTCCGCAATGTCGGCAATCTGGTGCCGGTCGGTGGCAGCGACGTCTCGGTCGAGGCCGCCCTGATCTACGCGCTGGACAAGCTCGACGTGCGCTCGGTGGTGGTGTGCGGGCACAGCGCCTGCGGTGCGATGGAGGCGTTGTACCGCCAGGTTCAGGCCGGGCCGGGCCTGGACGACTGGCTCGCGCACGCCCAGCCGACCCTGGCCGCGTTCCACGGCGGTCATCCGGTCGCGACGGCGGCCGAGCTCGCGGGCTTCGGCCCGGTCGACCAGCTCGGCATGGTCAATGTCGCCCGGCAGGTGCAGACCCTCATCGACTATCCGGCGATCCGCAGCGCGATGGCCGAACGCGGTGTCGCGGTGACCGGGTTGTTCTTCGACCTGGCGACCGCGCGGGTGATCGAGATCCACGCCGACGGGATCTCGGGGTTCGACGAGGCCCGCAGGATCGCCGCCGAGCCCGTGTAAAGGGGGGTAGGTGTGGGTCACACCACAGACTGCCTGCGGTTATGGCGAGACCCACTGTTTGTGCGGCACACTGGCTTTGCCAATTCTTTACCAATAGGTTGGTTCCACCAGTTCCCGGTTCGCCGATGCACCGGAATCTTCGCTCCACCCCCTTTGCTTCACCACCGCCCTTGTGATGATCGGCCTCGGCCCAGCGCCGGGAGCCGGCGAAGGAGAGTCATGTCTGTCGAGAACGACCATGCCCCGCCCCGTGCGGACAGCCCGTCGAACGAGTCATCCCGCCCCACGTGGCAACAGACGCTGCTGCGTCACGATCTACCCGCTTCCATAGTCGTTTTCCTTGTCGCGCTGCCGCTCTCGCTCGGCATCGCGGTCGCCTCCGGTGCGCCCATCGCCGCCGGCCTCGCCGCCGCCGTGATCGGTGGTGTGGTCGCGGGCCTGCTCGGCGGCTCGGTCCTGCAGGTCAGCGGCCCCGCCGCCGGTCTGACCGTGGTCGTCGCCGAATCCATCGCGCAATTCGGTTGGCGCGTAACCTGTTTCATCGTGGTCGCCGCGGGCGTGCTGCAAATCCTGTTCGGACTCAGCCGGATCGCGCGCGCCGCGCTCGCCGTCGCCCCGGTGGTGGTCCACGCCATGCTCGCCGGTATCGGCATCACCATCGCCCTGCAGCAGGTCCATGTGCTGCTCGGCGGTTCCTCGCACAGCACCGCGCTGCGCAATGTGATCGAACTCCCCGGTCAGCTGCTGTCGCTGCACGGAGGTGACGCGCTCGTCGGCGCCGTGGTGATCGCGGTGATGCTCGGCTGGAAGTACGTCCCACCGAAGCTGCGCGCGGTGCCGGGTCCGCTGGTGGCGGTGCTCGTGGGCACCGTGCTCTCGCTCGGACTGCCCGAGGTCGAGCGGATCGCGCTGAGCGGGTCGGTCTTCGACGCGCTCGGCCTGCCGGAACTGCCGTCGGGCAACTGGTCGGCCGTCGCCATGATGGTGCTCACCATCGCGTTGATCGCCAGCGTGGAGAGCCTGCTCTCGGCCGTCGCGGTCGACAAGATGCACACCGGTCCGCGCACCGGATTCGATCGGGAACTGATCGGCCAGGGCACGGCGAACGTCCTCTCGGGCCTGGCCGGTGGTCTGCCGATCACCGGCGTGATCGTGCGCAGCGCCACCAATGTGCAGGCAGGCGCGCGGACCAGGGCTTCCACTGTGCTGCACGGACTCTGGATCCTGCTGTTCTCGGTCGCGCTGGTCGGCCTGGTGGAACAGATTCCCAAGGCCGCGCTGGCGGGCCTGCTCATCGTCATCGGCATCCAGCTGGTGAAACTGGCCCACATCCGGTTGGCCCGGCGCACCGGTGACCTGCTGGTCTATGTGGTGACCGTGCTCGGCGTGGTGTTCACCAACCTGCTCGAAGGCGTCGTCATCGGGCTCGCGTTGGCGTTCGGATTGCTGCTGTGGCGGGTCGTGCGTGTGCAGGTGACGGCTGCCCCGCTGCCCGATGGGCGCTGGCAGGTCCACATCGACGGTACGTGCACCTTCCTCGCGCTGCCGAAGCTGGCGGGCGAACTGACGAAGGTGCCCGCGGGCGCCGATGTGACGGTCGAGATGACCGTCGACTTCCTCGACCACGCCGCGTTCGAGGCGATCGAGGACTGGCAGCGACAGCAGGAAAGCGGCGGCGGCCGTGTCGATTTCGTCGAAATCGGCAGTGCGCGGATGGCCGACACCCCGGCCGCGCCACCGATCCGCGGATTCGGTCGCGCCGCCATCGACGACATGCTCCGTCCGTGGCGGCACCAGAAGTCCGGCGGCGACGCGGTGACCGCCGGTGTCGCGGCCTTCCATCGCGGCCACGCCCACGTGGTGCGTCCGCACCTGGACGGGCTGCACCACAGTCAGGACCCGGACTCGTTCTTCCTGACCTGCTCGGATTCGCGGATCGTGCCCAATGTGATCACCAACAGCGGGCCCGGCGATCTGTTCACCGTGCGCAATGTGGGCAATCTCGTGCCGGTCAGCGGTGACGATTCCGTCGAAGCGGCACTGAGTTTCGCGCTGGACAGTCTCGCGGTGCGATCGGTGGTGGTGTGCGGGCACTCCTCGTGCGGCGCGATGAAGGCGGTCCACTCCGCGGCCGACACCGCGGGTGGCCTGAGCTCGTGGTTGCGTCACGCCGAGCCGACCTTGCAGCGGTTCCTCGCGGGCCATCCCGTGGCCGCCGCGGCCAGGGCAGCAGGGTACGACGAGGTGGATCAGCTGAGCATGGTCAATGTCGCCGTGCAGCTCGAGACGCTGGGACGCAATCCCGCGGTGCGACGCGCTGTTGCCGAGCGCGGATTGGCGGTGTCGGGGCTGTTCTTCGACATCGCGACATCGCGGGTGCTCGAGGTGACTCTCGACGGAGTCAGCGCGATCGACGATCACGCCGCACTCACCGTCACCGGTTGATGCTCACCTCCGTCGTGCGCGAGGGCGGAGGCAAGCTGCGCGAAGACGCGCGACGCGACTCGGCGGCGGTCGGACTCGTAGGCTGGAATTCATGACCAGCGATCCGACCGCCGCCGAGCGCGTCACCGACGGCCCCGACTCCGCAGACGACGAGTCCGTCACAGACCGGGGCCGGTGGGACGCCTTCAAGGACCGCTGGCGCGCCTTCCGGGAACACGTCGCGCAGCGCCCTACCCTCAACGTCGGCTACCGCATCGCCGTCGGCGTGGTCGGTGGGTTGGTGCTGATCATCGGGATCATCACGATCCCGTACCCCGGACCCGGCTGGGCGCTGGTGTTCGCGGGCTTCGGCATCCTGGCCACCGAGTTCGTCTGGGCCCACCACACGTTGCACTGGGTGCGCGGCAAATACCGGATCGTCATGGACTGGTACACCTCGCGCGGCTGGTTCATCAAGGTGCTCGGCGCGGTGGGCACCTTCGCCCTCGTCATGGTGACGTTGTGGCTGCTCGGTACATATTCGATGGTCGCAGGGTGGATCGGAGTCGATTGGCCATGGTTACGCAGTCCCCTGATGTCGTGAGCACCGTTCCCGGCCACCTACTCACCGACCCCGATTGGGTCGCGGCCCGGATCGACGCGATGAGCCACACCTGGGGCACCGATGTTCCCCGGGTCGCGGGCACCCTGTGGTGGTGCATGGTCGCCTCGACCTTGGTCGAGCAGATCGCCGTCGCCTACGCGGCGGGCACGCCCGCGCCGGTCGCCGCGCTCGGCGAATTCGACTGTGCGGTCCGTCCGGACGGTGGTGTCGAGCACGCGGAATTCCGCCGGGTGCCGGTCGATGCCACCGGGCGCTCGGTGCGCTCGGACGTGGGCGGCGAGACCGGGGCGGCGGCGGCCGAGGAGGTCGCGACCGCCTTGCGTGACACCTTGACCGCGGTGATTTCCCAGGTCGCGGCGGTTTCCGGGGCCGGGGCTCCGTCGCTGTGGGCGGTCGTGGCCGATGCCATCGGCAACCGGGCGCTCGACGCGGGCACCAAGGAGGCCGCGACCCGGCTGGCGGCGGACGTGGGCTCGCGCCTGCCCGCGCCACGGTTCGTCACCGTCGAGGGCCGCACCTTCGTCCGGCGCGCCTCGTGCTGCCTGGTCTACGAGGTGCCCGGCAGGCAGATGTGCACGAGCTGCCCGAAACGTTCGCCTGCCGATCGAGCCGAACAGCTGGCCGCAGTCGCACGCGCCCGGTACTGAATCGGCGACCGGTCGCTCGACGCCGCCGCCAGACGGCTGCGTGTCGGTAACACGCGGTCATAGGTCCATCGACACGGCCCATCGGCGCTGCCGATAGCATGGTGCGGCGCGCAGGTGCCCCTGCGCGAGCCGCCGGACGGACCCGGTATCGACGTCAAGGAGAACATTCCCGTGACCACCTCTGCACCCATCAGTCCCGTCGCTCTCGTTCGGGTGCCGGCCGGGACTACCGCGGGCGCAGCGGTACGGGAAGCGGGCTTGCCCACGAAGGGGCCGGACACGGTCGTCGTCGTGCGTGATATCGAGGGCGCACTCAAGGATCTGTCCTGGATCCCGGACGAAGACGCCGACGTCGAGCCCGTTCCCGCGAACAGTGAAGACGGGCGAAGCGTGATCCGGCACTCGGCCGCGCACGTGCTCGCCCAGGCGGTCCAGCAGGAGTTCCCCGACGCGAAACTCGGGATCGGCCCGCCGATCAAGGACGGCTTCTACTACGACTTCCAGGTCGACAAGCCGTTCACCCCCGAGGATCTGGCCAAGCTGGAATCGCGGATGAAGAAGATCATCAAAGGCGCGCAACGCTTTTCGCGTCGCGTCGTCGAGGTGGACGACGCCCGCGTGGAGTTGGCGAACGAGCCGTTCAAGCTGGAGCTGATCAGCGACAAGTCCGGCATCGACGATCCCGAGATCATGGAGGTCGGCGGCAACGAGCTGACCATCTACGACAACCTCGACCCTCGCACCGGCGAAAAACTGTGGGGCGACCTGTGCCGCGGCCCGCACATTCCCACCACCAAATTCATCCCCGCGTTCAAGCTGACCCGATCCTCGGCCGCCTACTGGCGTGGTGACCAGGACCGCGAGGACCTGCAGCGCGTGTACGGCACCGCGTGGGAATCCACCGAGGCGATGGACGCCTACCTGGACCTGCTGGCCGAGGCCGAGCGCCGCGACCACCGCAAGCTGGGCCTCGAGCTCGACCTGTTCTCCTTCCCCGACGAGCTCGGTTCGGGTCTGCCGGTGTTCCACCCCAAGGGCGGCATCATCCGCAAGGAGATGGAGGAGTACTCGCGTCAGCGCCACATCGACGCGGGCTACGAGTTCGTCAACACCCCGCACATCACCAAGGGCGCGCTGTTCGAGACCTCCGGCCACCTGGACTGGTACCGCGACGGCATGTTCCCCGCGATGCACCTCGACGCCGAGCTCAACGAAGACGGCACCGTGCGCAAGCCCGGCCAGGACTACTACGTCAAGCCGATGAACTGCCCGATGCACAACCTGATCTTCCGTGCGCGCGGCCGCTCCTACCGTGAGCTGCCGCTGCGGATGTTCGAGTTCGGTTCGGTGTACCGCTACGAGAAGTCCGGCGTGGTCCACGGCCTGACCCGGGTGCGCGGCATGACCCAGGACGACGCGCACATCTACTGCACCAAAGAGCAGATGCACGCCGAGCTCACCAGCACCCTCCAGTTCGTCCTCGGCCTGCTGAAGGACTACGGCCTCGACGACTTCTACCTCGAGCTGTCCACCAAGGATCCGAAGAAGTACGTGGGTTCGGACGAGCTCTGGGCCGAGGCCACCGAAACCCTCGAGAAGGTCGCCGAGGCTTCCGGCCTGGATCTGGTGCCCGACCCCGGCGGCGCCGCGTTCTACGGCCCGAAGATCTCCGTGCAGGTCAAGGACGCGCTCGGCCGCACCTGGCAGATGTCGACCGTGCAGCTCGACTTCAACCTGCCCGAGCGCTTCGACCTCGAATACACCGCCTCCGACGGCACCAAGCAGCGTCCGGTGATGATCCACCGCGCCCTGTTCGGCTCGATCGAACGCTTCTTCGGCGTGCTCACCGAGCACTACGCCGGTGCGTTCCCCGCCTGGCTCGCGCCGGTGCAGGTCGTCGGCATCCCGGTGGCGGAAAACTTCGTCCCGCACCTGGATTCGGTGATCGAGCAGTTGCGCGATGCCGGCGTACGGGCCCAGGTGGACCGCAGCGACGACCGGATGCAGAAGAAGATCTTCAACCAGACCGCGCAGAAGGTGCCGTTCATGCTGCTGGCGGGCGCACGCGACGTGGAAGCGGGCGCGGTGAGCTTCCGGTTCCGCGACGGCACCCAGGTCAACGGCGTGCCCGTCGCCGATGCGGTCGCCACGATCACCACCTGGGTCGCCCACCGCGAGAACGCCTCACCCACAGCCGCTGGGTTCGAGGTCGTCTCCGCGGCGGTTGGATCATGAGCGAGAACCTCGCCCCCGACGCCGGCTCGATCGTCGACGCCGGGGCGGGCCAGCCCGACCGCCTCCAGCGGCTGTGGACGCCGTACCGGATGTCCTACATCACCGGCGAGATCAAGCCCAAGGACGCGACCGGGCACCCGTTCACCGATATCCCGAAGATGTCGGACGAAGACGGCCTGATCATCGCGCGCGGCGAGCATGTCTACGCCGTGCTCAACTTGTACCCGTACAACCCAGGGCACATGATGGTGGTGCCTTACCGCCGGGTGGCCGACCTGGAGGACCTCACGGCCGCCGAGAGCGCGGAACTGATGGCCTTCACCCAGCGGGCCATTCGCGTGATGAAGCAGGTCTCGCGGCCTGCCGGATTCAACGTGGGTCTCAATCTCGGTGGTGTGGCCGGTGGTTCGCTCGCCGACCACCTGCACCAGCACATCGTTCCGCGCTGGGGCGGGGATGCGAACTTCATCACCGTGGTCGGAGGGGTGAAGGTGATGCCTCAGTTGTTGCGCGAAACGCGGCAGCTGCTGGCGGAGGCGTGGGAGGAATAAGACCGTGCTCAGCTTCTTCGGCCGCCAGACGTTTGCGAAAGCGACTGCGCCGCTGGGCAAAGCGCTCGTCGGGACCGGGCTCACCCCGGACGCGATGACACTGATCGGCACCACGGCGACGATCGCCGGCGCGGTGACACTGTTCCCCTCCGGACACCTGTTCTGGGGAACGATGGTGATCTGGCTGTTCGTCATGTTCGACATGCTCGACGGGGCGATGGCGCGCGCCCGCGGCGGCGGCACGAAGTACGGCGCGGTCCTCGACGCCACCTGTGACCGGGTGGCCGACGGCGCGATCTTCGGCGGACTCGCTTGGTGGGCGGTCTACCACGAGCACAGCAAGCAACTGTTCGCGCTCACCTTGATCGTCCTGGTCACCTCGCAGGTGATCTCCTACGCCAAGGCGCGTGCCGAGGCCAGTGGCCTGTCCGCCGACGGTGGACTCATCGAACGCCCGGACCGCCTGGTCATCGTGCTGGTCGGCGCCGGGCTCACCGGCATCGGCGGGCACTGGGGCATCGACTGGCTGACCTGGGCCGTGTACGTGGCGATGTGGGTGCTGGCAGTGCTGAGCATCGTGACGGTGTTCCAGCGGGTGCTCGCGGTGCGCAATTCGCCGGGTGCCAGGGTGGTTATTCCACCGGCGCCGCAGCCGGACGCGGCGGAGGGATCGGCCGAGTGAGCCTCAAAGATCGGTTGAGCGACTGGGGCTACGCCGCAGGCTGGGGTCTCGTGCGTTCGGCACCGGAAGGGTTGGTGCGCAAGGTCTTCGACCTCGGCGCCGATCGTGCGGTGAAGGCCGGCGGACCGCAACAGTTGCGCCGTAACCTCGCCCGGGTCCTCGGCGTGCCCGCCGACCAGGTGCCCGACGAGCTGATGCGAGCGAGCATGCGCTCCTACGCCCGCTACTGGCGTGAAGCGTTCCGGCTGCCTTCGATGGACCACAGCGCGATCGACTACTACGTCGACGGTCTGGAGAATGTCGACGCCGCGCTGGAAAACGGCCGCGGTCTCATTCTGGTGCTCCCGCACTCGGGCAACTGGGATATGGCCGGCGTCTGGCTGGTGCAGCACTACGACAACTTCACCACCGTGGCCGAACGACTGAAGCCCGAATCGCTGTTCGAGCGGTTCGTCGCCTACCGCGAGAGCCTCGGTTTCGAGGTGTTCCCGCTGACCGGTGGCGAGCAGCCGCCGTTCGCCGCACTCGCCGAACGACTGCGTCAGAACCGGATCGTGTGCCTGATGGGCGAACGCGACCTCACCGGCAAGGGCGTGCCGGTCGATTTCTTCGGTGAGCGCACCTGGATGCCCGGCGGTGCCGCGAAACTGGCCATCGAGACCGGTGCCGCACTGGTTCCCGTGCACGGCTGGTTCACCGTCGACGACGACGGCACCGAGAACTGGGGCCTGAAAGCCGAACCGGCACTGGATGTTTCCGGTGGGGTGGCGGCCGCGACGCAGGCTCTCGCCGACCGGTTCGCCGCCAATATCGCCGAGCATCCGGCCGATTGGCACATGCTGCAACCGCTCTGGGAGGGCGACCTGTCGCCCGAACGCCTGTCGCGGATGCAGGACACAGGGGGCCGGCGGTGAAGATCGGGATGATCTGCCCGTATTCGTTCGACGTCCCCGGCGGCGTGCAGGCGCATGTGGTCGAGCTCGCCCGGGTGTTCATCGAACGCGGGCACAAGGTGAGCGTGCTCGCCCCGGCCTCCGACGACACACCGCTGCCCGAGTTCGTCGTCTCGGCGGGCCGCGCGGTCGCGATTCCCTACAACGGGTCGGTGGCGCGATTGTCGTTCGGCCCCATGGCCTACACCAGGATCCGCCGCTGGATCGACAGCAACGACTTCGATGTGCTGCACATCCACGAACCCAACGCCCCGAGCCTGTCGATGCTGGCGCTCAAGATCGCCGAGGGGCCGATCGTGGCGACCTTCCACACCTCGACCACGAAGTCGTTGGTGCTCAGCACTTTTCAGGGTGTGCTCCGCCCGTATCACGAGAAGATCAGCGGGCGGATCGCCGTGTCCGAGCTGGCAAGGCGCTGGCAGGTCGAGGCGCTGGGATCCGACGCGGTGGAGATCCCCAACGGTGTCGATGTGTCCGCGTTCGCGCGCGGTGCGCCGCTCGACGGATACCCGCGCGCGGGCCGCACGGTGCTGTTCCTCGGCCGCTACGACGAACCACGCAAGGGCATGGACGTGCTGCTCGGCGCGCTGCCCGCGCTCATCGAACACCATCCCGACGTGGAGATCCTCATCGTCGGGCGCGGTGACGAGGAGCGGCTGCGCCGCGAGGCAGGCGAGCACGCGGGGCATCTGCGGTTCCTCGGACAGGTCTCCGACGCCGAGAAGGCCGCCGCGCTGCGCAGCGCCGATGTGTACGTCGCGCCGAATCTGGGCGGCGAGAGTTTCGGCATCATCCTGATCGAGGCGATGGCCGCGGGGACCCCGGTGGTCGCCAGCGAGCTCGACGCGTTCCGGCGCGTGCTGCGCGACGGGACAGCGGGTCTGCTCACCCCGATCGGTGACTCCGGCGCGCTGGCCACCGCCATCGACACCCTCCTCACCGACGACAAGACGCGCGAACGCCTGGTCAGCACCGCCACCCAGGTGGTCGCGGGTTACGACTGGCCGGTCGTTGCCGAACAGATCCTGCGGGTGTACGAGACCGTCACCGTCGGCGACAACCGGGTGCGGGCCGCCGGATGATCACCTTCTCCGCGACCACCGTCCTCGTTCTCGGGCTGGTCGCCCTGCTCGTCCTCGCTCTGGGCGTGTGGGCCTACTCCACCGCGAACCGCCTGGACAGGCTGCACGTGCGCTCCGATCAATCCTGGCAGGCACTCGATGCCGCACTCGCCCGTCGCGCAGTGGTCGCGCGCGCGGTGGCCATGTCGGAGGCCGGTCCGGTGAGCGCCGATGCACGCAGGGCCGAACGGGCCACGCAGCTCGCCGCGCTGGCCGATCGTGCCGAACGCGCCGACCGCGGTGACCGGGAAACCATCGAGAACCAGCTCTCCGCCGCGCTGTCCCTGGTCGACATCGACCACCTGCGACCCCAGCTGGTGGCCGAACTCGCTGATGCCGAGGCGCGCGTGCTGATCGCGCGCCGCTTCCACAACGACGCCGTGCGCGACACCCTGGCCCTGCGGACCCGCAGACCCGTGCGCATCCTGCACCTGGGCGGCACCGCACCGCTGCCGCACTATTTCGAGATCACCGAACGCGCGACACCCGCCGCCGCCACCGGCCTGGTCGTGCACATCACCCGCACGTCCGCGCGGGTGCTGCTGCTCGACGAGCAGAACCGGGTGCTGCTGCTGCGCGGCCACGACCCGATGATCCCCGAGGTGGCCTTCTGGTTCACCGTCGGCGGCGGGGTGGAACCGGGGGAGAACCTGCGCGACGCCGCGGTCCGCGAGATCTACGAGGAGACCGGTCAGCGCGTTGATCCCGGGTCGCTGCGCGGTCCGCTGTGGCGTCGCGTCGCGGTGTTCCCGTTCAACGGCGAACTCATCCGCTCCGAAGAACTGTTCTTCACCCTGCGCTCGCCGGGTTTCGAATGGCGCCCCGCCGACCTCAACGCCCTGGAACGCCGCACCATCACCGACCACCGCTGGTGCTCGGCCGACGACATCCGCGCACTCGACGACGCGGGCGAGGCCGTCTACCCGTATCACCTCGACGAACTGCTCACCGAGGCCGTGACCGCGGCCGCCGACGACACCAAGCACGTGGTGCGCTCGATCCGCTGAGGCGCACCGCGGATAACCGCGTGCGTTCTCCGCCCTGCCGTTGTTACGGTGAGCGCGTGAATTCTCCGGAGGCGTCCAGAAGGTAGCCGTCCGGCCTGCGGGTCGGGCGGCGTTGTCGTTCCACCATCCATCGGTCCGCGGACCGGTGCGATGTGTCGTTCGCAACGCCGGATGATCGTCGATTCCTCGCGGCCGGGCCATGATTCGCCCGGTGCCGCACCATCTCGGACACCGCGCCCGACGCGTGGTGTCCCGGTATCCGGAGAGTTGATCGAACATGCCCATCGGGGTTTTCGTGCTGGCTGCCGCGGTCTTCGCGCAGGGCACATCGGAATTCATGATGTCGGGGTTGCTGGCGCGGACCGCCACCGACTTCGGCGTCTCGCTCGGCACGGTGGGGTTGCTGACCTCGGTGTACGCGGTCGGCATGGTGCTCGGGGCGCCGACGATGGCGGCCACCGCGGGCCGGTGGCAGCTACGGCGTTCGGCGACAACGTTTCTCGCGCTCTTCTGCGTCACCCATATCGTCGGCGCCGTCACCACGGATTTCGCGGTGCTGGTGGCTACCCGGGCGGTCGCCGCGGTCGCCAATGCCGGCTTCCTGGCGATCGCGCTGGCCGCGTTGCCGCGTCTGGTCGGGCCCGCGCTGGTCGGGCGCGCGACCTCGGTCATCGTGTCCGGGGTGACGGTGGCCTGCATCGCGGGTGTGCCGGCGGGGACTCTGCTCGGGCAGCTGTGGGGTTGGCGATCGGCCTTCTGGGCCGTCGCCGTGGTGAGCGCGGTGGTCCTCGTCCCGGTGGCGTCGATGGTGCCGCGCGACGGTGCGGGGGTGGGAGCATCGGATCGGTCGATGCGGTCCGAGTGGGCGGTGCTCGGCGTGCGCGAGGTGCGGTCGGCCGTGGTCGTCGGGGTGCTGGTCAATGCCGCGACGTTCGCCGCGTTCACCTACCTCGGCACCATGGCCGCCGCGATCGCGGGCACAACCGGGGTCTGGGTCCCGCTGGTGCTGGCGTTGTTCGGGCTCGGCTCGTTCGTCGGTGTGGCGCTCACCGGTCGGTACAGCGACCGCCACGGTCACGCCATCATCACCGTGGGGACGGCTGGACTGGTCGGCGTGTGGGCGCTGGCCGCGATGACCGCGCACACGATGGCCGGGGTCGCGGTCATGACATTGCTCACGGGGGCGGCCGCGTTCGGCGTGGGATCCGCGTTGATCGCGACGATCGTGCGGACCGCCGCGCCCGCCGCGCCGCGTCTGGCCGGGGCGTTGGCCACCACCGCGCTCAATATCGGCGCGGTGCTCGGTCCGGTCGTCGCCGGCCTGGCCGTCGATCGCGCGCACACCCCGGTCGCGGCGCTGTGGTGCGCTGCCGGTGCGGCGGCCGTCGCGGCGGTGATCGTGCTGTTCGATTGGCCCGGTAGCGCACACGGTCGGGGCCTGGGCACGGTGAGTGACAGGCCATCGGAGGAGGCCAGCGGTGGGTGATGGACGCATCGCCGCTGGTCGTGACAAGGCCAGTGGTGCTCAACTGGCTATGAAGGCCGAATTCGGGCAGTTCTAGAATCGACGGTGACACCACCCCCGAGCGACTTGATTGGCGCCCATGACACAGGAGACATTCGTGACTACGCCTGAGACCACCAACACCGTCGGCACCGCCCGCGTGAAGCGCGGCATGGCCGAGATGCTCAAGGGTGGCGTGATCATGGATGTGGTCAACGCCGAGCAGGCCAAGATCGCCGAAGACGCAGGCGCCGTGGCCGTGATGGCGCTCGAGCGGGTGCCCGCCGACATTCGCGCCCAGGGCGGCGTGTCCCGGATGAGCGACCCGGACATGATCGACGGCATCATCTCCGCGGTCTCCATCCCCGTGATGGCCAAGGCCCGCATCGGCCACTTCGTCGAGGCGCAGATCCTGCAGAGCCTCGGCGTGGACTACATCGACGAGTCCGAGGTCCTCACCCCCGCCGACTACGCCAACCACATCGACAAGTGGAACTTCACCATCCCCTTCGTCTGTGGCGCCACCAACCTGGGTGAGGCGCTGCGTCGCATCACCGAGGGCGCGGCCATGATCCGCTCCAAGGGCGAGGCAGGCACCGGCGACGTGTCCAACGCGACCACCCACATGCGCACCATCCGCGGCGAGATCCGTCGCCTGACCTCGCTGTCCGAAGACGAGCTCTTCGTGGCCGCGAAGGAACTGCAGGCCCCGTACGAGCTGGTCCGCGAGGTCGCCCAGACCGGCAAGCTGCCGGTCGTCATGTTCACCGCCGGTGGCATCGCCACCCCGGCCGACGCCGCCATGATGATGCAGCTCGGCGCCGAGGGCGTGTTCGTCGGCTCGGGCATCTTCAAGTCCGGCAACCCCGAGCAGCGCGCCGCCGCCATCGTGAAGGCCACCACCTTCTACGACGACCCGGACGTGCTCGCCAAGGTCTCGCGTGGCCTTGGCGAGGCCATGGTCGGCATCAACGTCGAAGACATCCCGCAGCCGCACCGTCTCGCCGAGCGCGGCTGGTGATCGTGGGCCCGATTCCGTTCGGGCACTGAAACATTCGCCTCGGCGGGCGTCGTGATCACGACGCCCGCCGAGGCGTTTTCGGGCGACGACTCAGCGCTCGAGGAGTTCGGTGGTGAGGGCGTCGAGACGGATCGCGTTGTCCAGGTCGAAGTCCTCGCGCGTCAAGGGGAGTCGGGTCCGGCGCCGGAAGGCGGTCACCGGATCCACCGGTGGCTCGTCGAGTAGCCGGGCGATCGGCGGGACGGCCTGGTCGACCGATCGGCCGAAGACGAGTCCGGCGGCCTTGGTCAGGATTCGCTGGGGCGTGGGCAGTGGATCGGCCATCGCGGTGCGCACCATCAGTGG
This sequence comes from Nocardia sp. NPDC058519, assembly GCF_042719755.1. Taxonomy (NCBI): domain Bacteria; kingdom Bacillati; phylum Actinomycetota; class Actinomycetes; order Mycobacteriales; family Nocardiaceae; genus Nocardia; species Nocardia sp. NPDC058519. Next base: position 32,851 of record NZ_JBHXNK010000008.1, on the reverse strand, counting down.
GTTGTAGAGCACGTAGCGGGTGCGTGCGTTCGGATGGCGGCGAGGGAAATCGACGCCGAGCAGGTCGTTGGCGCGCGAGGCCTGCATGGCGGCGCGGGTGCCGGTGTAGGTCCGGCGCAGGGTCGGGTCGTCCCAGTGGATTCGGCCGGGGAAACCGCCGGGACCGCAGATGTTCATGATGACCGGGGCGTTCGCGCGTTCCAGCACGTCGACCAGACCGTGTCCGAGGACGAATCGGCTCAGATAATGCAGCGCGAAGGTGAACTCGACGCCGTCTTCGGTGATCTCGCGCCGCGGTCGGAAGCGCTGGGCGCCGAAGACGAGGCCGTCGACGGTGTCGGCCAGGGCGGTGGCACCGTCAAGGGCGTCCCGCATTCCCGTCAGGGTGCTCAGGTCGGCTCGCAGGAACACCGCCCGCTCGCCCGCGCCGATCGCGGCGGCCTCCCGGACGAACGCCTCGCCTTTGGTAGTGCCGCTGGCGATCGCGACCACCCGGTCACCGCGTCGCAGAAAATGTAGGCCGAGCCCCTTGCCCATGCCGTCGGTGCCGCCGGTGATGACATACGTGCGCATCGAATCCCGTTCTCCTCGAATCGCTCTGGACTGTGTCATCGGCCGATATCTCGAGGCTAGAAACAGTGAGGTCATCAAGTCAACATCTCATGACTTAGCATGACTTCATGGAACCGAAGCCCGAACCACGTCGCCGCGACCGTGCGGCCACCCGCGCCGCGCTGCTCGATGCCGCGCGAATCCGTTTCGCGGCACAGGGTTTCGATGGCACCGGACTACGCGAGATCGCGGCGCAGGTCGGCGTCGATCCGGCTCTGGTCTCGCGCTACTTCGGCTCCAAGAAGCAGCTCTACGCCGAGGCGATGCGCATGGAGATCCCGACCGGCGTCGCCGCCGATCCGCACCGCCCGGTGGTCAGCATCGCCGACGCCCTGCTCCACGACGTCGTGTACCAGGACTGGTCGCAATACGGCGGCGAACACCCGCTCCTGGCCATGCTCCGATCAGCAGGCCACAGCGACGTACGCGATCAGCTACGCGCCCAACTCTGCGACGACTACCTGCGCGAATTCACCGACCGGCTCGACGGCCCCGACACGGAACTACGCGCGGAACTGATCGGCGCCCTGCTGATCGGCCTCGGCGTCCTGCGATCGGTGATCGGCACGCCCGCCGTGAGCGCGGCACCGTTCGACCGAACCCGCGTACTCGCGGCCCGCATGGTGAACGCACTGACCTGAGTGTGGCCTCCGGGCTCGGTGCCACCCTGGGGGTGAACGCGCGGAGTGTCGATCCGTTCGATGATAGGGTCGCGCCGAACAGCTTGTAATCGATTGCAGCTCAGGCAAATTCCTGTCAGAAGTGGGGTGGCTTCGTGAGCCTGAAGGTCGCAAAGATCCTGCTGCTGATCACCGACGCATTGCTGATGCTGTACTGGGTGGCGGTAGCGGTCGACGCGATTCCGAAGGAGTCGGCCTTCCGTGACTACTCCGATCCCATGATGCAGGCATGGAATTGGTCCTTCTTCCCACTCGATCTCGCCGCCGCGGTATTCGGGTTCGTTGGGGTCTACCTGGTCAGTCGCCGTCATCGGCTCGGCTGGGTGGTCCTCACCATCGGGCTCACACTGACCTTCTGTGCCGGGTTCATGGCGATCTCGTTCTGGGCCTACTACGGAGATTTCAACGCGATCTGGTGGATCTCCAATGCGGCGCTGATGGTCGTTCCGGCCATCGTCTTCACCATTCTCGTTGTCGACCGCACCGCAGGTACCGAGGTCGGCTCCGGACCAGGTCGGTGACGATGCGGCCGGGTGCCCTACGGCTGGCCCGCCGCGCCTTCGGTGTCGGTGGTGAGGGCGTCGGCGAAGTTCTCGGCGTAGCCGAGGATGAGCTGGCGCTGGGTGGGCAGGAGGACGGCTAGTTCGTGCCAGGCGATGGCGGTGGGGGAGCCGTAGAGGTGGGTGAGGTCGGTGACCAGGGCCGCTGCTTGTTCGGGGGTGGGCGGTGTGGGGCGGGCGAAGGCGAGCAGGGAGGCACCGATGGCGATGTGGCGGTAGCCGTGGGTGGTCATGCGGCGGATGACGGTGTGGTTGTCGTAGGTGCTCCAGTCGTCGGCGAAGTACCCGTTGGGGATGCCGGCGATGGCGAGGTCGTCGCGGTCCACCGGGACGCGCTGGATCAGCACGACGTCGTCGACCACGCGGTCGGGGGAGCGGTTGGCGGCGACGAGTGCGGTGAGTTCGTCCTCGGAGGCATTGCGGGTGTCGCGCAACGATTCCCAGGGCACGCGGGTGGACAGGTTGTCGAGCAGCGCGGCGATCCGGGAGACCGTGGCGTTCTCGGCGTGGTGGGTGGCAGCGGGGTCGTCCGGGGCGTGGGGGTCGTGGCTGTCGGCTTCCACGAGCCCGAGGGTGGCGTGCATGCTCGTGTACGCGCACTGGCCGAGATCGTCGAGCGTGCAGAGGATCCGCGCGTCGGGATGATCCATCCGGACGAGCTCTAACGCGTCGAGCAGCTGGGCGAAGGTGGTGACGTCGTCGAGGCGGGCAACGGTGTTGGAGTCCAGCCGGTTACGTCGAACGGGTGGTTCGCCCGGCTCGAAAGTCGTCATCTGCACGGTGACATCCTGGCACGGCCCTCGGCGCGTCGTCGCGATCCCGCGGGCGGTGTTCGATGTGGGCCCCGGATGGCCCGCGTCCAGCGGCCGCGCGCACGCCCGTGCGGTGGATGCCCGGGAATTGCTGCCAACTGGTCATACCGTACAGTCGGTCCGTGACCGCGCTCGACTTGTCCTTGCTGGTCGTCGCGGGATTCTTTACCGGCTTGATCGGTTTCGTCACCGGGATGGCCTCGATCGTCTCCTATCCGGCGCTGCTGGCAGCCGGTCTGCCGCCCGTCGCGGCCAATGTCACCAATACGGTCGCCATGGTCGCCGTCGGTGTCGGGGCGACCGCGAATTCCGGACGTGAACTCATCGGGCGCGGGGCCACTCTGGTGCGCTGGGCGGTGCTGTCGGCCGTGGGCGGACTGCTCGGCGCCCTCGCCCTGCTGGTCGCGCCGGACGGCGCGTTCGAGGTGGTCGTGCCGTTCCTGGTGGCCATGGCGTCGATCGCGCTGCTGGTGCAACCACTGGTCCGCCGCCATGTCGGCGAGCTCAGCGCCCCCTGGATCGTGCCGGTCGGCATCCTGCTCACATCAGTGTACGGCGGGTATTTCGGCGCGGGCGCCGGCGTGATCTACCTGTCGATGATGCTGCTGTGTACCTCCGAATCCATCTGGAGCGCATCGATTCTCAAGAGCTTCCTGCTCGGCATCGCGAACCTGGTCGCCGCGATCGGGTTCGCGGCCTTCGGACCGGTGCACTGGGGTGCTGCGCTGGCGCTGGGCCTGGGTGCGCTGGCGGGTGGCTGGTGTGGCCCGCCGGTGGTGAAAGTGATCCCACCGAGCGTGCTGCGGGTGACGGTCGGGATCGGCGGACTCGGTCTCGCCGTATACCTGGCCCGTTAGGCGTACCGCCTATGCGCGGTTGCGGACCGCTGGTTCTCCTGCCGGGGTGCGGCACGGTCCGTAGCCTGGAAACGGTGCACCACTCAGATAGTGAAATCGCAATCCACGCAACAGAAGTCGCTTCGGAAGTGATTCGGTCGGCATTCCACGCTCCGCTCACTCACTACGCCAAACAGGGCGACGATTTCGCCACGCAGGCCGATATCGCGGCCGAGAAAGCCATCCTCGATGTCCTCGCGGCCGCGTGTCCCGGCGACCGGTTCGTCGCCGAGGAATCGGGAACCACCGGTTCCGCCCGTAGCGATCGGACCTGGTTCATCGATCCACTCTGTGGCACAAGGAATTTCGCTGTCGACACCGCGTTCGTCGCGGTCAATGTCGCCCTGCGCGACGGCGATACCGTGCAGGTGGCGGCGACCGCCGACCCGTTCGCCCGCGAAGTGTTCTGGACCGCGGGGGAGGGTGCGTTCCGGCGCGCAGGGGGCGGCGACGAGCCGTTGCGCCCGCAGGCCGGAAGTCACCTGGTCGATGTCGATCTCGATCACCCGTTCCCGTGGTCGAGCCCGGCGCGACTGTTCGACGCCGAGGGCTTCGCGGGCCAGTTCCACGGACGGGTGTTGTCGACCTCGCTGGCCCTTGTCTGGGTCGCGGCCGGACGGCGCGCCGCCTACATCACCGGCGGCGATATCCGTGACAGTGTGCATTTCAGCAGCGCGATCGCGGTGTGCCAGGCGGCGGGCTGCGTGGTCACCGGCCTCGCCGGGCAGCCACTGCACACCGCGCCGCACGGGCTGATCGCGGCAGCGGACGCGCCGACGCATGCCCGACTAGTCGAGGCGGTGGCCGGTCTGCGTTCCGGGTAATGCTGGGGTGCATCACAATCCGGTGTATCTCACAGACCCACGTTGTCTGTGTCTCAGAGTTTCCTCAACATCACTGGGTAGCGTCCTGGCCGTGGCATCGAGGCCTGCGCTGTGTGGCGCCGATCCGTGCCGTCGCCCAGAGGGCGAGATTCCGACCCGACGTAAGGACGAGTGGATGAAGTTTCGTAGGACCGGACGAGTCGCGATCGCAGGACTGGCTGTGGTCGCTGCCCTCGGCCTGAGTGCGTGCAGTGACGACAAGGGTGACAAGCCCGCCGCCAAAACCACCACCACCAGCGCCAGCGCTCAGGGTTCGGCGGCCGCGAACCTGCCCGCCGTGCCGACGGTCGAGCAGCTCAACACCCAGCTCACCACCGCGCTGGATCCGTCGGTCCCCAACGACCAGAAGCTGGACTTCGTGCAGGGCATCGAGGCCGATCCCGAGCTGCCGAACCGCCTGGCGCAAGCCGTTCAGACCAACAATGTCCAGGTGCAGGTCACCGAGGTGACCTCCTTCGGTGACAGCGTCAACGCGAAGGCCAACTTCACCGTCAACGGCCAGACCAATGTCGTCGACGTGCCGTTCGTGGCCGAAGAGGGCAAGTGGAAGGTCCAGAAGTCGTGGGCATGCGGCATGCTGACCAACCTCGGTCAGACCTCGGTCGCCTGCGCCTGATCGTCCTCGCTCGAGCCCCGTTCGGAATTTCCGGACGGGGCTTTCGCGTCTGCGCCGCCTCGGTTTCCGCGATGTCAGCCGCGCAGTGCCGCCCGATCGGGATGATCCCAGCGGACGGTCCAGGTCGCTTCCTCTGGATGTTCTGCCGTGTGATCGCGCACAGCGGGCAGCGTCCATCGCTGCTCGGCGGGCGTACGGCGCAGCGCCGCTTGCGCACTCAGCTCCAAGCGGATCGCGAGATCGAAATCCAGACCGCGACCCAGCAGCATCGGCCCCGCGAGCACCAGCACCAGATCGGCCTGCGCCGCGCGAATCGCCGCCCGTGCGGACCTGTCCCGCTCCTCGTCCCACAGCGCGGGCAACCAGCGCCCTTCGGTCCGCATCGCGTCCACGATCTCGCGCCGCACCGCCTCGTAGTCGAACCACGCTGTGCGATAAGACCATTCGTCATCGCGTCCGTATTCCATGCGTAGCGACGCGGGTCGCACGTAGTCGTGCATCGACACCACCGCCGCCGATCGGCCCCGATCCGAGAGCGTCTCCACGATCCGGCGGCCGAGCTCGACGGGCTCGGCGGCATCGGCACCGTCGACCGCGAGCACCCGCCGCCCCGGCAGCTCGACGAGCTCGTCGGCGACGAGCCGGGCGAGGGCGGCGGGCGAGGTGGGAGTGAACGTGGGCACCGGACCATCTCAGCAAATTTCGGGCCGCCGTGCGGAGCCGGACATACCGCCCGGTCGGCGAGGCGATAATCTCGAGCGCATGGCGACAATCGAAGAGGCGCTCGCGATCGAGCGGCTGGAGCGCGACATCTTCCGTGGTGCTTCCACGGAGTCTCAGCTACCGCGCACCTTCGGCGGTCAGGTGGCCGGGCAGGCGCTGGTCTCGGCGGTTCGCACCGTCGACCCCAGCTTCCAGGTGCATTCCCTGCACGGCTACTTCCTGCGACCGGGCAACCCGGAGGAACCCACCGTCTACCTGGTCGAGCGCATCCGCGACGGCCGGTCCTTCTGCACGAGGCGGGTCACCGGCGTGCAGGACGGGCAGGCGATATTCACGATGTCGGCCTCGTTCCATCACGGTGACGAAGGGCCGGAGCACCAGGACGTGATGCCCTCGGTCGACGGCCCCGACGAACTGCCCGACGCCAGCGTGACCATGACCCCGGAGCGGTTGTGGGCCATGCGCGAATGGGAGCACTGGGACATCCGCACGGTGCCGCAGGAACAGGTCGTCGCGCGCGACGGCGCCGTCTCCCCGCAGCAGGTGTGGTTCCGGTACCGGCACGAGCTGCCCGACGACCCGATGTTCCACGTCTGCACGCTGGCCTACATGAGCGACATGACGCTGCTCGGCTCGTCGAAGGTGACCCACCCCGACGAACCGACCCAGAACGCGTCCCTCGACCACGCCATGTGGTTCCTGCGCCCGTTCCGCGCCGACGAATGGCTGCTCTACGACCAGTCCTCGCCGTCGGCCGGCTTCGGTCGCGCGCTGACCGGCGGCAAGATCTGGGACCGCGAGGGCAATCTGGTCGCCGCGGTCGTCCAGGAAGGTCTGATCCGCACGCCGCGCCACAAGTAGCACGGGTGGTGATCCGGTGCGGGTGGCCGCCGCACCGGATCGCCACGACTAGGGAACCTGCACGCGCAGGTGGCACACCACGGTGTCGCTCATCCGGCGCAGTACCCGTTCGAGTTCGTCGCTGCGGTGGCTCGGCAGCACCCGATCCCACCCGTTCGGTGGATCGATCTCGGCGATCACCACGACCTTGCGCCGACTTCCGAAATTGTCGCGGACATAGCGGGCGACCGGTCCACCGACGGTGGCGTCGCTGTCCTCGAGCAGGACGAGGCGCACCTCGGGATGCCAGACATCCCATGCTTTCGTGAACGCCGTCGTCGATTCACCCGGCAGGCAGACGTGCACGGCGGTGACGTCCTCGCCGATCGACATGGCGGCCGAGAGCGCTTCGCGACTGAGTTCGCAGACTTCCGCGATCGGCACGATGATCGCGGTCCCGGTCGGGCGTGGCTGCGCGGGCACCGCACCGGTGCCGCGCGAACCACCGATCCTGGTGTAGGCGTTGCGAATCCGTTCCATGCCGAGCATCAGCAGCGGCAGCACGAGCACGATCAGCCAGGCACCCTCGGTGAACTTCATCGCGGTGGTGACCACGGCCGCGACGAAGGTCAGCAGCGCGCCGAAGCCGTTGAGCGCGATTCGCCAGCGCCAGCCGTCGGCGCGGGTCAGCCACCAGTGCCGGACCATGCCGGTCTGGGCGATGGTGAACCCGACGAACACGCCGATCGCGAACAGCGGGACGAGCGCGTTCATGCTGCCCGCGGCAGCCACCACCAGCACCGCGGCACTGATCCCGAGCGTCAGCACGCCGTATCGGTAGACCCGGCGCGGGGTGGCGACGGAGAACCGGTGCGGCAGGCAGTTGTCGTCGGCGAGCAGTCTGGTGAGCGTCGGCAGCCCGCCGTAGGAGGTGTTCGCCGCCAGCGCGAGCAGGATGACGGTGGCGAATTGCACCACGTAGTAGCCGATGCCGTGGCCGAGCGCGGCCTCGGTGAGCTGCGAGAGCACGGTGGTGCCCTCGATCGGCTGCAACGAGAACTTCTCGATCAGGACGGCCAGGCCGATCAGCATCGTGCCGAGCAGCAGGCCCAAGGCGACTTCGGCACGCTGGGCGCGCCGCACGCGCGGCTGCTCGAAGCTGGGCACCGCGTTCGCGATCGCCTCGACACCGGTCAGCGCGGCGCAGCCACTGGAGAACGCCTTGAGCAGCAGCAGGACACCCACGGTGTGGATATCGCTGACCGCCGCCGTGCCCGCGGTGACGGCGGCTGGTTCCGAACGCAGCAGCCCGCCGATGATCACCACGAAGATGCCGCCGACGAACACCGCGGTGGGCAGCATGAACGCCTTCGCGCTCTCGGTGATGCCGAGCAGATTGAGCGCGGTGATACCGACCAGCACGGCCAGGCAGATCCACACCGTGTACCCGTGCAGCGCGGGGAACGCCGAGGTCAGCGCGGCGACGCCGGCCGCGATCGAGACCGCGACATTGAGCACGTAGTCGACGATGAGCGAGGCCGCGGCGAGCAGGCTGGTCCGATCGCCGAGGTGCTTCTTGGCGACCGCGTAGGCGCCGCCGCCGTTGGGGAACGCGGCGATCACCTGCCGATAGGACGCGATGAGCACGGCGAGCAGGACCGCGATGGCGAGGGTCACCGGCAGGGTCATGCCGAGTCCGAGCCCGCCCGCGGTGGCCAGGACCAAGACGATGGCTTCCGGTCCGTAGGACACCGAGGCCATCGCGTCGAGGGACAGTCCGGCCAGGCCGGTGGGAACGGTCAGTCCGCGGCGCTCCGGGACGATCTGCGCAGGTCCTGGGGACTTGCGTGGCAGCAGTGCAATCACATATTGCAGTGTCGACCCGTTCCGCGCGGATGCACCCACCGTTGACGGAACCTTGACGGCACGGCGTGAGCGGGCCCACATCGCCGGGGCTCGTAAGCTCAACGGCTGTGAATGCAACCTCGACCGCCTCCCGGCCGACCATCGGTGTCCTCGCGCTGCAGGGTGACGTGCGCGAACACGTTGCCGCGCTGGCGCACTGCGGGGCCGAGCCGGTGCTGGTGCGGCGTGAGTCGGAGTTGGCGGCCGTCGACGGGCTCGTGCTGCCCGGTGGTGAGTCGACCGCGATTTCCAAGCTGCTGCAAGCGTTCGACTTGCTCGAACCGTTGCGGGCGCGGTTGCGCGACGGGCTGCCCGCGTTCGGTTCCTGCGCGGGCATGATCCTGCTCGCCTCGGAGGTCCTCGACACCAGGGCCGACGCCCAGCACCTGTCCGGCATCGATATGACGGTGCGGCGCAACGCGTTCGGTCGTCAGGTCGACTCCTTCGAGACCGACCTGGACTTCACCGGCCTCGACACGCCCGTGCGCGCGGTGTTCATCCGCGCGCCGTGGGTGGAACGGGTCGGGGACGGTGTCGAGGTGCTGGCGCGGGTGCCGCACGGTCCCGCGCAGGGGCGCATCGTCGCCGCCAGGCAGGGCAATGTGGTGGCTACCTCGTTCCATCCCGAGGTGACCGGCGATCTGCGGGTGCACGAACTGTTCGTCGACCTGGTGCGTATCGCGCGGTGAATGCCCGCGTCGGCGGGCGTCGCGCGCGGTGAGTAGGCTGGATCGAGCTTGTCCGCCCGGGCAGACGCGCAACCGACTTGAAGGAAGTAGGGCATGAGCGGCCACTCCAAATGGGCCACCACCAAGCACAAGAAGGCGGGAATCGACGCCAAGCGCGGCAAACTCTTCGCCAAGCTGATCAAGAACATCGAGGTGGCGGCCCGCACTGGTGGTAGTGACCCTGCGGGCAATCCGACGCTGTTCGACGCCATCCAGAAGGCGAAGAAGACATCGGTCCCCAATGACAACATCGAGCGCGCCCGCAAGCGCGGCGGTGGTGAAGAGGCCGGCGGCGCCGACTGGCAGACGATCATGTACGAGGGCTACGGGCCCAACGGTGTCGCCGTGCTGATCGAGTGCCTCACCGACAACCGCAACCGCGCCGCGGGCGAGGTCCGCCTCGCGATGACCCGCAACGGCGGCAACATGGCCGATCCCGGTTCGGTGTCGTACCTGTTCGCCCGCAAGGGCGTGGTGACCCTCGAGAAGAACGGCCTGTCCGAGGACGACGTCCTCGAGACGGTCCTCGACGCGGGCGCCGAGGATGTCAACGACCACGGCGACGTCTTCGAGATCATCTCCGAGCCCGGCGATCTGGTCGCGGTGCGTTCGGCTCTGCAGGCCGCGAACATCGACTACGACTCCGCCGAATCCGGTTTCCAGGCGTCGGTGTCGGTCGCTGTCGACGCCGAGGGCGCTCGCAAGGTGTTCAAACTGGTCGACGCGCTGGAAGACAGCGACGATGTGCAGAACGTGTACACCAATGTCGACATCTCCGACGAGGTCGCGGCGGAACTCGACGACGAGTAGGTTCCCCGCTCGTTGAACCGCCCCGGCCGTGAATTCGGCTGGGGCGGTTCACGTTTCGGCTAGGACGCCCGCTGCTGGTAGTAGTTCGACATCGACGGGTAGTAGTCGGCGAAATCCGGGCGTTCGGTGTGCGTGCACGCGGCGACGAACATGTCCGCGTAGTACTCCCAGCCCGGACCGATCTGCGGGATCTCCGCCAGCTGGTATTCGGACGTCAGATGGTGGACCAGGCGCAGCTCGGTGGCCGCGCCGGTATCGAGCAAGGTCACCTCCAGGCGCCACACGCCGATCTGGTCGGTCGAGGAGATGCCGAGGTGGATCGGTGGGGTGCAGTCGTCGATGTGCATCGGCGTCCACGGTTCACCCTCCTCGAACCGCATCTGCACCCGGATGGTGTTGCCGGTCCCCGCGTCGCCCTCCCAGGTGCCGTACCACCCTGATGTCAGATGCGGATCGGTCAACCGTGCCCACACCTCCTCGATCGGCAACCCCAGCGACCGGGTGATCACCAGATCCCGCCCGTCGGGCGTCGGCACGATGTCACCGGTGGGTATGGCCATGTGTGGTACTCCTCGCCTCGGACGGACCGACCATGCCGGACTTCCTCGACCGTACCCGTGGTCGAAGTCCACCCCCCGGCACAATGAGGATCATGACGCGAATCGATGCGGTCCGTGGCGACATCACCGAACAGCAGGTGGACGCGGTGGTCAACGCCGCGAACTCCTCGCTGCTCGGCGGCGGTGGCGTCGACGGCGCGATCCACCGCAAAGGCGGCCCGCAGATCCTGTCCGAATGTCGCGACCTGCGCGCCTCCCAGTACGGCAAAGGCCTGCGGACCGGGCAGGCGGTGGCGACCACCGCGGGCCGGTTGCCCGCGCACTGGGTGATCCACACGGTCGGCCCCGTGTGGTCGGCCACCGAGGACCGCTCCGAGCTCCTCGCCTCGTGCTACCGCGAATCCCTGCGCGTGGCAGACGAATTGGGTGCGGCGACAGTCGCGTTCCCGGCGATCTCCACCGGCATCTTCGGCTGGCCGATGGACGATGGCGCGCGGATCGCGGTCGAGACCGTACGCGCGGCCGAAACAGCGGTGACGCAGGTGCGGTTCGTCCTGTTCGACGACCGGGCATTCGAGGCCTTCACCGCCGCGCTCGGGTAGCGCCGGCTCGGCGGACGGCGACGAATGTGTCGTACCCCGGTGGCACACTCGCGGCATGACGGAAACCAGTGTGCCGTTTCGGGTTCGGATCCCGATCCGAGTGTCCGATCTCGATCCGCAACTGCATGTCACCGGCTCGGCGTATCAGCAGTTCGCCGACCACGCGCGGTTCGCGTGCGTGACCGAGGCCGGGGTCTCGGTGCCGGACCTACTCGCGGCGGGGGGCAGGGCAAGACCTATCGGGTGGAGCACACCCTCACCAGGGAAGACGGTGAGGTCGCTGCGACGGTGTCGTATGTGAGCGGTCTGCTCGACCTGCGCGCGCGCAAGTTGGTCGCGGATCCGGCGCGGGTCTGGGCTGAGCACGCACGCGATCCCGCGCTACTCGGGCTGGCGCCGCGACCGGCGTGAGTGTCGTGTCGCTGGTCGGCCGGAACGTGGGGATGCTCTAGACTTTCGAACAACTGTTCGTGTCTTCGAAGGGGTGGCCGGTGCGGGTGATGGGCGTCGATCCGGGTCTTACCCGGTGCGGGCTCAGCATGGTCGACAGCGGGCCGGGCCGGAAGGTGGTCGCCCTCGATGTGGGGGTGGTGCGGACGCCGCCGGACGCCGAGCTGGCATTGCGGTTGATGGCTGTCGCCGATGCCGCCGAGGAGTGGATGGATACCCATCGGCCCGAAGCTGTCGCGATCGAGCGGGTTTTCGCGCAGCACAATGTGCGGACCGCGATGGGCACAGCACAGGCCGGTGGGGTGATCGCGCTGGCCGCCGCGCGGCGCGGGATCCGGGTGGCGTTCCATACGCCCAGCGAGGTGAAAGCCGCTGTCACCGGCAACGGTACGGCGGACAAAGCACAGGTCACCGCCATGGTGACGCGGATCCTCGGGTTGCAGGTCGCGCCGAAACCCGCCGATGCCGCCGACGCGCTCGCGCTGGCCATCTGTCATTGTTGGCGGGCGCCGCTGATGGACCGGATGGCGGCCGCGCAGGCACAGGCGGAGGAGGTCCGCCGCCGCTACGAACAACGGCTCGCCGAACAACGGAAGGTGGTGCGCGGGTGATCGCGTCGGTACGCGGTGAGGTACTCGAGATCGCGCTCGATCACGTGGTGATCGAGGCCGCGGGCGTCGGGTACCGCCTCAATGCCACCCCGGCCACTCTCGCCGGGCTCACCCGCGGCGAACAGACCCGCCTCTACACGGCGATGATCGTGCGCGAGGACTCGATGACCCTGTTCGGGTTCGCCGACACCGAAGCACGCGAACTGTTCGGGCTGCTGCAGACCGTCTCCGGCGTCGGCCCCCGCCTGGCGATGGCGGTGCTCGCAGTGCTCGAACCCGAAGCACTGCGAAAAGCGCTGGCCGAGAGCAATGTCGCCGCCCTGACCCGGGTCCCCGGCATCGGCAAGCGCGGCGCCGAGCGGATGGTCGTCGAACTGCGCGACAAGGTGAACCAGGTGGCTGTGCCCACCGGTCCGCCCGGCGCGGAAACACCGAGTACCCCTGTGCGCGAACAGGTTTCCGAAGCGCTCATCGGCCTCGGGTTCCCCGCGAAGCAGGCCGAACAGGCCGTCGACACCGTCCTGGCCGACCAGCCGACCGCCACCACCTCGGTGGCCTTGCGCGCGGCGCTCGGCCTGCTCGGCAAGAACAGGTAGACCGTGTACGACGACGACGACATCGACGAGACCGACGAATCCGACCTCACCGCCCGGTACCTCAGCACCGACGGCGAAGCCGAAACCGGCCTGCGTCCCACCTCGCTCGACGAGTTCATCGGCCAGCCCCGCGTGCGCGAACAGCTCGCCCTCGTCCTGCGCGGCGCGAGCCTGCGCGGCGCCACCCCCGACCACGTCCTGTTGTCGGGACCGCCCGGCCTCGGTAAGACCAGCATGGCGATGATCATCGCGGGCGAACTCGGCACCGCCCTGCGCATCACCTCGGGTCCGGCACTGGAACGCGCGGGCGACCTCGCCGCCATGCTGTCCAACCTGGTCGAGGGCGATGTCCTGTTCATCGACGAGATCCACCGGATGGCCCGCCCGGCCGAGGAGATGCTGTACCTGGCGATGGAGGACTTCCGCGTCGACGTGGTGGTCGGCAAGGGCCCCGGCGCGACCTCGATCCCCCTCGACATCGCCCCGTTCACCCTGGTCGGCGCGACCACCCGCTCGGGCGCGCTCACCGGCCCGCTGCGCGACCGCTTCGGCTTCACCGGCCACATGGACTTCTACGACCCCGCCGAACTGCTGCAGATCCTCACCCGCTCGGCCCGCATCCTCGGCGTGCAGATCGACCACGACGCCGCCGCCGAAGTCGCCGGACGCTCCCGAGGTACTCCGCGGATCGCCAACCGGCTACTGCGCCGCGTCCGCGACTACGCCGAGGTGAGGGCGGACGGCATCATCACCCACCCGATCGCGATGGCGGCGCTCGAGGTCTACGACGTCGACGCGCTGGGCCTGGACCGGCTCGACCGCGCCGTCCTCGGCGCGCTCGTCCGTGGATTCGGTGGGGGACCGGTGGGCGTATCGACCCTGGCCGTCGCCGTCGGCGAGGAAGCGGCCACCGTGGAAGAGGTCTGCGAACCGTTCCTGGTGCGCGCCGGACTCGTCGCCCGCACACCCCGCGGCCGGGTCGCGACGGCGGGCGCCTGGGAGCATCTGGGCCTGGTACCACCGCCCGATCTGGTGATCGGCGCCATCGAAGTGCGTGGGCGCGAACCGCAGCCGAGCGCCGATCGCTTCGACTGAGATACCTCTGCTCCAGGCGGGCACCACACCGCGACGTCGTCTACTGTCGATTCGGTGGCAGTCCTAGAGGTGGTGCAACGACTCCCCGAGCCGTTGCGTTCCCTGCTGATGAAGCATCGGGAACTTCTGAAATTCGCCGTGGTCGGAGCGATCACCTGGTTCATCGATACCGGGGTCGTGTACGCGGTGAAACTGACCGTGCTCGGCGACAAGCCGCTCACCGCGCGCCTGCTCGGCGCGCTGATCGCGACCATCGCCTCCTACATCCTCAATCGCGAGTGGTCGTTCCGCGCACGCGGCGGCAGGCAGCGCAGTCACGAAGCCGCCCTGTTCTTCACGGTCAGCGCACTGGGCATCGCGGTCACCATGATCCCGCAGGCGGTGTCGCTCTACGCGCTGAATCTGCGTGTGCCGCATGTGGATCCGACGGTGCAGATGGTCGCGAACTTCGTCTCGGGTCAGATCCTGGGCGTCCTGCTGGCCATGGCGTTCCGCTTCTGGGCCTTCCGCCGCTACGTCTTCCCCGACGACCTGCGCGAAGCCGAACTCCACAGCATTCAGGGCTGAATCATTGGCGGCTGGCGCCGCGGGTTTTCGGCCTGGGAACCTTGATCTTCCCTCCCGCCGGGTACTCCTTCGTCGCACCCTCTGGTCAGTCCAGATCAAGGCGGCCGAAAACTGGCGGCTGACGCCGCCATTATTTGTCTACTGGGGCCGCAGGCGGCCGAGGACTGTCAGTGCCGGCGTTCGGGGTGTTCCAGGGCCGTGATCACCAGGTCGATGAAGGCGTCCACTTCTTCGCGGGCATAGCCACGGGTGCCGAGTCGGGTGTCGGTGAAGCGGACGCCGCGCACGTCGGAGGTGGTGAGGCTGCCGGGGCCGTTGTGGGCCAGGGTCGCCGCGACCAAATCGAGGAAGGCGTCGACCTCTTCCTCGTGATAGCCGCGCCTGCCGACGGCGGACTGGGTGAAACGCATGCGGTGCACGTCGTCGGGGGTGAGCATCTGGGCGACGTCGTCGCCCGCCCGCGCCGCGGGCACGGGAGCACCGCCCTTCTGACGATGTTCGAGCTCGGTCCGCACCCGGTCGAGGAAGTCGTCGACCTGGTCGGCCTGATACCCGCGACCGCCGAAACGCGGTGCGCCGAAGTGCACGTGACGGATGTCGTCGGCGGTGAGCGCGCCCAGCCCGTCGAGGGTGGCCGACACCCGTTCCAGAAAGGCGTCGACCTCGTCGGCGTGGTAGCCGCGATGCCCCAGCGTCGGCATGGCGAAGTGGGTGCGGCTCACATCGTCGGGCGTCACAGCGGTCATTGTCTCAGGATTGCCCTTCTATCCCACGGCTTTTCGCTATCGGGCAGCGGCGCGCACGCCATCGATGAACAGCCGCCGCACCGCGTGACTGTACACCGACATCGATGCCGGATCAGGCGTTCGCATGCCCGCGACGAGCCCGGCGACGATCATGCCGAGTGCCGCCTTGGCGGTACTGGCGGTGTCGATATCGGCGCGAAGGTAACCGACACGCATGCCGTGCTCGAGGTAGCGCGTCATGAGGATCTCGGTGGCGTCGATCAGGCCGTACACCCGTTCGGTGAGTTCGTCGTCGATGCCGGTGGCGTGGAACAGCAGCAGATGCGCCGTGCGGGGATCGTCGAGCAGGACGCGGTTGAGTGAATCGCCGATCCGGTCGATCAGCGCGGCATATTCCTCGATGGTGGCCGCGCTCTCGGGCTCGATGTCATCGTCGAGCGCGCCGAAGATGCGCCCGCTCACCTCGTCGATGACATGGTCGATGATGTCGCGCTTGTTCGCGAAATAGCGGTAGAAGGTGCCGTGCCCGATGCCGAGGCGCGTGGCGATATCGGCGATCCCGGTGGCGTGGTAGCCCTTCTCGGCGAAGCAGTCGAACGCGGTATCGACTATCTCCCTGCGCAATTCGGCTTTGCGCTGGTCGATTCGCGAGGGTGGCTTCGTCACATTGACGATGTTACTGTCGATGTAACCGGAATGACACATCATTCCGGTGATTCGGCATTCTCATAGCTCATTGTGGAGGTTCGACGTGGTACCTCAGTTCGACGCGATCGTGGTCGGAGCGGGTTTCGGTGGCATCGGTGCGGGCATCGAACTCGACCGGCTCGGATTGCGCGATTTCGTCATCCTGGAACGGGAAGACGACCTGGGCGGCACCTGGCATGTGAACAGGTATCCGGGTCTGGCGGTCGACATCGCGTCGGTGACCTACTCCTATTCCTTCGAGCCGAACCCGCGCTGGACCCGGCTGTTCGCACCCGGCGCCGAGCTGAAGAAATACGCCGAGCACGTGGCCGACAAATACGATCTGCGCAGGCGGATGCGGTTCGGAACCGTTGTCGACGGTGCGCGCTGGGACGCGGAGAACCAGCAGTGGGTGGTTTCGATCGCCGGCGGTGAGACGCTCACCGCGCGCTATCTGCTCGCGGCGACGGGGTTCCTGTCCCAGCCCTACACTCCGCCGTTCCCCGGCATCGAGTCCTTCGCAGGCAAGATCATCCACACCACCGACTGGGACGCCGATTACGACCTGACCGGCCGTAAGGCCGCCATCATCGGCACCGGCGCCACCGCGGTGCAGTTGGTGCCGGAGGTCGCGAAGAAGGTCGACGCACTCACCGTGTTCCAGCGGACCCCGATCTGGGTGGTGCCCAAGGTCGACGCCCCGATTCCGGGGGTGGTGCGGGAACTGTTCGACAGAGTTCCGCTCACGCAGAAGGCGGCCCGGCTGGTCAACACCGGCATGCTCGAGGCGCTGATGGTCGTCGGCGTGCTGCATTACAAGCAGGCCAAACCACTGAACCGGGCGGCCGCCGCGCTGGCAAAGGCGCACCTGTTCGCGCAGGTGCGTGATCCGGAGACCAGGCACAAGCTCACCCCGCACTACGACTTCGGCTGCAAGCGCCCGACGTTTTCCAATCAGTACTTCAAGACGTTCAACCAACCGCACGTACGGCTGGAAACGAACTCGATCGACCATGTGGAACCCGACGGCATCGTCACCGCCGACGGCCACAAGACCGAGATCGACACCCTGCTGCTCGCCACCGGCTTCAATCTCTGGGACGTGAACTTCCCGGCCATCGAGATCGTCGGTCGCGACGGCGTGAACCTCGGAAAGTTCTGGCGCGACAACCGTTTTCAGGCCTACGAGGGCATCACCGTGCCCAAGTTCCCGAACTTCCTCAGCCTCAACAGCCCCTACTCCTACAGCGGGCTGTCGTACTTCACCACCATCGAAGCCCAGATGAAGCACATGGGCCGGTTGTTCACCGAACTGTTCCGCCGCGGCGAGCAGACCTTCGAGGTCACCGAAGAGGCCAACGCGGAGTTCCTCGACCGGATGACCGGCAAGCTGGGTTCCTCGGTGTTCTACGGCGGCGACTGCGCCACCGCGCGCAGCTACTACTTCAACCAGCACGGTGAGGCGGCGCTGCTGCGCCCGACCAGTACCGCCGCCGCGCACCGCGAGGCCGTCACCTTCCCGCTCGACGATTACCGCTACGGCCCCGTCGCCTGAGCGCCCTCGGCCCCGGTTCGCGCATTGCGGACCGGGGCCGTTTCACGCGCGCGTCGGTGTCCGGTGTGTCGCCGCGGCGGGGAACTGGCAGACTGTCAGGCGTACTTGCACGTCCACCACTGACTAGGGACTGACTTCGACGATGGACTTCCTGTTTCCGCTGCTGATCCTGGCCCTGCTCGTGCCGATGTTCTTCGGAATCCGCAAACAGAAGCGGGAGGCCGAGAAGGTCTCGACGATGCAGGAGGCCTTGAAGGTCGGCGACGCTGTCGTCACCACCTCGGGTCTGTACGGCACCGTCGTAGACCTCGACGAGAACACTGTCGACCTGGAGATCGCCGAGGATGTGGTCACCACGTGGCTGCGCCAGGCGATCCGTGAGGTGCGTGCCGAGGAGCCGACGGTCGAGGAGACCCCCGAGGTCACCGACGCTCCTGCCGAGGAAGCCGTGGAACAGACCGAGACCCGGCTGACCAAGGACTGACCAGTCTCTTTTCCCGCCCGGGCGCGCACTGCGTTCCGGGCCGGGCACCGTTGTGCCCACCGATCCAGCCTCGACTTCCGCCTAGGAGATGACCTGCTGTGCCACCTTCCCAAGGATCGGCGCATCCGTTCCGGCTGCTCGGCGTCTACGCCGCGCTGCTGGCCGTGATCTACGCGCTGGTGTTCTTCACCGGTGACCATTCCCCGTCGGCCAAGCTCGGCATCGACCTGCAGGGCGGTACCCGCGTCACGTTGACCGCGCGTACCCCCGACGGCAACAAGCCGAGCCAGGAGAGCCTGAAGAAGGCGCAGGAGATCATCGAGAACCGTGTCAACGGTCTCGGCGTCTCCGGCTCCGAGGTGGTCATCGACGGTGACAACCTGGTCATCACGGTGCCCGGCGAGGACAGCCAGCAGGCACGCGCGCTGGCCACCACCGCCAAGCTCTACATCCGCCCGGTGCTGTTCGCGACCGAGCCGCAGGCAGGCGGGGCGGCTCCGCCCGCGACCGGCACCGCTCCACCAGGTGGCACCGCACCCCCGGCGGCGACGGACACTCCGGCGCCCGCGCCCGGTGAGTCGCCCGCGCCCACCGGCGAGGCACCGACCACCCCGGCACCGCAGTCGCGGGTGTTCCCCGCACAGGCACCGCCGACTCCGACGCCCACGCCGCCGCCCGGTGGTCTTACCCACCAGCAGCAGCAGGCCAAGGAGATCGCCGACGCCAAGGCGCTGCGCCAGAGCACCGATCAGCAGGTTCAGCAGGTCGCCGTGGCGGCCATGGACTGCACCAAGCCCGATCCGCTGGCCGGTAACGACGACCCGACCCTGCCGCTGGTCACCTGCTCGCAGGACGGCACCGAGGTGTTCCTGCTCGGCCCGAGCCGCATCGACGGCCAGGAGATCGCCGACGCGACCTCCGCCCTGAACTCGCAGCAGGCTCGCCATGAGGTGAACCTCGAGTTCAAGTCCGCCGGTGCCGACGCCTGGTCGAAGCTGACCGGTGAGTACGTCAACAAGCGGGTCGCCTTCGTGCTCGACTCGAAGGTCGTCAGCGCGCCGCAGGTGCAGCAGGGCCCGCAGCTGGGTGGCCGCACCTCGATTTCGGGTAGCTTCACCGCCGACAGCGCGTCCGAGCTGGCCAACACACTGAAGTACGGTTCGCTGCCGCTGTCGTTCCAGACCTCGGAAGCGGAGACGGTCTCGGCGACGCTCGGTCTGTCCTCGCTGAAGGCGGGTCTGCTCGCCGGTGCCATCGGCCTGATCGCGGTGCTGCTCTACTGCCTGCTCGTGTACCGGATGCTCGGTCTGCTGGCCGGATTCTCGCTGATCGCGGCCGGTGTCGCGGTCTACGGCATCATCGTGCTGCTCGGGCGGTGGATCGGCTTCACCCTCGACCTCGCCGGTATCGCCGGTCTGATCATCGGTATCGGTCTGACAGCGGACTCGTTCGTGGTGTTCTTCGAACGCATCAAGGACGAGATGCGCGAGGGCCGCAGCTTCCGGTCGGCCGTGCCGCGCGGTTGGGCACGAGCGCAGCGCACCAACCTGTCCGGTAAGACGGTCAGCTTGATCGCCTCGGTCGTGCTGTACCTGCTCGCCGCTGGTCAGGTGAAGGGCTTCGCCTTCACCCTTGGTATCACCACTGTCCTCGACGTGATCGTGCTCTACCTGGTCACCGCACCGCTGATGATGCTCGCCGCACGCTCGCCGTTCTGGGCGAAGCCGTCGGTGAACGGTCTCGGCTCGGTCCAGCAGATCGCCAGGGAACGCGGCCAGGCCCGGCCGAAGGAGATGTCACGATGAGCAACGACAACCCCACCGAGGAATCGGTGAACCTGGACTCCTACGAGCCCGCGCAGGGCCCGAAGCACGGGTTCTTCGAACGTCTCTACACCGGCACCGGCGGCTTCCCGATCGTCAGCAGGCGCAGGTTCTTCTACACGCTGTCGGCGGTGCTGCTGCTGATCTCGCTGCTCAGCATCGCGGTGCGCGGCTTCACCCTCGGAATCGACTTCGAGGGTGGCTCGCGCATCCAGATCCCCGCGGCCGACAACGTCAGCACTCAGCAGGTGGAAGACGTCTACGCCGAGACGCTGGGCCATGGGCCGGTCTCGGTGCAGAAGGTCGGCTCCGGGGCCTCGGCCACCATCCAGGTGCGCTCGGAGACCCTCGACCTGACCCAGACCGAACAGGTCCAGTCCGCGCTCTTCGACGCATTCCAGCCCAAGGACTCGTCCGGCCAGGTGAGCCGCAACGCCATCAGCATCGCCGAGATCAGCGAGACCTGGGGCGGGCAGATCACCCAGAAGGCGCTGATCGCGCTGGCGGTGTTCGTGCTGTTGACGATGATCTACATCGCCATCCGCTTCGAACGAGACATGTCGATCGCGGCGATCGTTTCGCTGTTCTTCAACCTGGTCGTGACGGCGGGTATCTACTCGCTGGTCGGGTTCGAGGTGACACCGGCCGCGGTGATCGGCTTGCTCACGATTCTGGGCTACGTGCTCTACGACAACGTGGTGGTCTTCGACAAGGTCGAGGAGAACACCCGCGGCGTACTGCACCTGAACAAACGCACCTATGCCGAACAGGCCAACCTGGCGGCCAACCAGACCCTGATGCGCTCGATCAGCACCACGGTCATCGGCATCCTGCCGATCATCGGCATGCTGGTGATCGCGGTCTGGCTGCTCGGTGTCGGCACGCTCAAGGACCTCGCACTGGTGCAGCTGGTCGGCATGATCGTCGGCGCCTACTCCTCGATCTTCCTCGCCGTGCCGGTGCTGGTCTCGATCAAGGAACGCTGGGGTCCGGTGGCCGCACACACCAAGAAGGTCCTGGACAAGCGGGCCGGGGTCGGCGCGGGCGTCCGGGTTCCGGTGGGCGCGTCGGCGGCCCGTGGTCCGCGACCGACCGACAGCGGCGCGCCGCGGCCGGGTACGCGTCCGAGCGGAAAGCGTCAGAAGAGAAGGCACTGACGACCGACAAGCAGGGGGTCTCATCATGCGACGCAGCACGATTCGACTGATCACCGGGCTCGCCACGGCGGCCGTGACCACCTCCGTGGTGGCAGGCTGCTCGGCGAAGAACCAGGTGCCCTCCATCGGGTACGCGGTCGACGCCGCGGTCGCCAGCTACAACGGCGCGAGCACGCTCGGTGCCAGTAGCGGTGCCACCGCGGTGTTCGGCCGCGTGCTGACCGGGTTCTTCTACACCGGACCCGATGGTCAGCAGGTGGCCGACACCGATTTCGGTACGGCCAAGGAAGTGCCCGGCGAGACCCAGACGGTGCAGTACCGGCTCAACCCGGACGGGGTGTACTCCGACGGGGTGAAGACCTCCTGCGACGATCTGGTGCTGGCGTGGTCGGCGCGCTCGGGCCAGTTCACCCGCCCCGGCGATCGCGGGCCCGTCTCGTTGTTCGACGCGGCGAGCACCGCGGGCTACGACGAGATCGAACGGATCGACTGTCAGCCGGGATCCAAGGACGCCACCGTGGTGTTCCGGCCGGGCAAGCACTACCTGCCGTGGCGGACGCTGTTCACCGCGGCCGAGGTGATGCCCGCGCACGTGGTGGCGCAGGCGGTCGGTGTGCCGAATGTGGTGAACGCCCTGCAGACCGGCGACGGTGCGGCGATCGGCCGGATCGCCGATTTCTGGAACACCGGCTGGACCGTGAAGGCCGGGGCGCTCGACCTGACGAAGTTCCCGTCCTCGGGGCCGTACCGGATCGAATCCTTCAGCGCGAAGGACGGTTTGGTGCTGGTCGCCAATGAGAAGTGGTGGGGTGACGCGCCCGAGACCAAGCGGATCGTGGTGTGGCCCAAGGGCACCGACTTCGCCGCCAAGGCGAAGGAGAACGCGCTCGGGGTCGTCGATCTCGGTGCCGGGTCGGTCGCGGATCTGAAGCTCGACGGTTTCGACGAGCAGACGGTCGCGAGTCGCGGCGCCGAACAGCTCGTGCTCGCCACCGGTGGGGTGTTCTCGCGGGTGGAGGTGCGCCGGGCGTTCGCGCAGTGTGTGCCGCGGCAGGCGCTGTTCGACACCCTCGGCAAGGCGGGGGAGCCGCCGAAGCACGGGCTCGGTGCCGGTGTTCTCAATGCCCGTGTGGTGCAGCAGGATTCGCTGTACTACCCGGCGGTGATCGGGGGCGCCGATCGGTATCGCGGCGCCGACATCCCCGCCGCCACCGCGACCTTGGCCTCCTCCGGCACCGCGCAACCGACGGTGCGGATCGGTTATCAGGGGCCGGACGCGCGTCGCGCGCAGACCGTGGCGATGATCGCCGAGTCCTGCCGTGGGGCGGGAATCACCGTGGTCGACGCGGGTGCGCCGGACTTCACGCCGTTCAGGCTTCCCGAGGGTGCGGTCGACGCGGTACTCGGCGGAACCGGTGCGGTGCCGGGGCCCTCGGGGTCGAGTGCGGGTGTTGTCGCGTTCGCCGCGTTGCGGGCCGGTAGCGGCCTCGATTTCGGTGGCTTTGCTAATGGTCGCTACGATGCGATCACCGATCAGCTTGCGGGCGAGGCCAACTCGACCGCGACGCTGAACCTGCTGACCGAGGCCGAGAACCTGCTGTGGGCGCAGCTACCGAGCATTCCGTTGTTCGCGACGCCGCGCATCATCGCCTTCGGCAACGGCATGCAGAACGGGATCGCCGGGCCGACACAGGCCGGTACCGGGTGGAATATGGATCGCTGGGTGTTGCAGCGATGAGAAGTGCAGACGTGAGAGGCGAGGGTATGAGCAAGCACGCGGTGGTCGAGTCCGACGATCAGGCCAGTGAGCGGACCGCCGAGGCGGCCGAGGCGGTCACCCGGCTGACCCGCTGGCACGACGACTTCCCCACGCCGGGTGTGCGTTTCGCCGATCTCACCCCGGTCTTCGCCGACGCCGCCGGCTTCCGCGCGGTCATCGACTGCTTCGCCGGCATCGCCCCCGACGCCGACCTCGTGGCCGGTGTCGACGCGCGTGGCTTCCTGCTCGGCGCGGGCGTCGCGGCGACCCTCGGCACCGGTGTGCTCGCCATCCGCAAGGGCGGCAAGCTCCCGCCGCCGGTCGTCTCGCGCGAGTACGAGCTCGAATACGGTTCCGCCGCACTGGAAATCCCCGCCGACGGTGTCGCCCTCGAGGGCAAGCGGATCCTGCTGCTCGACGACGTCCTCGCCACCGGCGGCACCCTCGCCGCCGCGGCCGCCCTGTTCAAGGAGGTCGGCGCCGAGGTGGTCGCCGCCGCGGTGGTGATGGAACTCGAGTTCCTGAAGGGGCGCGAGCACCAGGGCGATTACCCGGTGACCTCGATCGTCAAGATCTGACCCGACCTCAGCGTGCCGCGCGCAGCATCGGCCAGATCGGCGGGCCGCCCGGGAGTTGGAGTTCGCCTGTCACGGTGAAGCCGAAGCGTTCGTAGTACGGAACGTTGACCGGGTTGCTGGATTCGAGATAGGCGAGCGCGCCTTCGGCGTCGACGCGCTCGAGCCGGGAGTGCAGCAGGGCGTGGCCGAAGCCACCACCTCTGGCAGCTGGGGCGGTGCCGATCATGCCCAGGTACCAGTGCGGTTCGGTGGGGTGGTTCTTCTTCAGCAGGTCGCCGACCTGTTTTCCCAAGAGAGTGCGGCGGCCGAAGGCGCGCCAGATGCCGGGCAATGTGCGAAGTTCGGTGATCGTCGACGTCCGAGCCCGGTGCGGCGGGGTCCACAGGGCCGCGCCGCCCACCGTGCCGTCCGGGCGTAGCGCCAGGTCGGAGGCACCGCCGGGGATGAAGATGTGGCGCGCCATGGTGGCGAAAAATCGCGGCAGACCGGCTGCTCGCCGGTGCGGGTCCGGCTGGATCCAGCTCATCACCGGATCGTGCTGGAAGGCCTCGGCCAGCGTCCGCGCCGCCGCGTCGACGTCGCCCTGACCGGCTGTCCGCACCACAATCGTCTCCGACATCGCACTCCTCGGCTAGTGGGCTGTGCTGGCATGCTCGCCCCGAATCCAGACTAGCCTCGACATGAGCGGGCTCACAGGTCCAGGAAATGGGGTGGCGCGCCGGGGTGCCGGGGTGTTATCAATGAAGAGTCTTGTTCCCGGCGATCGGAGTCACGCGTTGATTTCTTGAGGTAGCGCTCTCGGACGGTCCGCATTCTGCGCACCGTGTATCCGTCGCACCTCCAGGGGATCCGCATGACCTCTCTTTCTTTTTCCGATCTCACCTTTCACTGGCCGGATGGCACCGCTGTCTTCGACGGGCTCGATGCTGTCGTCGGACCAGGGCAGATCGGTCTGGTCGGCAGCAACGGCGCCGGAAAATCCACATTGTTGCGGCTGGTTGCCGGTGAACTGAAGCCGGTGCGTGGGTCGATCTCGGTGCCGGGCAGCCTCGGGTACCTGCGTCAGGACCTGGGTATGCGCACCGGTCAGCGGGTCGACGCCGTGCTCGGCATCGCCGAGGTGCGCGAGGCACTGCACCGCATCGAAAGCGGTACCGGCGAGCCCGTGGACTTCGACACCGTCGGCATGGCCTGGCAGGTCGAGGACGAGGCCGTCGCCCTGCTGGGCAAGCTCGGGCTCGACTACGTCGCCGAGTCGGTCGAGGACCTGGACCGCACCCTGGACACCCTGTCGGGCGGGGAGACCGTGCTGCTCGGCCTGGTCGCCGAACTGTTGCGCGAACCCGATGTGCTGCTGCTCGACGAACCGACCAACAACCTCGACGCGGTCGCCCGCGGGCGGCTCTACGAGGTGATCCGGCAGTTCGCGGGCACCGTGATCGTGGTCAGCCACGATCGCGAACTGCTCGACCGGATGGACGGCATCGCCGAACTGCGTGCGGGTGAAATCCGTTCCTTCGGCGGTGGTTTCAGCGAGTACGAGCGGATCATCGAGGCCGAGCAAGCGGCGGCGCGCGCCGCCGTGCGTGACGCGCGCAGCGATGTGCGCAAGCAGGCGCGCGAACTCGTCGACGCGCGAACGAAACTGGACCGGCGGGCACGCTTCGCGCAGAAGATGCAGGACAACAAGCGGGTGCCGAAAATCGTCGCGGGACTGCGCAAGAACGCCGCCGAGGTCTCGGCGGGCAAACTGCGCAACTCCCACATCGACAAACTCGACTCCGCCCGCGAAACCCTCGACCACGCCGAGGAATTGGTGCGCGCGGACCGGGAGATCCGCGTCGAGCTCCCCGGTACCCGGCTGTATCCGGGTCAGGACGTGCTCGACCTGGAGCAGGTCGAACTGGCCAACGGGCCGGTGGTCGACCTGCGCGTGAGCGGACCGGAGCGGATCGCGTTGACCGGGCGGAACGGAGCGGGCAAAACCACCCTGTTGCGCCGGATCGTCGCGCAGGGACCGAAGGTGGCGTGGCGGTTGCTGCCGCAGCGCCTCGACGTCTTCGACGAAACGCGAACGGTGTTCGACAACGTCGCCGCCGCCGCGCCGCACGCGACACCGGAACAGATCCGCGGTCAGCTCGCACGGTTCCTGTTCCGCGGTGCCGACGCCGACATCGCCGCCGCCGCGCTCTCGGGCGGCGAGCGATTGCGCGCCGCCCTGGCGACCCTGCTGCTCGCCGAGCCTGCTCCGAAACTGCTGATGCTCGACGAACCGACCAACAACCTCGACCTGCCCAGCCTCGCCCACCTCACCCAGGCGCTGGCGAGTTTCGAGGGCGCGCTGATCGTGGTGAGCCACGACGAGCGCTTCCTCGACGACATCGGGGTCACCCGCAGGCTCGAGCTCACCCCGGACGGCCTGGTCGAAGACGGCCGGGTGCCTATCGCGCAGGACGTGCGGCCCGGCGAACCGCTCCCGGATAGCGCAGCAGATTCGGGCCCAACCACACCGCTACCGCGGTGAGCGCGAGCCAAGGCCGCAGATGTGGGCGCAACCGCCGGATGCGGCCGTCGGGACCGAGGTCGAGCACCATGGCCTCGGTCATCCGAAAGGGACCGAACCTGGCTTCGCCCAGCAGGACTCGGGTATCGCCGGTGCCGAGGCTGTCGGTCCACCGCAGATCGCTGACCGCTCGATAGACGAGGGTGAGCAAAGGGGCGAGGTCGGTTCGGCCGCGGAATACGAGCCGCCCCGACACCGGCGAGATGAGTTCGGCGTCCTCGGTCAGGGTGTCGAGCAAGGCGGTGATGTCGTTGTCGGTGGTCGCGCGCCGGAATCGGGCGACCGAATCGGTGGACACCGGATCGGTGCGGGCATCGGACATGGGCATGACACCTTCCTTCATGACGAATACTTCAGGCGTATCCCGACCGTAACCAGCTGACTTGCAAAAAGCAATGGACTATCCTCGGTGCCATGGCAAAAGTGGACCTCGCCGAAATCGCGTGCTCGATCGCCCGCACCGTCGGCATCGTGGGCGAGCGGTGGACGCCCCTGATCCTGCGCGACCTGTTCCTCGGCATCACCCGCTTCGAGGACCTGCGTCGCGACCTCGGCATCGCGTCCAATGTGCTGACCGACCGCCTTCGCGCTCTCTGTGACAACGAGATCGTGGAAACCCGCGTGTACCAGGAGAACCCGACGCGAACCGAGTATGTGCTCACCGACCGCGGTCGAGACCTCTACCCGATCCTGACCATGCTGCTGGCCTGGGGTGATCGCTGGCTGGCCGGCGACGATGGGCCACCGCTGTCGGTGGTTCACCGCGACTGCGGCCAGGTGACGGAGGGCGTCGTCGTTTGTGGAGCATGCGCCGCGCCGCTCACCTCGGACAACGTCACGTGGCATGCCGGTCCCGGTGGTAAATCTGGTCCCGGTGTCGCTCTCGTCGCTACACGCTTGGCCCCGCTGTCGGACGGCATTCCCCCTCGCGGATGACCTCGGCCGAATCTGCCGCAGCGCCTTGACGATCGATGTTTTGGTGGAATAGACTAAAACAAGAGAACGCGCGAGGGAGTGGTTCGGATGGGGTACGGGAACTGGGATGACACCGCCTACCGGGCAGGGAAGACGTACCGCGCGCGCCAAGGGGTCGATGATTTCGGATACACGGCCGAGATGCGGGCGAAGCCGTACGACACGTGGTGCGCGCATCCACTGCTCGATCCGTTCGGGGTCGGCAAGCGCGAGTGCCGGGACTCGGCCGAGCACGGGAATTCACTGCCGGTGGCCGTGCTGTTCGATGTGACCGGATCGATGGGGCGGGTGCCGCGCATCATGCAGGACAAGCTCGGGAAACTGCACGGGCTGCTGAAGAACAAGGGGTACGCGCAGGATCCGCAGGTCCTGTTCGGCGCGATCGGCGACGCCGATACCGATCGGGTGCCGTTGCAGGTCGGGCAGTTCGAATCCGACAACCGGATGGACGAACAGCTGCGGGCGATCCTGCTCGAAGGCGGCGGTGGCGGGCAGAAGTCCGAAAGCTATGAACTGGCCGCCTATTTCATCGCCGAGCACGTCGCGACGGACGCCTGGGACAAGCGCGGTAAGAAGGGGTATCTGTTCCTGATCGGCGACGAATTGAACAAGCCTCGCCTGGCCGCGCGGCACATCCGAGCGGTTGTCGGCGACCATGTGCGCCGCGATGTGTTCGTCGAGTCGATCTATCGCGAACTCGAGCAGCGCTGGCACGTGTACTACATCCTGCCACTAGTGAACACTTAACCACATGCCATCCGGTAGCGTGTGATGAATGCGCGCAGCCGTGTACCTCCGCCAGTCCCTCGACCGTTCGGGCAACATGCTGGCAATCAGTCGACAGCGTGACGACTGCCTGAAGCTGTGCGCCGAACGTGGCTGGGAGCCAGTCGAATACGTGGACAACGACATCTCGGCTACCCGATCGAAGAAGCGCCCCGACTACGATCGCATGCTCAAGCACGTCGCCTCCGGAGAGATCAGAGCGATCGTCTCCTGGGACCTCGACCGACTGTATCGCCGCCCCATCGAGCTCGAGCACCTGATCGACATCGCAGACAAGAACGGACTCCTCCTCGCCACCATCACTGGCGACGCCGACTTGTCCACCGACAACGGCCGCCTGTTCGCCCGAATCAAGGGAGCCGTCGCCAAGGCCGAGACCGAGCGCGCTGGTGCCCGCCGTCGCGCGATGGCCAAGCAGCGCGCAGAGGCGGGCGAGAACTGGAGCCCGCGCCGGTCATTCGGATACACGCAGGAGATGGAGCCGCACCCCGAAGAGGCTCGGCTCGTTGTCTCCGCCTATGCCGCGATCATCGCCGGGCACTCGTGCCGCTCGATCGCTACGGCGTGGAACCGTGCCGGGGTAACGACCACCCTCGGTAATCAGTGGACCGGCCCGAACGTCTCGAAGATGCTGCAGCGGCCCCGCTATGCGGCATTGCGCACCTACCAGGGGAAGGTGATCGGCCCGGCGAATTGGCCGGAGCTGGTGCCGCGCGATGTGTGGGAGGCCGCGCAGACGGTGTTCCGTGACCCGTCCCGCCTGTCGAACAAGGGCCCGCGGGTGCGCAAGCATCTGCTCACGTCGGTGGCCGGATGCGGGAAGTGCAACACCGAGGGGGCGGCCATCGCAGGGAAGTCGCCGAAGAAGCTGCCGATCTACACATGCCGCGAATGCCATGGGGTCGTGCGTAGTCAGAGCGAGGTCGACGAGTTCGTTGTCGACACGGTCGTCGGTCGCCTCTCGCGTGAGGATGCGCGCGAGCTGCTGGTCGACGACGAGCGCCCCGACATTGCGGAGCTGCGGTCCGAGGCGGCGGTGCTGCGGGCGCGGATCAAGGCGCTCGCTGCGATGTACGGGCGTGGCGAGATCGATGACGAGCAGTTGACCCTCGGCACGAAGACGGCAAAGGGACTGCTGCAGGCGGTGGAGTCCAAGATGTCGAACGCCCTGCGGGCGAAGATGTTCGAGGGCGTGATCGGTGCCGACGACGTGCGCGCGGCCTTCGACGAATTGGACCTCGGCCGGAGACGTGCCATCGTTCAAGCGCTGATGCGGATCACGATCCTGCCTACGGTCAAAGGCCGGGAGTTCCACAGCGAGCACATTCAGATCGAGTGGCTGTGACCGTTCAGCACCGGAGCCCCCTGGCTGGCCACGGAATGCCGAGAAGGCCGGCCACGGTGATCCCGATCAGTCCGGGCACGGTCCACCACTGGCCGTAAGCGGTGAGCCACGCGGTCATCTCGGCGTGGTCGACGATGAGGCGGGACAGGATGTAGGCGGCGACGATCGCGCTGCTCATCCCCGCCGCGACCATCGCAGCGAGTTGTCCATGGAGGCCGTGCCCGTGGATCCCCGCGATGGCCGCGGCCGTTACGAGCAGTGCGGTCACGACGATTACTGACCAGAAGATCGCCATGTAGATCTGCCCGGCGATGTCGCCGATCTCCGAAGCATCGACTGCTGGAATGGCGCGGGCTTCCGAGATTCGCGACAGGACAATCAGTGCCACGGCTATCACGCCGCCAACGATCAGTGCGGCCCGTCGCGAGTCGAATGTTCCGGTGCTCGCGAAGGTCTCGATGAGGGTGTTCAGGGATTGTCCGGCGAAGAGAGCGCAGGCGGCAATCAGGTAGAGCGACTTCAGCAAGTCGCTCATGTTCTCGCCCAGGATATTCGCGAGCAGTGGGTCCAGCATGTGGTCGCCGACCTCGGTGATCCCGATCAACGTCGCGCCGATCACTGCGGCAATGGCCGCGGTGAACCTGGGAAAGTCGATGACGTCCGACATTTCGGCGTGGTACCTCAGTCGGGCGAGCACGACCAGGGATGATGCCGTGAGCAGCGCGCAGATCGATAGCAGAGGGAACACTTCGCGAGCGTATCGAGTACCTGTGACAGCCGCTGACAAATTGCAGGTCAGGTGCGACGCTTGGGATTCAGAGACCGGCGCCAGGTTTCGGCGGCTCGCTCTGCGTGCGTAGGGATCTCACCGTGCTGGATCAGCTTCCACGCCTCTGCCCGCAGTGAACCGGGATTGACGCCGAGCACCATTTCGATGACGTCCAGCTCAGGAGCGGTAACTTCGCGCTCGCCCAGTTCGATACGCCGAAATGTGTTGGTCGTCAGTCCGACTTCGCTTGCGAATTTTGATTGGACGGGCCAGCGCGGTGTCCGGGCTCGGTCGATTACGGTGCCGTAGGCAATCCGCAGCTGTCTTCGGAGTTCTTTGAATTCGCTCACTGCACACCAGGTTTCGAAATACTTGGCCCGCTGGCAATCCGACAGCGACCATACGGCAAACTTGGGTTTGCTGAATTGTGATGTTTAACATTTTCCAGATCTGGAAAATGGGGTTTGCCAGACGCTAGCCTGACGTCTAGAAGTTTCGTTAGGAAAGTCGCAGTCGGGGAAGATGCCAGGGGGCAGTAGCGTGAACGACGCCGGAGATTCCGACTATCGGGTGGCCAACGTAATTGGCATCGTTGAGCGGAAGCCGGTAGGCCGATTAGTGATTGCACCTGACGGCCTCCTCGAGATCGGCGCGCTGGTGCTGCGCGGTGGTCGTGTGTACATGCTCCCGTGGTGTGGCGTCTCAGACGCACATTTGACCATTCTTCGCAGTGAGGCTGAGCTAGCTGCGGTACATGGGGCGAGTCGCGACTGGCTCCATACGTGCGGTTCGTCGGTGACCTTCGTGCAGGTTCAGTCCTCGGCGTCGAGCATGTCGATGACTGCCTGCGCCTCGTCGGCTGTCGGTCGCCGCAGGGTTGCCCGGCGATTCCACGCCATCGCGTAGTCGTCCTCGTCGTCCCAGTCCGAGAAGCGGGCGCGACCGAGCTCGTCGATCAAGTCCTGCACGCGGGCGATGTCCTCGGCCGGCAACCGGGTCAGGCGCTCGGCCGCGACGGCGATGTTCGCGGCACGCAGTTGTTCACGCGCTCCGCCAAGAGCCGCCGGAACCTGCGTGATGGGGACGTCAGTCGCCTCGTCTGTCGGCGACCCCTCGGTCATCGTGATCGTCATCGCGCGCAGCGCCTGATCCCAGCCGTGGCGCTCAGCCCGGGCTAGCAGCAGGAGTGATTGCCCCGGCTCGTCCGCCAGATACTCGAATGCTCCAAGTGGCATTCCAAGGGCGCGCTCCAATTTGGCCCGGCTTGTCTGCCGCGGCCAGCTGTCCCCTGACTCAAGACTCGCCAACGTTCGGATGTTGACCCCGGCTTTGCGTGCGAGCCCGGCGGCGGTCAGCTCAAGGTCGAGGCGGCGGCGTTGCGCTATAGCCCCGATCCTGCGCTGAGTTGCATCGTCTTCGCGCTCTGTCATGCACTCATGATGTGGGAACACGTAGGAACATGGCAAGTCCCGACACGTGGGCGTTGACCTGCAATTTCAGTAGCAACCATTCGCAATATTGCGTCGCTTCATGTTCCCTCAATGGCTGACATGCGGTTATCTGCCCGCCGAACTGCGATCTCAACATGCAAGACATGCAAGACGGTCTTGCATGTTCCGTATTCATAACCTATGGTCGAGTCATGCCAGACCAGTCATCGGGGACGGACTCATCGGCCCCAGATTCCGAGCAGAAGCGAGTGGGGGAGACCCTGCGAACAATCCGCGAACTTCGTGGCGCGACGCCGCTTCAGATGGCGAAGGCGCTGGGAGTTTCGCGGCAGTACATCTACAACATCGAGTCGGGCCGCAAGCCTCTGACGTATGTGCTGCTTGCGAAGGCAGCCACGTTCCTGGATGTCAGCCAGCTGTCGATCATGCGATCTGACCTCACCGACCAGGTGGGTGCGGCATGACCGCCCGCCTGACCGAGCTCGAGCGGGAGCGCGCTGCCCATATCGCGGCACTGGTCGCCAAGGCGCCGCCGCTGACCGCCGCCCAGGCGCACATCATCCGCACGGCATTCGCCGGTACGTCGATCACGCACAAGAGCCAGGGGAACGCAGCATGAGCACCGACCTGATGCCCTTCACCTACGAGGGTGCGACCGTGCGCACCGTCGTGATCGACGGCGAACCCTGGTTCGTCCTCGCCGATCTGTGTGCGGTCCTCGAGATTCGCAACGGGCGCGATGTCGCCGCCCGCCTGGCCGACGATCAGAAGGGTGTCGCTCAGATCGACACCCTCGGCGGGCGTCAGCAGATGACGATCGTCAACGAGCCCGGCATGTACGAGGTCGTCATCCGCTCCGACAAGGCGGGTGCCGTCATGTTCCGTCGGTGGATCACCGGAGAGGTACTGCCCGCGATCCGCAAGACCGGCGGCTACTCCAGTACGCCAGCGCTGACAGACGACGAGCTGATCCACCAGGCGCTCACTGTGTCCGCGCGCCGCGTGGCCGAACTGACCGAGAAGGTCGCCGAGCTGGCGCCGAAGGCGGCTATGGCCGACGACTTCCTCACCGCTTCCGGCGGCGCCCGGCTGGTGCGCGAGGTCGCGAAGTTGCTGGGCATGAAGGAGAAGGACCTTCGCCGGTTCCTCCTCGACGAGGGCCTCGTATTCGCCAAGCACGCCCCGTGCGGTGCGGTCCAGTACGACCACTACGCCCAGTTCGGCCACCACTTCCAGGCGACGGAGCACGTGGTCAACCACACGTGGGGGTCGTGCACCCACTACACGCTGATGATCCTGCCGCGCGGCATCGAGCTGATCGAGAAGCGCCGGTCGGCGGTGACGGCATGACCACCGTCCTCGGCTACGGCCTTCTCGCCGTAGGCCTCTGGTGCCTCGCGGCCGCCGCGATCTGCTGGCTCTTCGCCCGCATCGTGCGTGGCCTGTCCAAGTACCCCCGCCCGGCGCACCCCCCTGCCGCCGACGCGGGTCGGGTGCGTCCCGCCGGTGCAGCCCGCGGTCATCACGCCGTGACGAGCGCCCGACGGGACGTGCCCCGAACCTCCTCGCGTCTGGTGCTCGTGCAGCCCAGCCGCGGGGTTGGCCCTGCCGATACCACCTCGGCAG
>NZ_JBHXNK010000007.1:248433-253733 GCF_042719755.1 Nocardia sp. NPDC058519 | reverse complement strand
GAACGCCGACCCGAAACCCTTCGTCTGGCGCAAAACCGCGGAGGAGATCCTGGAATCACTCGCTAAATATCTTCAACGGATTTCAGGTGCAGGACACTAGTTGCAGACCGACGTGACGGTCGCGCTCACCCCTACCCGCCAGTCTCGGACACCTCGCAGTGAAACCCCGAGATCTACCCGGGTCGTTGCCCGTCGACTCAGGCTCGCCCGTGCGCTTGCCGCGGGCCTTGCGCATGAGCAGAACCGCCGCGACGAGGACGACCAATGCCACGATCGCAAGTATTTCCATATGCGCCGCTTACCCCACGAACCGGCGAGCGAACCGCTGTTTATCGCGCGAATAGCGCGGTAGTCCATTGGGGACGGATATTCCCCAACTGGAGGGCTTCGAACATGGGTTTTCCCGAGCAACAGCAGAAAGTGCCCGGTATCCAGTCGCAGATGACGCCGGTTCCCGACTGCGGGGAGCACAGTTATCGCGGATCGGAGAAGTTGGCAGGCAAGGCCGCAGTGATCACCGGTGCCGACAGCGGGATCGGCAGGGCCGTCGCGATCGCGTTCGCCAGAGAGGGCGCCGACGTGCTCATCTCCTACCTCGACGAGGATTCCGACGCGCGGGAAGTGGCCGACTGGGTGGAGAAGGCCGGACGGCGCGCCGTGTTGGTTCCGGGCGACCTGTCCGATCCGGCGCACTGCCGTGCGGTGATCGCACGAGCGGTGCAGGAATTCGGCACGGTCGACGTGTTGGTGAGCAATGCCGCGTACCAGATGACGCACACCGATCTGTCCGAGATCAGTGACGAGGAATTCGCCTATACGTTCGCCTTGAACGTGGGAGCGTACTTCCATCTGGTCCAGGCAGTGGTGCCTCATATGTTGCCAGGGTCGTAGATTATCGGCAGTTCCTCGGTCAATTCCGATATGCCCAATCCGACATTGGCGCCGTATGCCGCGACGAAAGCGGCGATCGCCAATCTCTCGGCGAGTTTGGCGCAGTTACTGGGAGACAAGGGAATTCGGGTCAACAGTGTGGCGCCGGGCCCGATCTGGACACCGCTGATCCCCTCCACCATGCCGCCCGAGAAGGTGGCCGAGTTCGGCGACAACACTCCGCTGGGCCGCGCGGGCCAGCCCGCCGAACTCGCGGCGGCCTATGTTCTGCTTGCGGCCGACGACGGTAGCTACATTTCCGGCGCCAGGCTCGCGGTCACCGGTGGCAGGCCGATTCTCTGACCGCGTGTGGCCCGCATCGAAAGCGACGTCTGATCTGCGCAACCGTTTGGAGTGTTCCGGTGCGGGCATTGCCCCGGAGTGGCGATCGGCCGACTGAATGCAGCACGGCGCCGAAGAATCGGCCCACGCCACTTTTTCGGTAGACGGTGTCGACACCGGAGTACCTCGGAGTGGGTCGAGCGCACCGTCGCGACGCCAACGACGTCGTCGCGGTGGACGTGCCCGGCCCGCACCGAGGCCAGTGCGGGCGCGCAGTCCGCACGCAGCACCGAAACAGGAGGCGACGATGTTTCCGATCAAGCTCACCGATCCGGATCCGGTGCCGGCACCGCCCGGCCCCGCACCGGATCCGGCCCCGCCAGGCCCCGCACCGGATCCGGCCCCGCCGGCCCCCGGCGACCCGCCGCCCTCGCCGCCGTACCCTCCCGGTCCAGGCGACCCTGTGCCTTCGCCGCCTAACCCGCCCGGTCCCGGCGACCCCGTGCCTTCGACGCCGAACCCGCCTGGTCCAGGTGATCCGGCTGCTCCTCCTGCACCGGGTCCTGATCCGGTTCCTCCCATCCCGTCACCGCCGCCACCGCTGCCCGAACCGTCGGCACGGCGTTAGCAGGGAGATCGGCCCATGGACCACAGCACCGCCCCACTCGTCGCCGCGGTCGCCGATTATCACGGGCTCGGCCGCTACGGCTTCACCCCGCCCGGACACCGCCAGAGTCGCGGCGTGGATGCCCGCGTACTCGCCGCGCTCGGGCCCGACGCATTCGCTTCCGACATCCTCGCCTCATCCGGCCTCGACGACCGGCTCGCGCGCGACGGTGTGCTGCGCGAGGCCGAGGAACTGATGGCCGACGCGGTCGGCGCCGATTCCGCCTTCTTCTCGACCTGTGGCAGTTCACTGTCGGTCAAGGCGGCAATGATGGCCGTCCCGGTGGTTGCGACGGCGGTCTGCTGGTGGGCAGGGACTCACACAAGTCGGTCGTGGCCGGGTTGATCTTCTCCGGTATCCGCCCGCATTGGATCACCCCCCGCTGGGATGCCGAACGGCACTTCTCCCATCCGCCGTCACCGGCACAGGTGGAGCAGGCGTGGCGTGAAAACCCCGATGCTGCAGGAGCTTTAGTGGTCAGCCCCAGCCCCTACGGCACCTGTGCCGATATCCGGAGAATCGCCGAGGTGTGTCATGGTCGCGGTAAGCCGCTGATCGTCGACGAGGCTTGGGGCGCGCACCTGCCCTTCCATCCCGACTTGCCTACC
This sequence comes from Nocardia sp. NPDC058519, assembly GCF_042719755.1. Lineage (NCBI taxonomy): Bacteria > Bacillati > Actinomycetota > Actinomycetes > Mycobacteriales > Nocardiaceae > Nocardia > Nocardia sp. NPDC058519. The sequence continues at coordinate 251,246 of NZ_JBHXNK010000007.1, read as the reverse complement.
TGGGCAATGGATGTCGGTGCCGATGTGTGTGTGGTCAGCGTGCACAAGATGGGTATGGGTTTCGAGCAGGGTTCGGTATTTCATGTGCAGGGCGACCTGGTCGACACGAAGCGACTGAGCCGCTGCGCCGACCTGCTGATGACGACCAGCCCCAATGTCCTGATCTACGGCGCGTTGGACGGATGGCGAAGGCAGATGGTCGAATTCGGCTACGACCTGCTCGACCGCGCTCTGTCGCTGGCCCGGCGAACCCGCGCCGCGATCGACGAGATCAGCGAGATCGAGGTCATGCACAACGAACTCCTCGGTGTCGAAGCCTCACACGATCTGGACCTGCTGCAGGTCCTCGTCGACGTCTCTGCCACAGGCGCGACCGGCTACCAGGCTGCCGACTGGCTGCGCGCGCACCGTCACATCGACGTGGGACTCAGCGATCACCGCCGAGTACTGGCGACCCTGTCGTCCGCCGACGACTCCGTCACCGCCGACGCGCTCACCCGCGGTGAGGCTTTCGGGGACCGGCCTTCCGATCGCCTGCGGTGACATCTCGACGATCGCGCCCCGGCAGCTGAGTCGCCCGCTCGGATCGGGGTATTCCACGGAGTGAAGGGCGGTGACGCCGGGTCGCTGTGCACCGTGGCATCACGATCGTCGGTCCGCTCATCGGCTCGACTCGCACGCGGCCGGCGGGCGGGCGGCACCACACGTATACCGGTGTAACCGGATTCGGAGACTGTCATGATTGTTTTCCTCGGCCTGGTCCTGCTCATCGCCGCGGTGGTGATCGGCACGGCGGGCGTGCTGAGCAACAGCGGACCCGCCCACACGCTCAGCGACGACTTCAGCCTGCTCGGCTACCACATCACCGCAACGTCGGGCACGTTGTTCCTGTGGGCAGTCGTGCTCGGAGCCCTCGGCATGCTCGGCCTGGTCCTGCTCACCGCCGGCGCGCACCGTTCGTCGCAGCGCCTGCGTCAGACCAAGGCCGATCTTCGGCTCGCCCGTCGCACCGGCACGAGCGGGCGGACCTTCCGTCCTTCGGCCGAACCGAAGAAAAAGGGGACCGTGCTCGCGAAGACACCGCGTAGTGCGAGCGCACGCCGCACCTGGCGACATCCCTTCGGTGACCACTCCGCCGACGCCGTGACGCACTGACCCGACCGCACGGAATCGTCATCGGCACCCACCGACACATTGCCTACGTGGCCAACCGCGAGACCGGTAGCGTCCACGCGATCGACATCCGTTCCCGGACACTGACAGCCACCGTGAAGGTCGGTCGCGACGCGGCACACCTTGCACTCGATACCGCGGCGAACACGGTATACGTCGCGAATCGAGAAGACCACACCATCTCGATGATCGACACCACGTCGAACACGGTCGTCGCAACGGTTGATATCGGCGGCAAGCCGCAAGGCATTGCCGTTGATCCACGCACACAGAATGTGTATGTGACCGACTCGGAACGAGGGACGGTCATCGTACTCGCGGGGCGCCGGTAACTGCGTTGCCCCCGAGCCGTCTCTTGGGGATGGGAGTCCAGTATGCCCCGATTGGGATGCTCCGTGCTGGCTACGACGATCGGTAGACGCCCTCTGTACTCGAACGAAAATGGATCCCTATGGCACGCAAAGTCATTGTCAGCCTTGTTGATGACTTCGACGGCACCTCCGAGGCCGACGAGACCGTCACCTTCGGAATCGACGGAGTCACCTACGAATCACCTGTCCGATACCAACGCCACCAAGTTGCGCGACACGTTCGACCAGTGGCTCCCTTACGCCCGCCGAATCGGCCGCGCCAAGACATCCATCGGCCGACTCGCCGCGAAAACTCCTGCGAGCGCACCGATTCGGCGCAACGACCTTGCTGACATTCGTGCATGGGCCAGCAAGAACGGTCACACAGTGTCGACCCGCGGACCGATCTCGACCGAAGTTATCGCCGCCGACGAGGCTGCGTCTGCGTAGAGCAGAAGGTTGGTCGGCACGAAGCTGTGTGATGTTCACCGTGATACCTACGTCCCCACCTGCGGAGACCCCCGTCCGCGACACCAGTCCCGATCATCCGCCAACGGCGAGCAGCCCTGCGGTGGTTCGCTGTGGTTCGGGTGACGCGACCGGGCCGGGTACTACCGGCGCGTCGACGGAGGTTCTGAACGCTCCGGACCACTTCGACCTACCCACTGTCGATGTAGCCTTCTGACTCTTTTTCGGCCACCCGGACCAGCCCCGGTTGACGCGACCTCCCGATTTCGCAACGCCGCCGCAGACACCCTCTCCACATCCACACCCGCAATGGCCTCGTGCGCACGCACGACCGCGAGCTACGTCTGTGCAGCGGCCAGCAACCTCTGATCACTCCCGGCGCCTACGTGCTGTAAATCCTCAAGTAGCACAGCACACGGGCGGTCGAATTGAGTTGGCGCTCTGGCGATTCCATACTCGATGGACCAACATGGCTCGAAACCAGATCCTTCAGTTTCCGGTAGGCATCGGCCACCGCTTGACTAGCAGTATCGGACACCCCGCCACTGCGCCTACCGCGACCGCCGCAGCCACGACTCCAGGCACCGACCCCCAGACTCGCCACACCCCATGACCGGCGCAGCTCTGACATTCTGACCCCGAATGAGGCTGCTAGCGTAGACCATTCGGGAGGATGAAGGCCCCCGTCACTACTCTCGGCAGGACACGCATACAAGAGTTGGGAGGGGCTCGGCCCGATTCCTCCCAGCCCCACCCCCCCGGTACGCACCCCAAAACAGCGGGCGCCCTGCAGGGCAGCGGGGCGCGCCACAACGAAGTAGG
>NZ_JBHXNK010000007.1:0-248423 GCF_042719755.1 Nocardia sp. NPDC058519 | reverse complement strand
CTTCGACCTTTGGTTTCTTATCCGCCCCCCCACAATACTCCCGGCCCCACCCCAACAAATGTGTGGGGCGGGCCGGGCACCAATGCGCCCGCCCCCCTCCCACCGTGTCAGCAGCCCAAATCAGCGGTCGCGCTGATGCGCTGCTTGGCGCGCCTCATCGATGTCGGCTTCAGCGCGTGCCTTCTCCGCAGCGGCTTCCTTGCCGGCAGCCTCGCGCTGGGACTCGGCCTTGTCCTGCTGGGCCCGACCCTCTTCTTTGAGGTTGTCGTCGCCGGTAAGCGCACCGGCGGCTTCTTTGGCCTTGCCTTTGACGTCTTCGACGACGCCTTCGACGCCTTCGCGAACTCCGTTACCGTGCTCGGGCATAGTTTGACCTCTCGTCGCAAGGATGAACTGTCGCTTCCGGCATACCCCGACTCCTCCGAACCAACCAGGGTCGAATTCGGCCGCTCGCTTCGCGTGATGGGCGTCGTCGGTCGCTACCCCGCGGTCGCGCCCTTCTCGATGTCCGGTCATGCGCGCGGGCGGTCACTGCGTATCCGAGGAGCGCTGCCACGAGCCGCGCACTACCTCAGGACCACCACGGCCGCTGAGCTCGGCCTCGACATGTACGGCCTCGACCTCCAAGGAAGCTGGTGTAGGCGTGGGCGCGCACGAGCACGACGTCGCAGAGGTCGAGGGGGCGTGGACCGATCGAGCCTACGAGTGCCGAGCCTGGCTCGGGCCCCGCCACCGAAGTCAACAGCGTCGAGGTCAACGCCGCCGAAGTAGCTGACCGCGGCCCGGTACGGTGACGACCTCTTTCCAATCCTCAGCGTCGGCTTCGGTCACGGGACTCTGCGGTCAGCCTAAAGGCATGCTCTCGGCGGAGATCGATTCGAAGGGTTCGGCAACAACATCGAGCACACAGCGAATAGTGTCAGATCAGCGGACCGAGACCGCAAGAGTGAACGTGTTGCGCAGTCCAGAAAGACAGACCTATCTACCCGCCACTGCCAAGTAGAGCTTCTCGACCGCCGGCGTAGATGAAGCTGCGGGCGAATCGGCTCAGCACTACCACTTGTTGACGTGCAGTACCGTGTCGAGTGGGGCGCGTTTGGCGAGCTTGAAGTCGGTGCCCTTCGTGTAGGCAACAGGCAAGAGCACGCCCTGCCGAATACTCGGGGGAACTCCCAGCGCCTCGGCGACCTCTCGTTCGTACTCCAGATGCAGTGAGGTCCACGCAGACCCGAGGCCGCGCTCACGCAGTGCGAGCGCGAAGCTCCAGGCGGCGGGGAGCAGCGAACCCCACAGACCGGCCTGGTTCCCCTCCGGCATCTGCCCACCCGGAACGTGGATCGCACCGATCACCAGCACCGGTACCTGCTCCATCACCTCCGCCAGATAGGTCGCACTCGAAGCCACCTTCTCCGCGGTATCGGCGTCCTTCGGCGGCTTTTCCTGCCGCACGGCCGCACCCGCCGCAGCGTAGGCGGTGTAGGACTTGCGGTAGTACTCCGCCACGATCTTCTTGGGCTCGGGATCGGTCAGCACGATCCAATGCCAGCCTTGCAGGTTACTGCCCGACGGCGCCTGGAGCGCCACCTCCAATGCGTCGGTGACCACCTCCAGCGGCACCGGCCGATCCAGGTCGAGACGTTTGCGCACCGACCGGGTCGTGGTCAGTACCTCGTCAGCGGACAGGTCGAGATGCGGGAACTCGACAGTCATACGTTCTCCCATCTTGCGCTCGGTATCAGGATCGCCCCCTCATGTAGTCGACGGTGCGCATATCAAAGTATGCGAAAATCCCTTCACGGGCATCGCCATCCCCCAGCACACCACGAATCCGACTGCCCGTCCGGTTGTGGGCTCGGCGATCCGGCTGTTGTCAGAAATGCGGCCCGAGGGGCAGAGAATGAGCGTGCCCCGCGATCCCCGCTCCCACCCTGCCAGCCCTGGCACGAAGAAATCGCTGTTCACCGATGCGATCAGCTCCGTAGGCCAGATCTTGCCCACGACCGCGGCGCGCGCGGGGATCGCGCTAGTGATTTCTCGATTGATTGCGACCGCCTGTAACGGGAAACCGTGAACAACAACGATATCCGGCAACCGGAGTTCACTGGTGGCCTGTCGCGGTTCTCGCTGGTCGGCGATGCCGCATGATCGCAGGAGGTGTTGCATTGTCTGTCGACCAACGCGACGGGGATGTCGCGACAGGCGCTGACAGCTCCGTCGTCGCGCATCACAGCGAGGCCGAGGCCGCCGAACGATTCGCTGTCCGCAGTGCCGCGGCGTTACTCGGCGCTATGGGCATCGGTATCGGGTTCGGGGTGCTCACCGCACTGGTCCGGACGCGGTGGGAACCGATGCAGACCGCAGATCAAACTGTCACCGACCACCTGGTCGCCGTGGTGGCGGATAACAAGGCCCTGCAAAACATAGTCACCGGCATCACCGAACTCGGAGCGACCAGCACGCTGGTTGTGGTGCTGACCGTCGCCACCATCTGGCTGCTGCTGCGTCGTCTCCCCCGACTTGCCGTCTACGTGGTACTCACCGCCGCGGGCGGCCTGATCCTCAACCCGGTCGTCAAAGAGCTTGTCGCACGGTTACGTCCGGTGGTGGACGAGCCCGTCTACACCACGGACGGTTGGAGCTTTCCCAGCGGACACGCGATGAGTTCACTGGTGTGTTACGGCGTTGTGCTGCTGGTCTTCACGCCCACCTGGCAGGCGGGCGCACGCCGCACGGCGACCGTGTTCGCAGTGGGGATCGTGATCGCCATCGGGGTGAGCCGGATAGCGCTCGGCGCGCACTACCTCACCGATGTCCTCGGCGGCTGGTTGCTCGGCACATTGTGGCTCGTACTGGCAACTGTCGCCTTTCACCGATAGCGTCGCGACGCCCGGATCGACAGCACCGGCCCCCTACCCGGCGACGTCGCCCCGGCCGAGGAAGACGACTTGCGACCGGTCCCGGTTCAGCATCCGCCCACGCTGCCGCACCCATGGCAAGGGATCGGCGAGCTCGCGGTCGCGTGGGTGCTGCTCGTCGGTGGGCTGGTGGGAATCGGCATACTGGTGCGCACCCTGGCCACCGACACCGCTGTCCTGGGGTGGGATCACCGCGTCGTGGCGATGCTCACCGAGCACCGTAATTCCACGCTCACGTCGATCCTCGATGTGTTCGGCGAGATCGGAAATACCATCGCGATCATCACGGTCGCGCTGATCGTCGCCGCACTCGCGGTGGGCATCGCGCGCAGCTGGCGACCAGTGTTGTTCCTCGGCACGGCGCTGCTGGGCGAGATCACGCTATTCCTCACCACCGCTGCGATCGTCGACCGGGACCGGCCCCGGGTCGCACACCTCAATCCCGACCTTCCCCCCACGGCCAGTTTCCCTTCCGGGCACGTCGCCGCCGCACTGACGCTCTACGCCGGCACCGCCGCGCTGGTGTGGGCCACCACGCGCCGATGGCAGTACCGGGTCTTCGCCGCCGCGGCACTCCTGATTCCGGCGCTGGTAGCGGCGCAGCGACTCTATGCCGGAGCCCACCACCCCACCGACATCATCGGCTCGATCCTGCTGTCCTCACTATGGACCGCGATCGTCTGGTGGGTCGTGCGACCCGTCTCGACCGGCGATCGGTCGGCACTCCCCCAGGCTCGGCCTGCCCGGCGCGGATGTCCCTAGCGGTGCCCGACGCTGGATCTGGTGCGCCGCGTATCATGCACGAAAGCTCGCGAAGTGCACTCTGGTCGACGATTCGAGAATCCTCCTGCGATGACTCATTCCGAGGTCATCGAGACGTTGGAACGGGGGGCGGCGATTGCGGTGTCCAAGCCCTGGACAGCTTTGTCATACTGACTGCGGTCGAACAGAAATGGGCCGAATGCGGCGCAGTCACGAGTGGTGCGATACGGCTGTTCGAAGTGGTCCCACACGACAAGGTTGCCGGTCAAGGTAATACGCGTCAACAGCGGCCAGCAACCGAAATCCCCGCAACTGCAAGCAAGTACGGGGGTCTTCGGTCCCATGGTGAGGGGAGAGAACCCGGAAAATGCTCCATCGCTGACTCGAACCGGACGAACAGGGGTACGAAACCACCGTAACGGCCGCCCACAGGCTCAATGTCGGCGCTGATCTCGAAGGTGTCGATGAGATCGGTCAGAGGGATGGTATCGATGCGAGGCATGATCTGGGGGACGTCGGTGGGTCCGGGCGGTCCGGGCCGATAATCGAACCCGACCTCGCTGATCGCTGTCAATCGGTTGCGCTGCAAGCGCTTCCGATCTCGGGTGATCGACCCAACACTCGCACGACGGGCTACGTCGGAGGTCTGAGCCCTACGGGGGATCACCGACTGAGGCGCACGACGCCCTTCCCAATTGAAAGAATCACGCGTCAATGTATCCAGCGCTTGCCCATCCCGCAACGGTGGAGACCCTCTGCGGCGCCCCCAGACGGACTCTCATCGGCAGAAGCGACCGTTCGCGACCGCGCGCCCAGCGGCAGAAGAGCGTGTTGGCGGCTCGTCCGCCGCCGGCGCCACCAACACGGCCACGACAATGGCCAGCATCGAGCAGCGCCTGTGGTGGTCATTCCGTTCGCGGGCCCGCAGATCGTCCGACGGGCCCGCCTGGTCGATGTCAGACGCAGTGTGCGGGCGGGGCCGGGCTCCAGCTGCCGATGCAGCCCGCAGCGATGTACGCGAGTAGATCGATTACGGCCGAGCCGGTCTGTAGGACGACCGGTTCGGCCGCGGCGGCGTGGCTGATGGTGGGCTGCGTCGGTGTTTCGGGCACGGCGATGGCGAGTCCGGTGGAGGCGGCGCCGAACGCGGCGACCGCGATGGCAAGGGCAGCAAAGCGTTTCACGAGCATGCGAGCGAGCCTAGTGTGAAACACGGGTATTTAGACATGGATCGAAGCCCCCTGATTTCGGGGGGTTGCGACGGATCGACTTGGAGATCGTTGTCCACACGCGCTGGGTCAGGCGCCGGAAAAAGGGACACCACTGAGGAATACGCACAGCGACTGTTCCGGCGAGTCTCGATCACTCGCGATCAATTGACGACCACGGAGAGCGCCGGCTTGTCACCGTCGGCGGCGTATTCCAGCGCGCAATAGTCGACGACCAGCTGCGCCACCGCGGTGCGCAGGCCGTCCTTGGTCTTGAGAAGTGGTGCTGAACCAGCCCGACAGCCCCCCGCTGCAGGGCTCAGCGTCACGCAGGCACTCATTGCGTTCGCACGAAACTATTTGGCGCCGAACATGTTCGGAAGTGCGCACTCGACTCCGCATAGCCGCCGGTATGACATGGCTATCGGCGGCTAGAACAACCACCTGCGCTGGCCTGGGCATTCAGCCTGCGGGGCGCTCCCCGTCCGTCTCGCGCACACGACGTCGAAACCACTGGCCCATGCTGAGCTCGGGGCGGGCGGAGGCGAGCCCGTTGCGCGAGCCGGTGACGCAACGGGCTCGATTTTCAGCGCTTCCGCAAGTCGACCACTGTGGATAGCGAATGTATCCCCCTCCGGATACCAGCGCTATCCCCACGCCTGGATACACCAACAGTTGCCTCGAGCTCCAACTCGCGCTCTGGCGCTCCTGCAGTCAGGATCGATCGCACCGACATCTCCCAATGACTCCTGTTTGCTGAGGAAGACACCGCTCGTCCGCGGATGTCCTATCCGGTTGGCAAGCAACGCTGCACAGCAATTGAGCGAGAACGCGGATGCGGCAAACCATCCAGTTAGCCGCCTGATTGCTGCGCGCTAAGACTCCCCTGCGTGTCGTACTCCGACACGCCGACGGCCGGGCGATTTCAAGGCGAGCGTCGACATGTACTCGCCCGAGCATCGGGCAGTCCGTGAAGCGGTCCTGTAGAAACACCGGACGGCCACAAGACCAGGCGGATCACCGCAAGGTCAGCCCCAAAGGAGAGAAGCGAACCCGCTGGTAGACCACTTCTGTGGACGATGTCAGCACGTTCCGTATGTGACCGTTTTGGTGACCGTTTTGAGCGTGACGAGCCGGTATCCGAGGTGATCTCCGGTGACGGCAGAGGCCCCGCCTCGGATGTCTCCGAGGCGGGGCCTCAAACGAAAAGAGCTGCTACGAGCTACTTTTCAAGGACTCGACAGCACTACTTCTGTGCGGCCTTGAACTCGCGGCGGCGGCGGTGCAGGATCGGCTCGGTGTAGCCGTTGGGCTGCGTGGTGCCTTCCAGGACCAGTTCCTTGGCGGCCTGGAACGCGATGTTGTCATCGAAGTTCGGGGCCAGCGGGCGGTAGGTCTTGTCGTTCGCGTTCTGGCGGTCGACGACCGGGGCCATCCGCTCGAGGCTGGCGATCACGTCGGCCTCGGTGACGATGCCGTGGCGCAGCCAGTTGGCGACCAGCTGGCTCGAGATGCGCAGGGTGGCACGGTCTTCCATCAGGCCGATGTCGTTGATGTCGGGCACCTTGGAGCAGCCGACACCGTGATCGATCCAGCGGACCACGTAGCCCAGGATGCCCTGGGAGTTGTTGTCCAGCTCCTGACGCTTCTCCTCCTCGGTCCAGTCGGTGGACTGCGCGAGGGGGATCTCGAGGATCTGGTCGACGGTGGCACGCGGGCCACCCTTGGCGATCTGCGACTGCTGCTTGAACACGTCCACCAGGTGGTAGTGGGTGGCGTGCAGGGTAGCGGCCGTCGGCGAGGGCACCCAGGCAGTGTTGGCGCCGGCCTTGGGGTGGCCGATCTTCTGCTCGAGCATGCCCGCCATCAGGTCGGGCATGGCCCACATGCCCTTGCCGATCTGCGCCTTGCCGCTCAGGCCCTTCGCCAGGCCGGTGTCGACGTTCCAGTCCTCGTAGGAGGTGATCCAGGTCTGGGCCTTCATCTCGGCCTTGCGGACCATCGGCCCGGCCTCCATGGAGGTGTGGATCTCGTCGCCGGTGCGGTCGAGGAAGCCGGTGTTGATGAACACCACGCGCTCCTTGGCGGCCTCGATGGAGGCGGCGAGGTTGACCGTGGTGCGGCGCTCCTCGTCCATGATGCCGACCTTGAGGGTGTAACGGGTCAGGCCGAGCACGTCCTCGATGCGGCCGAACAGCTCGTTGGTGAACGCGGCCTCGTCGGGACCGTGCATCTTCGGCTTCACGATGTAGACCGAGCCGGTGCGGCTGTTGGACAGCGCGGCCGAACCGTTGAGCGAGTGCACGGCGATCAGCGAGGTGATCAGACCGTCGAGGATGCCCTCGGGCACCTCGTTGCCCTCGGCGTCGATGATCGCGTCGGAGGTCATCAGGTGGCCGACATTGCGCACGAACAGCAGCGAACGACCGTGCAGGACCAGCTCGGAACCGTCGAGCGCGGTGAACACGCGGTCGGGGTTCATCGTGCGGGTGAAGGTCTTGCCGTTCTTGGTGACCGCTTCGGCCAGATCGCCCTTGTTCAGGCCGAGCCAGTTGCGGTAACAGACGACCTTGTCCTCGGCGTCGACCGCGGCGACCGAGTCCTCGAAGTCCATGATCGTGGTGAGCGCGGACTCGAGCACGATGTCCTTGACACCGGCGGTGTCGGTCGAGCCGATCGGCGAGTTCGCGTCGATCTGCAGCTCGATGTGCAGGCCGTTGTGCTTGAACAACAGCGAGGTCGGGGCCTCGGGGTCACCGAGGTAGCCCAACAGCTGCGAGGCGTCGGCCAGACCGATGTCGGTGCCGTCTTCCAGGCCGACCTCGAGCTCGCCGTCGACGATCTTGTAGTACGCCGAGCCGAGGTGCGAACCGGTGATCAGGGTAACCGCGTCGTCGAGGAAGTTGCGGCCCCACTCGATGACCTTGTCGCCGCGCACGCGGTTGTAGCCGCTGCCCTTCTCGGCGCCGTTGGCCTCGGGAATGGCGTCGGTGCCGTAGAGCGCGTCGTAGAGCGAACCCCAGCGCGCGTTGGCGGCGTTGATCGCGAAGCGCGCGTTCATCACCGGCACCACGAGCTGCGGGCCCGCGGTGGTGGCGATCTCGGCGTCGACGTTGCCGGTGCCGATCTGGAACGGCGCGGGCTCGGGCCGCAGGTAACCGATCTCGGTCAGGAACTGCTTGTATGCGGCCTTGTCGTAGCCGGTGCCCGGGTTCTCGCCGTGCCAAGCATCGAGCTTGCCCTGGAACTCGTCGCGCTCGGCGAGCAGAGCGCGGTTACGCGGGGCGAGGTCGTTGATGATCTGCTCGGCACCGGCCCAGAACGCGGCGGAATCTACGCCGGTACCGGGGAGCGCCTCGTTCTCGATGAAATCGTGAAGAACGCTCGCCACCTGGAGCCCGCCGACCTGAATCCGCTCTGTCATCTACTGCCTCACTTTGGTGAAAACCGGGTGGGAAAAGTCGATGTCATGTTACCCGTGGGTAGAGGTGACACCTCGTGTGGGTTCGAACGCCCTGCGGGCTCCGTCCATTCCGCCACGCCGAGCCACCGAGGTCGGCGGCATGGGCGCGGCGGGTCACCCCTTGATTGTAGGTGCGCGGACAATTAATGTACTGATCGGAACATTAAGTCGCGAGCCGGACCGAACGGAGGCGCCGTGACCACCGAACCGTCGTCCCCTGTGCGTCGTCGCGGCCGTCCCCGCGCCACCGAGCGCGCGGACACGCGCGAGCGGATCCACCACGCGGCACTCGAGCTGTTCGCCGAACGCGGTTTCCATGCCACCGGCGTCGCCGAGATCGGCGCGAGAGCCGACGTCCAGCGGGGTGCGCTGTACTACCACATCGGGTCGAAGGAAGACCTGCTGTGGGCGATCCTGCGCGACTACACCCGGCTGCTGCTCGCCGATGCCGAACGCATCGTCGAGGCAGGCGCCGACCCGGTCGAGACGCTGCGCCGGCTGATCCGCAGCCATGTCGAACTGATCGTCACGCATCGGCGCGCGGTGGCCGTGCACCTGCGCGACGCCGACGCACTGACCCACGAACACGCCGTCGTCCTGCAGCAGCTCCGCGATCGGCTACAGCACCACTGGCAAGACGTCATCGACGCGGGCCACGCGGCGGGGCAGCTGCGCACCGCCGACCACATCGTCACCAACGGCATCCTCGGCATGCTCAATTCCCTCGGCTACTGGTACCGCGAGCGCGGCACCCACTCCCCCGCCGAGATCGCCGACATCCTCACCGAGACCGTCCTGTCCGGGCTCCACGCCACGGACGACAACACGAAAGGCTGACCATGGCTTGGGATTTCGAGACCGATCCGGAGTACCAGCGCAAGCTCGACTGGGTGGCGGAGTTCGTCCGCACCGAGGTCGAGCCCCTGGATCTGCTCTACCCCAATCCCTATGACCGGACCGACCCCGAGATCCGGGCGCTGATGCGGCCGCTGCAACAGCAGGTCAAGGATCAGGGCCTGTGGGCCTGCCATCTCGGTCCCGAGCTCGGCGGTCCCGGTTTCGGTCAGCTGAAGCTGGCACTGCTCAACGAAGTGCTCGGCACCTCGATGTGGGCGCCGCTCGTCTTCGGTTGTCAGGCACCGGATTCCGGCAACGCCGAGATCCTGGCGCACTTCGGGACCGAGGAGCAGAAGGCGAAATACCTGCGGCCGTTGCTCGATGGCGAGATCGGCTCCTGCTACGCGATGACCGAACCCACCGGCGGCTCGGACCCGACCGCGTTCCGCACCACCGCGGTGCGCGACGGTGACGAGTGGGTGATCAACGGGGAGAAGTGGTTCAACTCCGCCGCGGAGTTCGCCACCTTCCACATCGTGATGGTGGTGACCGATGCCGCGGCCGAACCGCATCAGCGGTTGTCGATGTTCATCGTCCCCGCCGATGCGCCGGGCCTCGAACTGGTACGCAACTTCACCGTCCCCGGGTTCAGCGAACATGAAGGACACCTGCGATTCACCGATGTCCGGGTGCCTGCCGATCATCTGCTCGGCGCGGAAGGCGCGGGGTTCATCGTCGCGCAGACCCGTCTGGGCGGCGGCCGCGTGCACCACGCGATGCGCACGGTCGCGTTGGTACGCAAAGCCTTCGACATGATGTGCGAGCGCGCGGTGTCACGCCCGGCCCGCAAGGGTGTCGTCGGCGGCTTCCAGATGACCCAGGAACGCATCGCCGACAGCTGGATCCAGATGGAGCAGTTCCGGCTGCTGGTCCTGCGCACCGCCTGGCGCATCGACCAGGCCCAGGACTACCGCGCCGTCCGCAAGGACATCGCCGCCATCAAGATCGCCATGCCGACCGTCATGAACGACATCGCCCGCCGCGCACTGCATCTGCACGGCGCGATGGGCGTGAGCACCGACCTCCCCTTCCTCGACATGACCACCTACGCCGAGGTCATGGCCATCGCCGACGGCCCGACCGAAGTCCACAAGATCACGCTCGCCAAGGAAGTGCTCAAGAACTACGCGCCGGGAGACCCGGTGTATCCGAGTGGCTACCGGCCCGCGCTGCGCGAACAAGCGCGTGATCTGGTGGCGCGCAGGCTGGAACACGAGGTCGGCAACCACTGAAGGTCCCCGATCTGCGGGTGAGCACGAACTAACCTGCCTCGCATGGGCGGTGTCAGCAAACCCGGAGACAACGGCACTGAGCCGACACCTACCGGGACCGCGCAGGACGTGGTCCCGGTACACCCCGTCACCGAGCGGCGCTCGGTCAACAAGCCGGTGTTCCTCTTCTCGGCGGGCACCGTGCTCGCCTTCGGGATCTGGGCCCTGGCCTCGCCGTCGAGCGCCGAAACCATTGTCGGCGAGGTCAAGACCTTCACCACCACCTGGTTCGGCTGGTGGTATTTCGTGCTCGCCACGGTCATCCTCGGCCTCGTGGTCTTCCTCGGCGCCAGCCGGTACGGCCGCTACCGGCTGGGGCCGGAGGAATCACGGCCGGAGTACAGCCTGTTCTCCTGGACCTCGATGCTGTTCGCGGCGGGGATCGGCATCGACCTGATGTTCTTCTCGGTCGCCGAGCCCGTCTACAACTACCTGCGGCCCCCGCTCGGCGAGCCCGGCACCAACGAGACCGCCCGCGACGCGGTGGCCTGGACGATCTTCCACTACGGCATCACCGGCTGGGCGATGTACGCGCTGATGGGCGGCGCCCTCGCCTACTTCGCGTTCCGGCACAACCTGCCGCTGACGATCCGTGCCGCGCTCTATCCGATCTTCGGCAAGCGCGTGCACGGCCGGTGGGGCGACGCGATCGACGTGGCCGCGGTGCTCGGCACCATCTTCGGCATCGCCACCTCGCTGGGCATCGGCATCGTCCAGCTCAACTACGGCCTGCACCAGATGTTCGGGGTCCCCCAGGGCAAGGCCGCCCAGATCGGGCTCATCGCGCTGTCGGTGGCCATCACCACGATCTCCGCTACCACCGGCGTCGACAAGGGCATCCGGCGATTGTCGGAGCTCAACGTCATCATGGCGATCGCGCTGCTGATCTACATCCTGGTGGCGGGCAACACCGATTTCCTGCTCAACGGCCTGGCCCAGAACGCGGGCGACTACCTCTCGACCTTCCCCGACCGGACCCTCGACACCTTCGCCTGGGAGCGCAATCCGGAGACTGCGAACGCGCCGTCGACCTGGCTGGACAGCTGGACGCTGTTCTTCTGGGCGTGGTGGGTGGCCTGGGCGCCGTTCGTCGGCCTTTTCCTCGCGCGTATCTCGCGCGGACGCACGCTGCGCCAGTTCATCTTCGGGGTGCTCGTCGTGCCGTTCAGCTTCACCCTGATGTGGATCTCGATCTTCGGCAACAGCGCACTCGAGGTCGCCAGGGACGACAGAGTCTTCGCCGAGCAGACCGCGGACCGAGCCGAACTCGGCTTCTACTCCCTGCTCGAGAAATATCCCGGCGCGACCCTGTTGCTCGGGATCGCGACCATCACCGGGCTGCTCTTCTACGTGACAACCGCCGATTCGGGGTCGCTGGTGATGGGCAACTTCACCTCGAAACTGCCCGATCCGATGGCCGACTGCGCCACCGGCACCCGGATCTTCTGGTCGGCCGCGATCGGGGTGCTCACCTTGTCGATGCTGTTCGCCGGTGCGGGCGGGTCCATCAAGACCCTGCAGAACGCCACCATCATCATGGGGCTGCCGTTCTCGTTCGTGTTGGCGCTGATCGGCATAGCGATGTTGCGCGCCGTCCACAACGAGTCCTTCAAACTCGACAGTTACCGCACTTCGCTGCCCAAGGCTTTCGCCGCCGGCCGCGGACCGGCCGAACTCAGCAGCTGGCGTCGCCGGTTGCTCTCGACCATCAATTACCCGGGCGCCGCGGCGAGTCGCAAATTCATCACCGGCACCGTCGATCCGGCGATGCACGATGTCGCGGCGGAATTCGAGCACATGGGTATGACGGCGACGATCGACGATTCCTCGTCCAACGAGGGTCTTCCGTCACCGCGTCTGGTGGTCGATCAGGCCAGTGAGCCCCGGTTCGAGTACGGCATCTGGCCGGTTTCGGCACCGGCCCCGACCTATGCCGTGCTCGCGCAGCGGTCCGACGATCGCTACTTCCGCTGCGAGGTATACCTGGCCGAGGGATCGCAGGGCTACTCACTCAACGGCTACAGCCGCGAGCAGATCATCGGCGACATTCTCGACCAGTACGAACGCCACCTCGGCTATCTGCACCTGCGCCGTGCGGCGACCGATCACCACGAACCCGAATCCAGCGACGTCGACAGCACCGACAGCGATCTGTGAAGGGATCCATCATGAGCGACACCCTCTATATCGACGGCGCCTGGCGACCGTCGGCATCTGGACAGACTCGCGACATCCGTTGTCCGGCAGACGGTTCCCTCGTCGGCGTCGTCGCCGAGGCGGGCCGAGACGACACCGTCGCCGCGATCGCCGCGGCCCGCCGGGCCTTCGACAACGGGTCGTGGCGCCGGACCGGTGCCACCGAACGGGGCGACCTGCTACTGCGCGTCGCCGACGCGATCGACGCCAGGCGGGCCGAGTTCGCGCGCGCCGAAACCCTCGACACCGGCAAGCGGCCCTACGAGTCCGACATCGACATGTCCGATATCGCCAACTGCTTCCGGTATTTCGGCAAGCTCGCCGCCGACGACGCGGGCCGTGTCGTCGACGCGGGCTCCCCCGACATCGACTCCCGCGTCGTCTACGAACCGGTCGGTGTGTGCGGGTTGATCACGCCGTGGAACTACCCGCTGTTGCAGGCGGCCTGGAAAGTCGCCCCGGCGCTGGCGGCAGGCAATACGTTCGTGCTCAAACCGGCCGAGCTGACCCCCCACACCGCGATTCTGCTGATGTCGGTGCTCGACGACCTCGGCGTGCCCGCCGGGGTGGCCAATCTGGTGCTCGGAGCGGGCGCCACCGCGGGTGCGCCGCTGTCGGAGCATCCCGATGTCGACCTGGTCTCCTTCACCGGCGGGCTGGCCACCGGCAAGATCATCGCGCGCGAGGCGGCCGCCACGGTCAAGAAGGTGGCGCTCGAACTGGGTGGCAAGAACCCGAATGTCGTCTTCGCCGACGCCTGCGACACCGACGACCGGCTGGCCGCGAGCGTCGACAACGCGCTGAACGCGGCGTTCCTGCACTCCGGCCAGGTGTGCTCGGCGGGCGCGCGCCTGGTTGTCGAGGCATCGGCACACGACCGTTTCGTCGACGAGCTGGTGCGCCGCGCCGAGCAGATCCGGCTCGGGTTGCCCTTCGCCGAGGGCACCGAGGCCGGGCCGCTGATCTCGGCGGCCCATCGCGACAAGGTGAACGCCTATGTCGAACAGGCCCGCGCCGAGGGTGCTGTCATCCGCACCGGTGGTGCGTTCGCCACCGGCGACGAGGGCTCCGGGAACCTCGACGGGGGCTGGTTCTACCGGCCGACGGTCATCGACGGCGCCACCCGCGCGATGGCGTGTGTGCACGACGAAGCGTTCGGGCCCACCGTGACCGTGGAGACCTTCATCACCGAGGACGAGGCCGTCACCATCGCCAACGACACCGAATACGGTCTCGCGGGCGCGGTGTGGTCCGGTGACGCCGCACGCGCGCGCCGCGTCGCCGCCCGGCTGCGCCACGGCACGGTGTGGGTCAACGACTTCGGGCCGTATCTGCCGCAGGCCGAGTGGGGTGGCTTCGGCCGCTCGGGCGTCGGCCGCGAGCTCGGTCCGTCCGGGCTGCACGAGTATCGCGAGGCCAAACACGTCTACGAGAACCTCCGGCCGGGCGTCACCGGCTGGTTCGCCGATCGGGAGGAACAGCGATGACCTCATACGATTACGTAATCGTCGGCGGCGGTTCCGCGGGAGCGGCCGTCGCGTCGCGGTTGTCGGAGGACCCGTCGGTGACCGTCTGCCTGCTCGAGGCGGGACCGTCCGATGTCGACGACCCGGCCATCCTGCGGCTCGACCGCTGGATGGAACTCCTGGAGTCGGGCTACGACTGGGACTACCCCATCGAGCCGCAGGAGAACGGCAATTCGTTCATGCGCCACGCCCGTGCCAAGGTGCTCGGTGGCTGCTCGTCGCACAACAGCTGCATCGCGTTCTGGGCCCCGCGCGAGGACCTGGACTCCTGGGAACACGAGCACGGCGCCACCGGATGGGGTGCCGATTCGGTGTACCGGCTGTATCCGCGGATCGAGACCAACGACGCCCCCGGCGAGCACCATGGTCGCAGCGGCCCGGTGCACATCATGACGGTGCCACCGAACGATCCGTGCGGTGTGGCCTTGCTCGACGCCTGCGAAGCGGTCGGCATTCCGCGCGCCGAGTTCAACTCGGGACGCACAGTTCTCAACGGCGCCAACTTCTTTCAGATCAACCGGCGTTCCGACGGGACGCGCTCGTCGTCGTCGGTCAGCTATCTGCACCCCCATCTCGACCGGCCGAACCTCACCGTTCGAACGGGCGCCTGGGTCAAGAAGATCGTGATCGAGAACGGGCGAGCCGTCGGGGTCGACATCACCGACAACGCGTTCGGCCGCACCACCCGGATCACCGCGAACCGAGAGGTGGTCGTCTCCGCCGGCGCCATCGACTCGCCGAAGCTGCTCATGCTGTCGGGCATCGGACCCACGGTTCACCTGCGCGAGAACGGAATCGACGTGATCGTCGACTCCCCCGGTGTCGGCGCGAACCTGCAGGATCACCCGGAGGGCGTGATCGGTTTCGAAACGACGCGACCGATGGTGGACAGCTCCACGCAGTGGTGGGAGGCGGGCATCTTCGCGCCGACCGAGGACGGCCTCGACCGGCCGGATCTGATGATGCATTACGGCAGCGTCCCCTTCGACATGCACACGCTGCGACAGGGGTATCCGACCGCCGAGAACACCTTCTGCCTGACGCCGAACGTCACCCATGCCCGCTCGCGCGGCACCGTGCGATTGCGCTCGCGCGACTTCCGGGACAAGCCGAAGGTCGACCCGCGCTACTTCACCGATCCAGAGGGTCACGACATGCGGGTGATGATCGCCGGTCTGCGCAAGGCCCGCGAGATCGCCGCGACCGCGCCGCTGTCGGACTGGGTGAAACGTGAGCTGTATCCGGGGCCGGACGTGCAGACCGACGCCGAACTAGCCGACTACGTCCGCCGGACCCACAACACCGTCTACCACCCGGCCGGCACGGTCCGCATGGGGTCGGTCGACGATCCGATGAGCCCCCTCGACCCGGAGCTGCGGGTCAAGGGGGTCGACGGTCTGCGTGTCGCCGACGCCTCGGTATTCCCCGCGCACACCACGGTGAACCCGAACATCACCGTCATGCTCGTCGGCGAACGCTGCGCCGAACTCATCGCCGCCGACCGAAAATAATCAGCCGACATTTCGGACACGGTATGTCACCATGATTTCACGCAGGTGATTCGCATCGGGCGAGGAACCGACGAGCAGCATCGAGAGGAGGAGACGGCCGTGAAACAGCAAGCGCCACAGCGAGAATCGGATAAGACCTATCGCCGCGCGAATTCGGTCCATAGCGCGATGCGCCTGGATATCGATGGCTCCGGCCGTCTCCTGGCCGTGGCCTGACCGGCCCGAGTCCCTTCTGCTCCTGACGTTCACTTCTCTCGAAACATGGTGATTCCCATGATGATTCGTCATGCCGTCGACCCGACGGCTCCCGCTGCCGACACCTGGATACACACGAGGGTGCTCGTGCTCAACGCCAGCTACGAGGCCCTCGACGAGATCACCGCCGATCGGGCCGTGACATTGCTGATCAGCGGCGCCGCGGAGACCGTGATCGAGCGGGTGCCGCACTTCCCCATCCGGTCGCAGCACCTGGTGATCGGCCTGCCGGAGACGATCCGGTTGGTGCGCTACGTCTACCTGGCACACGTCGCGCCGATCGGTGACGACAGCCGCGCCACGCTGGCCGGGGTGTTGCGCCGCGACAAGCATCGGTGCGGTTACTGCGCCGACTGGGCCCACACCGTCGACCACATCCGCCCGCGCAGCCGGGGCGGACCCAATACCTGGAGCAATCTCGTCGCCTGCTGCGCACCGTGCAACGCGGGCAAGGCCGACCGCACCCCGGAAGAGGCGGGGATGCGGCTGCTGTGGGAGCCCAAGGCTCCCGACCCGCTCGCCCGCAAGCAGCGCCGGATCTGGAAGGAGTACGCGCCGTGACCACCACCGACCTCGCACTGACCGAACTGCTGACCCTGTCCGATTCGGGGCAGTGGCATCGCGCCGCCTGCCGCGGTGACCCCAACCACGAGGCGTGGTTTCCGTACCCGTCGCAGGACTTCGACTACGCCCGCGGGATCTGCGCCGGTTGCCCGTTGCTCGCGGGGTGCGCCGAGTACGCGGCGCAGACGGGTCAGTCGGGGGTGTGGGGTGGTCGTGAGTACGACCGTGGTCGCGTGATCAGGGCGTGATCGCGCTTCGGCCGGGTGCCCGCACGGGCACCCGGCCACACCCGGACGCGTCGTCCGCCCCGGCGGCATCGCTGTGACCTGCGGCGATGCGTCGGGGTATGCACTGTGCTGCGGTACGACGCGGTGTCCTTAAACTTGCCGCGTGGGTACGCATCGCAACGGGACCAGATCTCGAAGTATCAGCAAGGGTCCGGTTATCGCGGCATCGGCACTGATCCTGGTGATCGTCGCCGTGTTCGCATGGTTCCAGCTCAGCGATCGTGCCGAGACCTCCGATGTCGCGGCGGCCGCCGAGTGCGTCGAAGGGGCCGCGGCCCTCGATGTCACGGTGGACCCGGCGATCGCGGGTCCGGTGCGGGGCGCGGCCGAGCGCTTCAACGCGACCAAGCCTCGGGTGCGTGACCACTGCGCCCAGGTGAAGGTGTCGGCACGCCCGTCGAGCGCCCTGGCAGGCGGCCTGGCCGATACGGCGACGTGGGATCCGGCGCTCGGTCCGAAGCCGGGCCTGTGGATCGCCGATTCGAGCCGCACTGTCGAGCTGGTTCGGGTGCCCGGTCTGATCGAGGGCACGCCCGCCTCCATCGCCACCAGCCCGATCGTGCTCGGCGTGCCCGATGCCCTGCGCCAGGCGCTGGAGCAAAACCAGATCACGTGGGCCGACCTGCCGCGACTGCAGCAGGGCTCGCTCGACGAAGTCGGTCTGAGCGGGTGGGGTGGGCTGCAGATGGCCCTGCCCCCGGGTGACGCGACGACCGCCGCCGCGGCATCGATCGGCGCCGCAGTCTCGGGCACCGAACCGTTGACCGAGCAGGCCGCCGGATCCGGTCAGGTCGTCGCCGCGATCTCCGGGCTCGCCGCGGGCGCGCAGACACCGGCCGACCTGATGACCGCCATGTCGGAGATCACCGCGAACCCCACCGACGATGCGGTGCACGCGGTCGCCGCGACCCAGCAGCAACTCGGCACCGGTGGCCTCACCGCGTTCCGGCCGGTCGGCTCCGCGCCACTGGCCGACTATCCGGCGGCGCTGCTGTCAGGTCCGTGGGTCGACAAGACCCAGAATCTGATCGCGTCGCGGTTCATCGACTTCCTGCGCGCGCCGGAGCAGGCGGGCGCGCTCGCCACCGAGGGCTTCGGGCCAGCCATCGGCTCGGCACCGGCGAATCCGCCGCGCGCGGCACTGGAGAAGGTGCAGTCGACGCTGGCCAACCCGGTCCTCGGCGTGAACGCCACGGTCTTGCTCGATGTGTCGTCGTCGATGGGTACCGCGGAGGGATCGACCACCAGGCTGTCGAACGCGATCGCCGCCGTCGCCTCGACACTGCAGGTGATGCCGCCCGATTTCGGGCTCGGCCTGTGGACGTTCGGTAAGAACATCGACGGCACCACCCCGTACAAGGTGCAGGTGGCCACCGACCTGCTCACCAACTCCCAACGCAACGCGGTCGGCACGGCGGTCACCTCGGTCAAACCGAGCCAGCTCACCGCGGACCAGGCGTATCCGACCCTGCTCGCCGCCTACCGCGCCGCGGTGGCCGGATACTCCCCCGGTCGCACGAACTCGATCCTGCTGATCACCGACGGCCCCGACGACGATTCGACGCTGACCGGCACCACGCTGGTCAGCGAGATCACCGCAGCGACCGATGCGCGCAAGCCCATCCGCCTCGACGTCGTCGTGGTCGGCGGCGAGGGCACCCAAACCCTGCAGACCCTCGCCGACCGCACGGGCGGCACCTACATCCGGATGCCGGCGAGCAACGACCTCGGCTTCGGCACCGCGGTGGTCAAGGCGCTCACCACGCCCTAGGTTCGGATGGCCGTGCGCGCGACACCGGCATCATTACGGCGAAACCTGCACCAGCGCACCGGATTCCATCGCTACCCAGAGGTATCCGGCGGGGTCGACGGTGAGTCCGTGCGGTTCGGCGCCCGGTAGGTCGAGGTGGGTGATCGTGCCGTCGGTGGCGATCCGGCCGAGACGGCAGCTCGCCCACTCGGTGAACCACAGGGCACCGTCGGGACCTGCCACGATCGCGTGCGGGCGAGCGGCGGTGTCCGGGAGGGTGAATTCGGCGATGGTGCCGTCGAGGTCGATGCGGCCGATGGCACCTGCGCCGATTTCGGTGAACCAGAGTGCGTCGTCGGGGCCCGCGGTGATGCCGACCGGCGCGGCCGCGGCCGTCGGGAGCGGATGGACCCGGACCGCGAGGTCATTGTCGATGCGGGCGATCGCGTTGCCCTGGTTGACCGTGAGCCACAGTGCACCATCGGGCCCCGGTGTGATCATCGAGGGCATGCCGTCGACCTCGACGCGGGTGATGGTGCCGTCCGGGGCCAGTCGCCCGACCCGACCCGCCTGCAATTCGGTGAACCAGAGGGCCCCGTCCGGCCCGACACACGCACCATAGGGTCCGTCCATCGACAT
Organism: Nocardia sp. NPDC058519; assembly: GCF_042719755.1. NCBI lineage: Bacteria > Bacillati > Actinomycetota > Actinomycetes > Mycobacteriales > Nocardiaceae > Nocardia > Nocardia sp. NPDC058519. Next base: position 229,179 of record NZ_JBHXNK010000007.1, on the reverse strand, counting down.
GCTCGTCACCACACCGTCGACGGTGATCCGCCCGAGCCTGCCGCCCTGAAACTCGGTGAACCACAACGCATTACCGGAACCGGCAACGATCACCGTGGGTTGTCCGTCGGACGGTTCGAGTGGATGGACCTGCACGAGCCCCGCCGCGAATCGTCCGATCGCGCCCTGCGCGACCAGTGTGAACCACAGCGCCTCATCGGGGCCGACGGTGATCCCATAAGGCGCGCCCGGCACGTCGATCACTTGCACGATCTCAGCCAAAGTTCTCAATTCCCTTCTGTATTCCCCGGAAACGACGGCGCAACGCCCGATCGTGCGACACCACGACCACCGCACCCCGGTATTCGCTCAGCGCCCGTTCCACCTCGTCGACCATGGTGAGCGACAGGTGGTTGGTCGGCTCGTCCGTCCGCATAGGACTTCGATACTCCGCGCAGGGACAGTTGAGTGGTCAAACAATGCTCCAATCGCGACTCGTGTAGCTTTAACCATACAAACCTCCAACAACTAACGCAACAGGAGTAGTTTTTGGAACCGCATCGACGCCCCGGCGGACGTAGCGCGCGGGTCAGGGAAGCTGTTCTCGACGCGACGACGGCCGAACTCGCCGAGCACGGCTACCAGGGCCTCACCGTGGATGCGGTCACCCAGCGGGCCGGGGTACACAAGACCACCGTCTACCGGCGCTGGCGCGGACCGGAGGGCCTCGTCGCCGACGCGCTCGAGCGCGCCGCGGAACAGTCGTGGCCGATCCCGGATACAGGCACCCTCACCGGCGATCTCCGTGCGCTCACCGAGCTGGTTCGCTCGAGCTTCGCCGATCCCGACGCAGGCACCGTGGCAACAGCCTTTGTCGCAGCGGGCATGCAGCATCCCGACGCCGCCGCCGCGCTGCGCGGCTTCTACGCCGCACGCCACGACGAGGCGGCGGCGATCGTGCGGCGGGCGATCGTGCGCGGTGAGGTCGAGCCGGACATCGACGCGGCCGAGATCATCCGGCTCGCCATCGCACCGCTGTTCCACCGGCTGTTCATCACCCACGAACCGGTCACCGCTGAGCAGGCACGCCGATCCGCGGATGTCGCGGCCACACTCGCAAGAATCCCAGTCGATACCCGAAGTCGATGACACTTGGCGAAATCGTTACCCGAAAACCTGGCATCACCCGCCGACGCGAACAAATTAGCGCCCGCGCAGGCGAAAAGGGAACGACAACAAACCAGGAGCGGCGCGATACGGTCGATCCATGGCTGATGGTGGAGGATACGGCACCGCAGCCCTATTTCTCTACCCCCGTTGCGTCCCAGTCACTGAACCGCCTGCCCATGCCGCATTTCTGCACCCGCGCGGTACCGTGACTTTCGACGCTGAACCCGGCGAATACGAATTGATATTCGATTGCCGATATTCTGTGACAAATAAAATGGCTGTTCGGTCCGGTTCGACGGCTCAGTGAGGTGACTCCGACAGGCTCGGGAGCGACGGAGACAGCGCTGAGCGGTGCCGCTCCGAGTCCAGCCGGTCGCAGTCGGCGACCATTCGCACCGCACATTTACGCAGGTCCGATGGATGTTTCGTCGAACTAACGGACTTCGTCCCGTCATGAGACGAAGCCTCCCGACCCATCTGGGCGAGCCACGCGGAGCTGGGTGCCGGGCGCTTGCGCGGCCGTCGATATTCAGGGTCGACGCGCCTTCCCGTCTTGGCTAGTATCGGCCGGAAATAGATGTTTAATCCTCAGCAGGGAACAGCTCCAGCCCTTCCCTTCTCTATTCTGCTCAGCGCATTTTCGGCTGTTCACTGATGAAATCACCGGGTGGCATAGCGCAATCAATCGACACAGATCAGCCCGGCTTGCGGTCTGGTGCATATCGATACCAGATTGAGGCTGACAGGAGTTCTGCGCTTTGACCGGGCACGAACGCGAGTCAGGGGATATGTGTGAGCGAACAACCGTACAAAACCGAAGAATGGCGCGAAACTCCCACCGTGCCGACCTCGGCGTTCGGATTGTCGGCGGCCCAGCGGGGTATCTGGTTTGCCCAGCACATCGCCGGTAAGGAAATACCCATCTCGATCGCCCACTATGTGGAGTTTGTCGGCGAGGTGGACGGCGAGCTGCTGACGGTGTGCAGCCGCCGGGCGGCACGGGAGTTCGGGTCGGGGTTTCTGCGGTTGGCCGAGACCAACGGCGTGCCGTACCAGATGATCGACGACACCCTTGACGAGACGATGCCCCAGATCGACTTCCACGAATGCCAGGACCCGATCCGGGCGGCGCGGGACTGGATGACTCGCGAGTACACCGCACCGCTGGACATGGTGAGCGACCGACTGGTGCACTCGGCGCTCCTGCGGGTCGGAACGGCTCATTACTACTTCTATTCGCGGATCCATCACATCGCCTTGGACGGATACGCGGCGATGACGATCATGCAGCGGGTCGCTCAGCTGTACTCGGCTGCCAAGGCCGGCGACCCGCCCCCTCCGTGCAACGCCGACGACCTGCGCGAGATCGTGCGAGCAGACGCCGAATACCGCGACTCCGAACGGTTCGCCGCGGATCGTGAGTACTGGCGAGACCACCTTGCCGACGCGCCGGCCCCGGTGAGCCTGTCCGGCCGCACCGCCGACGCGGACTCGCATCCCGTGCGGGTGGGAGGTGCACTGACCGCGGTGACCGCGGCCGCCATGGACGCCATCGCGGCAGCAGCGAATTCGCAGGTAGCGCCCGTGGTCGTCGCGGCGTTCGGTGTCTATCTCGCGCGGATGACCGGCGAGGATACGGTCAGCCTGAGCCTGCCGGTATCGGCACGAACCAACGCCTCGTTGCGCCGGTCCGGCGGCATGATCGCCAACGTCGTGCCGTTGCGGCTCGGCATCGGTACCGATCCCACCGTCGGCGCGTTGATACGGTCGGCTCAGCACGAACTGACCGGGGCGCTGCGTCGGCAACGGTATCGCCAGGAGGACATCTTCCGGGATCTCGGTTTCAGCAGCGACCGCGCCGCATCGTTCGGACCGTCGGTGAACATCATGCCCTCCGACCGGGTCATCGATCTCGGCGGCGTCGTCGGCGACTTGCATGTGCTCACCTCCGGGCTGATCGAGGACCTGTTCGTGAACCTGTATCCGGCCCGGGGTACGGAAAGCACACACCTGGACTTCCAGGCGAACCCGAACCTGTACACCGAGGCCGAACTCGGTCGGCACTACCACCGTTTCATCGAGTTCCTGCACGAGTTCGTCACCGCCGGTCTCGATACCCCGGCATCGTCGGTGCCGCTGCTGTCACCCGGTGAACACGCCGCGATCGTGCCCGCCCGCGGGCCTTCGGGATCGGAGCCGGTGCTGCTGCCGGACCTGCTGGCGGCGGGGCCCCGGTCGAATCCGGACGGGGTGGCCGTGATCGCCGGTGACCGGCGGATGACCTACCGCCAGCTCGATGAACAGTCGAACCGGCTGGCTCGGATGCTGATCGGTGCCGGTGCGGGCCCGGAAACCGCAGTCGCTGTGGCGATGTCGCGATCGGCCGATTCGGTGACGGCGATCTGGGCGGTAGCCAAGACCGGTGCGGCGTTCGTTCCCATCGACCCGCGGTACCCGACCCAGCGGATCGGCCACATGATCGCCGACAGCGGCGCTCGAATCGGGCTCACGGTCACCGGGGCACGCGACACCTTGCCCGACGAGATGGATTGGCTGGTGATCGACGATCCGGCCCTCGACGAACGGTATGCGGCCATACCGGCGTCGTCGATCACCGATGCCGACCGGCTCGCTCCGATCCATGTCGACAACAGCGCCTACCTGATCTACACGTCGGGGTCGACCGGCAAGCCGAAGGGTGTGGTCGTCGGTCATCGCGGTCTGATCAACCTGGTGCACAGCGCGATCGGCGATGTACCGTTGTCCACCCGATCGCGGGTTGCCCAGGTCGCCTCACCGAGCTTCGACGCCTCGATCGAGGAGCTGCTGATAGCTTTCGTGTCGGCGGCGACTGTCGTGGTAGCAGCGCCGGACGCCTATGCCGGGGAACAGCTCACCGCCCTCCTGCGGGAACAGCGGGTCAATCGGCTGCACGTGACGCCCGCGGTGCTGGCAACGGTCGATCCGACCGCGCTGGAAGAACTCGCCTGTGTTGTCGTCGGCGGCGATGTCTGCCCGCCGGAGCTGGTATCCCGGTGGGCGCCCCATGTTCAGATCGTCAACAGTTACGGACCCACCGAGACCACGATCTCGGCCACCTTCAGCGCGGCGATGCGGGCCGGCCAGCCGATCACGATCGGCGGCCCGGCTCGCGGAGTGTCGGCGATGGTGCTCGATCGCAGGCTTCGGCCCGTCCCGGTCGGGGCGGTCGGCGAGCTCTACTTGGCCGGACCGGGTGTGGCCAGGGGCTACCAGGGACAGCCCGGCCTGACCGCGGACCATTTCGTCGCCGATCCCTTCGGTTCGGGTGCCCGGATGTACCGCACCGGAGATCTGGTGCGCTGGTCCGGGCTCGACGACCGGGCAACCGAGGGATCGGCGCGGGAACTGTCGCTGGAGTATCTGGGCCGCAGTGACTTCCAGGTGAAGATCCGCGGCGTCCGGATCGAACTCAGTGAGATCGATTCCGTGTTGACCAGCCACGATGCCGTCGACTTCGCCGTCACCGTCGGCACGCCGACACCGTCGGGCGCGACGATTCTCGTGTCCTATGTGCTGCCGAGCGCGGGCGCCGACATCGATCCCACGTCACTGCAGGCATTCGCCGCGGAAATTCTCCCGCCCACCATGGTGCCTTCGGCGATCACACTCCTCGATGCGATACCCATGAGCCCGACCGGAAAAGTCGACCGGAAGGCTCTCCCGCAGCCCGACCTCACCGCTCCTGCCGGTTCGGGCCGGGCTGCGTCCACGCCGCGCGAGCACACCATCGCCCGGTTGTACGCCGAGCTGCTCGGCGTCGCTACGGTCGGCACGGATGAGAGCTTCTTCGCGCTCGGCGGCGACAGCATCAGCTCGGTGCAACTGGTGGCGCGCGCACGGGCCTTCGGGCTCGAGTTCAGCGCTCAGGATGTCTTCGAACACAAGACCGTGGCCGGGCTGGCTGCTGCCGCCACCGATCTCGGGTCCGCGTTGCCGGCGCTGCCCGGCGACATGGGACTCACCCGCACGCCGATCGCCTACGAGATGCTCGATCGCGCAGGTGGGATCACTCGCGACGCCCAAGCGCTGCTCCTGACGGTCCCGCACGGAGTCGACCGATCGGTCCTCACGGCAGCCCTGCAGGCTGTCCTCGATCGCCACGACATGCTCCGCGCGATACCACGCACGTCAGGGTCGGATTCCGGCCTCGCCGGCGATTGGTTCATCGACATCCGGCCGACAGACGCGGTCCCGGCGGACGACCTGGTCCGGCACGTCACCACACCCCATGAGCCCATGGCCGTGGCCGACCGCGAACTCGACTACGCCCTCGATCGGCTGGACCCGGCCGCCGGGCATCTGGTCCAGACCGTGTGGATCGACCCGACCGACGACGAGCAGACCGGCCTGCTGTGGCTGGTCGTGCACCGGCTCGCGATCGACGCGGCGTCCTGGCCGATCGTCGTGGCCGACCTGGCTGCCGCATGCTCGGCGATCATGATCGGCGAAGCACCGGAACTCGAGGCTCCCGTGACGTCGTTGCCAGCCTGGGTGCGGGCACTGTCGGCCGAAGCGCAGGGCCCTCGCCGACGCGGCGAAGTAGCGATGTGGCAGCAAGTGACAGCCACCCCCGATCCAGCCCTCGCCGCTCGGGCCGAGGAACCGCGGAGCGACCCGGCCGAAACCAGTGACCTGCAGGTCATGGTCCCGGTACCGGTGACGACAGCGCTGCTGGGGACGGTGATCGAACGGTTCCACGCCGATGTCGAGCACGCGCTGCTCGCCGCGCTGGCCATGGCGGTCACCCGCTGGCGTCATGAGCGTGGCGGCGCAGGCGATTCCCTTCGAGTCATGGTGAACGGCAGCGGCCGCAACGCAGTGACGGGTGCCGAACTCGACCGCACGGTGGGCGGTTTCGATGCCGCGTATCCAGCGGGTCTCGATCTCACCGGGATCGATCTCGACGACGCCTTCGCCGGTGGTCCCAGCGCCGGCGGCGTACTCAAGACGGTCAAGGAACAGCTGCGGCAACTCGGCGACGGCGTCGGCTATTCGATGCTGCGCTACCTCGCCGGAGAGCTCACCGAGATCGCCGCACCGCAGCTGAGTTTCACCTATCTGGGCAGTACCGAGGACTGGCAGCACGACGGCTGGCAGCCTGTGACCTTCACACGGGCCCGCGACCCACAGGCACGCTCGCGCCAGGAAATCGCTGTCGACACCAGCGTGCAGCACACTGCGGCGGGGACTCAGTTGGCCGCGAACTGGTCATATCCCACCGCTCTGTTCAGCGAGCAGGAGATCCGCGCACTGGCGGAGCTGTGGCTGTCGGCGCTGCGTGGCTTGGTCGCGGTCACCGGCTCACCGGATGTCGGCGGGCATACGCCGTCGGATTTCGCGCTGGTGTCGACCACACAAACCGAGATCGACCGATGGGAACAGCAGTACCCCACCCTGTCCGATATCTGGCCACTATCGCCGATGCAATCCGGAATCCTTTTCCACGAGGCCTACGCCGCCGACACCGCCGACGAATACATCGACCAATCCGTGCTGACGATCGCCGGACCGCTGGATCGGGACCGGCTGCGCGCCGCCGCGCAAACCCTGCTCGACCGCCACGACAGCCTGCGGGTCGCCTTCCAGCACACCGAGTCCGGGCCGCGGCAGCTCGTCGTCGACGATGTCGAGATCTGCTGGCACGAGCTGGATCTCAGCGAACGGAATGCGCGCGACGACATCGTCGAACGACTACTCGCCGAGGACCGCGCGAGGCGGTTCGACACGGCGGACCCACCGCTGCTGCGGTTTCAGCTGATCCGGACCGATACCGACCGTCACCGACTCGTGGTGACCGGCCACCACATTCTGCTCGATGGCTGGTCGACCCCGCTGTTGGTGCGAGAACTCATCGACCTGTACATGGACGGTGCGCGAACAGCACAGCCCGCGCCCGCCCACACCTACCGTGACTACCTGGCGTGGCTGGCCGAAGGTGATGCGGCCTCGGCCATCGCCGCGTGGCAAGAGACGCTGGCCGACCTCGATTCCGCCACGAGGGTGACGACCACCGAGCACTGGAAATCGGAAACCGCTGCGAGCGTGGTCCGTTCGCAGCTCGGTGCCCGAGCCACGGCGGCGCTCACCACCACGATCCGCAGGCACGGGGTCACGCTGAACACTGCCGTGCAGGCGTGCTGGGCAATGGTCCTGGCCACGCTCACCGGCCGCACAGACGTGGTATTCGGCTGCGTCGTGTCCGGGCGGCCGCCGCAGGTAGCCGACGTGGAGCACATGCTCGGGCTGTTCATCAACACACTGCCGGTACGCATCCGGCTCGACCCGGCCGAAGAATTGTCGCAGTTGCTCACGCGCATCCAACTCGAGCAGAGTCGATTGCTCGACTATCACCATATCGGGCTCCCCGACATTCACCACGCGGTCGACATGTCCGAGTTGTTCGATACCTTGATCGTGGTCGAATCCTATCCGGTCGATCACTCGGTGCTGAGCCACGCGCTCGATGCCGCAGGGCTGAAGGTCCTCGCGGTGGACAGCTCCGACGCGGCACCGTACCCGGTCAACCTGATGGTCGTTCCGGGCGAATCCCTCACGCTCGAGCTGCTGTTCCGTGACGCGGCGATCGACCACGACCAGGCCGGCGAGCTACTGGCGCAGGTCGTGCGTTACCTCGAACAGATCGCCTCCGCCCCCCATTCGCGGGTGGCCACCGTGCAGCCTTGTGACTCCGCTGTTCTCCAGGAGTTGACCACTGTGGCAGGCCGGGAGTCGATCTCGGCTCGAACACTGGCCGAGATCCTGGCCGACGCCGCGGCGCGCGACCCGGACGCGACAGCGTTGCGATACGAGGGAATCTCGGTGACCTACCGCGAGCTGGATGAGCAGTCCAACCGCCTGGCACGGGTACTGATCGACGCGGGTGCCCGACCGGAATCCTGTGTTGCCCTGGCTCTGCACCGCTCGGTCGAATCGATCACCGCGGTGTGGGCGGTGGCGAAGACCGGCGCCGCCTTCCTGCCGATCGACCCGAAGCACCCGGCCGAGCGGATCGAATTCATGCTCACCGACTCCGGCGCCGCGATCGGCGTGACCACCACCGGCATTCGTGACCATCTGCCCGCTGGGCCGCGGTGGCTCGAGATCGACGCGACGGCGACGACGGAGAGCATCGCCGCCGCTTCCGACCGGTTGCTCACCGACGCGGACCGGTTGTCCGAGCTCTGCGTCGACCACCCCGCGTATCTGATCTACACCTCCGGCTCCACCGGAGTCCCCAAGGGCGTCGCCGTCACCCATCGCGGTCTGGCGAATCTGGTCCAGGCCCAACAAGAACGGCTCGGTCTCACGTCCTCGGCACGGGTGCTGCATTGCGCCTCGCCCAGTTTCGACGCCGCGGTGTTCGAGCTGTTGATGGCGTTCGGATCCGCCGCCCGCCTGGTGGTGGCGCCGCCCACCGTGTTCGGCGGCGACGAACTCGCCGACCTGATCGCCGACGACGAGGTCTCGCACATGGTGATCACCCCCACCGCCTTGGCGACCATGGACCCGATCGGCCTGGACAGTGTCCGGGTCCTCGCAGTGGCCGGCGAAGAAGCCGGAGCGGAACTCGTCACCCGATGGTCGGTCGGCCGGGAGCTGATGAACCTGTACGGACCGACCGAGTCCACGATCTGGGCGACCGGCACCGACCCGATCGCCGCCGGCGACTCGGTAGCGATCGGAACAGCGGTGCGCGGCACCACAATTCAGGTTCTCGACAGCTGGCTCCGGCCCGTCCCGCTCGGCGTGACAGGTGAGCTGTACCTGGCCGGTCCCAGCCTCGCCCGCGGATACCACCGACGACCGGTCCTGACCGGCACGCGATTCGTCGCGAATCCGTTCGACAACGGTGCACGGATGTATCGGACCGGTGACCTTGTCCGATGGACGACGGTCGGCGAGCTCGAGTACGTCGGGCGCGCCGATTTCCAGGTCAAGATCCGGGGCTTCCGCGTCGAGTTGGGGGAGATCGATGCCGCACTGATCGCGATCCCCGGGATCGAATTCGCGGTGACGATCGGCTGCGAAGGACCCACCGGCGCAACGGTGTTGGTCTCCTATGTGCAGGCCGCATCGGGTGCGGAGCACAACGCCGATGACCTGATAGCGGCCCTGCGCAGCTCGCTGCCCAGCTATATGGTGCCGGCCGCCGTCGAATTCCTGACATCTGTTCCGCGGACACCGGTGGGCAAACTCGATCGCCGTGCGCTGCCCGTGCCGTCGTTCGACCGGGCGCGGACCCACACACGCGAGCCTGCCACCGAGATAGAGCGGCAGCTGTGTGGGTTCTTCGCCCAGACACTCGGTGTCGAGACGGTGGGCGCGGACGACTCGTTCTTCGGGCTCGGCGGCGACAGCATCATGTCGATCCAGCTGGTTTCGCGCGCGAAAGCCGAGGGGCTGTACCTCTCCCCCCGTGATGTATTCGAGAATCCTACTGCTGCCGCGCTCGCCGAGATCGTCTCCGCTCGCGGCGGCGCCCAGGGCCGCGACCTCGTCGACGAGCTTCCCGGTGGCGGGATCGGCACCGTCGAACTGCCCCCCATCGCACGGTGGCTGATCGAATCCTCGAACGGAGATTTCGACCGGTTCGGTCAGACGATGATGCTCACCCTGCCGGCTGGAATCGACCACCAGACGATCGCGGCGACGCTGCAGGCCGTCTTCGACCATCACGACGCGCTCCGTGCGCGCCTGGTCCACGATTCGACCGGCTGGTCCTTCCACGTGGCTCCGCCCGGGTCGGTCGCCGCATCGGCGCTGGTCCATCGCGTAGTCGTGGACGCCGATACGGACTTCGATGTCGTTGCCGCACAAGAAATGTCGGCAGCGGCGGATCGGCTCTTCCCGGAAGCCGGGCTGATGATGCAGGCTGTCTGGTTCGACCCGACCGCCGACGCGGGCTGCGAGCCGCGCCTGTTGCTGGTCGTGCACCATCTCGTCGTGGACGGTGTCTCCTGGCGCACGCTGGTACCGGATCTCGTTGCGGCATGGGGACAGATCAGTGCCGGAGAACGGCCGACGCTGCCACCGGTCGGCACCTCTTGGCGGCGCTGGACACATGGTTTGGTCGAGGTCGCCGCGACGCGTTCGGGGGAGCTCGACCTGTGGCGCCGCATCCTCGAGGGCCCGGATCCGCTGCTCGGCACCCGCGCGCTGGATCCCGCCGTCGACGTGGCCGGCACGGTCGAGCAGGTGCAGGTGCAGGTGTCGGCGCAGGTCACCGAATCGCTTCTGTCCACCATCCCGGCGACCTATCGCGCCGGCGTCCACGATCCGATGCTGGCCGCGCTGGCGCTCGCGGTGCAGCGCTGGCGCGGCAATCGCACCGATTCGGTACTGATCGGGCTGGAGGGCCACGGCCGTGAGGAGGACGTGGTCGGCGCGGACCTCTCGCGGACCGTCGGCTGGTTCACCAATGTGTTCCCGGTGCGGTTCGACCTGTCCGGTATCGACATCGACGACGCGTTCGCGGCCGGTCCAGCAGCTGGTATCACGATAAAACGAGTCAAGGAACAGTTGCGCGCGATACCCGACCACGGTATCGGATTCGGGCTCCTGCGATACCTCGATCCCGCCACCGCACCGAGCCTGCGCGAGTTCCCGGCCCCGCAGATCAGCTTCAACTATCTGGGCCGCGTCGACGCGGCGGTCCCCCGGGGACCATGGCTTCCGATCGCCGGACCTGACGCGCTGGGCGCCACCCACAACGACGACATGCCCGCCGGTGCCGTGCTCGCCGTCGACGCACGCACCGAGGACAGCCCGGCCGGGCCGCGGCTGACCGCGACCCTGTCGTATCCGACCGGACTGCTCACCAGGGCGGCGGTGCGGGAATTGGCCGAGTACTGGACGCGGGCGATGACCGCCCTCACCACGCACGCGGAGGGGCCCGCCGCCGGTGGACTGACACCGTCGGATCTGGACCTGGTTCGGGCCAGCCAGAAAGACATCGACGCATGGGAGCACCAGTTCCCGACCCTCACCGATGTGTGGTCGCTGACGCCACTGCAAACAGGGCTGCTGTTCCATTCCCGCCTAGCCGCGCACGGCATCGACTTCTACACCGTGCAGATGTCTCTCGACCTGCGCGGACAGGTGCAACCGGATCGAATCCGGCGCGCGGGACAGGCACTGATCGATCGGCATCCGAACCTGCGCACCGCAGTCGTCGAACGTGATGACGATCCCGTCCAGATCGTGCTCGAACACGCGACCCTGCCCTTCGCCGAGGACTTCCTCGACCGATCGGATGGGGCGAGCACGCAGCGCATGGCCGAACTGGCCAGGGCCGACCGCACCACACCGTTCGACATGGGTACGCCGCCCTTGGTCCGCTTTCGATTGATCACCGTCGCCCACGACCACTGCCGCCTGGTGATCACCGCCCACCATTTCGTCCTCGACGGATGGTCGATGCCGCTGCTGATCCGGGAGTTACTGACGCTCTACGCCATCGATGGGGACGGCTCGGCATTGCCCCCGGCGCCGCCCTATCGTGAATTCCTGTCCTGGCTCGCCCGCCGCGACCACGCGGCGGCCCAGCAGGCATGGTCGAAAGCCCTTGCCGGGCTGGAAGAATCGACCCTGATCGCACCGGCTGCCGACGCACACGCACAGTCGCTCACCACACCCCCGACCGTCACCGTGTCGGTCGAGTTGCCTGCGTCTGCCACCGCGGCGATCAACGACCTGTCGCGGGAGCGCGGAATCACGGTGAACACGATCGTGCAATCGGCCTGGGCGATCCTGCTGTCGATATCGACCGGCCGCCGCGATGTCGTCTTCGGGACCACCGTGTCGGGGCGACCCGGCGAGGTGACCGGCGTCGAATCGATGATCGGACTGTTCATCAACACCGTGCCGGTCCGGGTGCAACTCGATCCCGCCGAAACATTGTCCGGGCTGCTCACGCGCGTGCAGGCGCAGCATGCCGCGGTGCTGGATCACCAACATCTCGGTCTTGCCGATATTCAGCAGGCGGCCGACCTCGGCACACTCTTCGACACCATGACGGTCTTCGAGTCCTACCCGATCGAGCAGCGGGAGTTGCTGCACACCACCGACATCGCCGGGATGCGGGTGAGCGACCTGCACGCCACCGACGACACGCATTACCCGTTGATCCTGCTCGCGATCCCCGGAGAACGGCTCCGGCTCGAGGTGAAGGGCCTGACCGCGACCTTCGATCGCCCTGCGCTCGAACGGATCTCCCAACGGCTGGTCCGGGTTCTGGAAGCCTTCGCCGCAACTCCCGACCTACCGAATGCGCGGCTCGATGTGCTGTCCGAGCCGGAGCTGGCCGAGATGACCGCCACGCAGCCGAACCGAGTCGAACCGAGAACATTGGCGTCGCTGCTGGCATCCGCCGCGCAGGTCGATCCCGACCGGATAGCACTGTCCGCGAGCGGGATCGAACTTTCCTACCGCGATCTCGACGAGCGGTCCAATCAGCTGGCCCGGCTGCTGATCCACCACCAGATCGGTCCGGAAGACGTTGTCGCGGTGGGTATCCGGCGTTCACTGCAATCGGTGCTGGCCGTATGGGCCATCGCCAAGGCAGGCGCGGCCTTCGTGCCGACCGATCCGACCTATCCCGCGGATCGGATCGCCCACATGGTGGCCGACTCGGGGGCCGTGGTCGGCCTGACCGTCGGGTCGACGCACGAGACGCTGCCGGATTCGGTGCAGTGGTTGATCCTCGACGACCCGGCATCGGCCGATCGATCGGAGTCGATGTCGGCGGCACCGATCACCGACGAAGAGCGAGTGCGCCCCCTGCGCGTCGACCACCCGGCTTACATGGTCTACACCTCCGGCTCCACCGGACTCCCCAAGGGCGTCGCCGTCACCCACCGTGGTCTGGCGAATCTCGTCCAGGCCCAACAAGAACGGCTCGGCCTCACGTCCTCGGCACGGGTGCTGCATTGCGCCTCACCCAGCTTCGACGCCGCGGTCTTCGAACTCCTGATGGCCTTCGGATCCGGCGCCCAGCTGGTGGTATCGCCACCCACCGTGTTCGGCGGCGACGAACTCGCCGACCTGATCACCGACCATCAGGTCTCGCACATGGTCATCACCCCCACCGCCTTGGCGACCATGGACCCCGTCGGCCTCGAGTGCGTGCAAGTCCTCGCAGTGGCAGGCGAAGCGGTCGGAGCGGAGCTCATCACCCGGTGGTCTGCCGGCCGGAAGATGATGAACCTGTACGGACCGACCGAGTCCACGATCTGGGCGACCGGCACCGACCCGATCAACGCGGGCGACCCGGTATCGATCGGAACAGCGGTGCGCGGCACCACAATTCAGGTTCTCGACAGCTGGCTCCGGCCCGTCCCCATCGGCGTCACCGGTGAGCTGTACCTGGCCGGCCCCAGCCTCGCCCGCGGATACCACCGACGACCGGTCCTGACCGGCACGCGATTCGTCGCGAATCCGTTCGACAACGGTGCGCGGATGTACCGGACCGGCGACCTCGTCCGCTGGACGACGGCCGGCGAACTCGAGTACATCGGACGCGCGGACCTCCAGGTGAAGGTCCGTGGGGTCCGGATCGAACTCGGCGAGGTCGACGCCGCCCTCACCGCGCATACCGGGGTCGAATTCGCGGTGACCATCGGCCACGATGCCCAGCCCGGTACCACCGCGCTGGCCGCCTACGTCGTCCTCGCCGATGGTCACGCCCCCGATATGGGAGAGCTGCGCAAGTTCCTGTCCACCCGGCTGCCCGTCCATATGCTGCCCGCTTCGATCACGGTGCTCGACGCGATTCCACGGACACTCACCGGAAAGCTGGACCGCAAGGCACTGCCCGAACCGATCCTTGTGCCGACACCGTTCCGGGCGCCGATGACACCGATCGAGAGAAGTGTCGCCGACGCGTTCGCCCAGGTCCTGGATACCCCCAAGGTCGGGTTGGACGATGATTTCTACCAACTGGGCGGCAATTCCCTGCTCGCCACCCGCGTCGTGGATCAGCTTCGACGCGAACTCGACACCGACGTGGCGGTGCTGTGGATGTTCACCGAACGCACGGTCGAACAGCTGGCACGGCGGATCGAGACCGCGGCGGCCGTGCCCGGCTCGGTTACGGTCGATTCCGACACGCCACTGGCCGTACAGCTGCCGATCCGCACCGACGGTGACCTGCCACCGCTGTTCTGCGTTCACCCGGCCTCGGGGCTGGCCTGGTCCTATGCCGGTCTTTCCCAGCTCCTGGCGCCCGGCAGACCGATCTACGGCCTGCAGTCCCCCGAGCTGACCGGCGAAGGGGAACCACCCGAGTCGATCGACGCGTACGCCGACCGCTATGTGCGCGAGATCCGTACCCGCCAACCACACGGACCGTACAACGTGCTCGGATGGTCGTTCGGCGGCTTCATCGCCCATGCCGTGGCAGCACGGCTGCAACAGCTGGGTGAACCCGTTGCCCTCCTCGCGGTGCTCGACGCCGATCTCGCGGTGCGTGATGCCGATCCGGACGCGCCACTCACACCCGGCGAGTTCGTCCACGAGTTCGGCGCGACCCTAGGCTTCGAGTCGATCCCGGCACAGATGTCAGCCGCCGAGGCCGCCGCGCTGATCAACAATTCGATCGGTGGACAGCTCGTCGAAGCGATCCACATCGAGCGGCTGACCGACTCCTACAACCGCTCGGCTCGGTTGGTCGCCGGTTATCTACCGCCGGTCTTCGACGGAAACCTGCTGTACTTCACCGCCCTTCGGGATGCCGTCGACCCCGACCGGGGGGTCGAGAACTGGCGGCCCTTCGTCACCGGCTTCCTGCGCAATGTCGTGGTCGATACCGACCACGACGCGATGACCACCCCGCAAGTGCTTCCCGAGATCGCCACGGTGGTCGACAGCTATCTCGCGATCGTGCCCGGGAAATCGTGACTACGACGAATCCCGAACTGTCCACGCTCGGGCAATGGTGGGTACTGACGCGTCGATTGATCGCACCCTCGTGGCGCAACGGCGAGATCGTGTTGTCGATCCTCACGCCGGTGGTGTTCACCATCGGGTTCTATGTCCCGCTGAACTTGGTGATGACGGTCTTCGGGCACGGACTCAGTAGCTACGCGCAATTTCTCATGCCGATGATCGTGTTGCAAGCGATCGCGTTCACGTCGATCGCCGCGGCGTTCCGGGCGGCCTCCGACGCGACGGGGGGGATCAATCGCAGGTTCGCCACCATGCCGATCGGCGTCGCGACGCCACTGGCGGCACGAATGTCTGCCAATATGCTCCGCTGTGGCATCGCGTTGATCTCCGCGATCGCGTGCGGTTATGTGATCGGGTTCCGTTTCGACCGCGGTCCTGTTTCGGCGATCGGTTTCTGTCTGTTCGCGATGCTCGTCGGTGCGGCGCTCTCGCTCGGAGCCGATGTGCTCGGGACGATCTCGAAGAGTCCGGAGGCAACCACGCAGGCGCTCACGCTCCCGCAATTGATTCTCGGCATGCTCTCGGTCGGGTTCGCACCGGCAGAGCAGTTCCCGCAGTGGATTCAGCCGTTCGTGCGAAATCAGCCGATCTCGCAGTTCGCGTCCGCGCTGCGCGTTCTTGCCGGCGATACCACCGCCGGTGTCGCCGCGGTGACGTGGTCGGTGATGGGTCCACCGCTGGCCTGGGCTCTCGGATTGATCGTGGTGTTCGTGCCGCTGGCGATGTTTCTGATAGCGAGAAGGCCGTGATGGCGTCAACGAGTATCGAGTCCGAACCCGCACTGACATCGGCACCGCGATTTCCGCCACCGTCTCCCTCGCGATGGCGGCCGGAGAACTCGATCCGCGCCCTGATGGTGCAGACGCTCGTCCAAACCCGGCAGTTGTTGTTGCGCTGGTCCCGCGATCCGATCATGGTGCTACAGGCGCTGGTCTTCCCCGCTTTGCTACTCGTGATTCTGAATACCGTTCTGGGCCGGCAGATCTCGGCCTTCGCGGGAAACAGTGCCCTCTACGGTTCGGTGCCGATGGTGACACTCGTCGCGGCGATGTCAGGGGCCACCGCCGGTGCTATCTCACTCGGCCGCGATCGTGACCACGGGTGGCTGGCTCGACTCTGGGTCCTGCCGGTGCATCGCGCATCGGGGTTGTCGGCGCGGATCGCCGCGGAAGTCGTGCGGATCACGGTCACCACGCTCGTGATCGCGTGCACAGGTCTCGCGCTCGGGTTCCGTTTCCAGCAAGGTATTCCCGCCGCGGTGGCTTGGCTGCTCGTGCCGGTGTTGTTCGGCACCGCGTTCGCCACCTTCGTTACCGCTATCGCGGTACACACGGCCGAAGCCACCCTGGTGGAGGGTGTGACCCTGATCAGTTCGCTGCTGATGTTCTTCTGCACGGGGTTCGTACCGCTGGCCGCGTATCCACAGTGGGCTCAACCACTGGTCGAGCACCAGCCGATGACCTATGCGATCGAGACGATGCGCGGTTTGGCCCTCGGTGGTGAGGTGCGGGGGCCGCTGACCGGAATCGTCGCGTGGTCGGCGGGTGCGATCGCTGTGTTCGCCATCCCCGCCATCCGTGGCTATCGACGCGCGTCCCGGCGCTGATCAGTGATCACCCCGGAAGGCGACGCGGTCGCCGCAACCTCTCGATCGAGTGTGTTGCGACGACCGCTCGCCCCGAGAGCGCTGGCTCAGTCTTCGTAGGCATCCAGCGGCGGGCACGAGCACACCAGATTCCGGTCACCGAACGCACCGTCGATGCGCCGCACCGACGGCCACACCTTCGGGCGGGCATGGCCGATTCCGCGCGGATACACCGCGGTCTCACGGCTGTAGGGGTGGTCCCACTCGGCGACCAGGCTGGCGGCGGTGTGTGGTGCGCCGCGCAGCGGGTTGTCGGTCACCGGCCATACCCCGGCGGCGACCTGGTCGATCTCGCCACGGATGGCGATCATGGCGGCGATGAACTCGTCGATCTCCTCGAGGTTCTCGCTCTCGGTGGGTTCCACCATCAAGGTGCCCGCGACCGGGAAACTCATCGTCGGAGCGTGGAAACCGTAGTCGGCCAGTCGCTTTGCCACGTCGTCGACGGTGACGCCGGTCTGCTTGGTGATCTCGCGCAGATCCAGGATGCACTCGTGGGCGACCATCCCGTTCTCGCCGGTGTAGAGCACCGGGAAGTAGGCGTCGAGGCGGCGCGCGATGTAGTTGGCCGACGCGATCGCGGTCAGGGTCGCCGCGCGCAGGCCCTCGGCGCCCATCATCCGGATGTAGGCCCAGGTGATCGGCAGGATCGAGGCGGAGCCGTAGTTCGCCGCCGACACCGCGTGCGAACCGGCTTCGAGCGGGTCACCGGGCAGGTACTGCGCCAGGTGCGAGCCCACCGCGACCGGGCCGACGCCGGGACCGCCGCCGCCGTGCGGGATGCAGAAGGTCTTGTGCAGGTTCAGGTGGCTCACATCGCCGCCGAACCGGCCCGGACGGGCAAGGCCGACAAGGGCATTGAGGTTCGCGCCGTCGACGTACACCTGGCCGCCGGCGTCGTGCACGAGCGCGCACAGCTCGGCGACCTCGTGCTCGTAGACGCCGTGGGTGGACGGGTAGGTGATCATGATGCAGGCCAGCCGGTCGGCGTGGTCGGCGATCTTGGCGCGCAGGTCGTCGAGGTCGACGTCACCGTTCGCGCGGCACTTCACCATCTCGACGCGCATGCCGACCATGGCCGCCGAGGCCGCGTTGGTGCCGTGCGCGCTGGAGGGGATCAGGCAGGTGTCGCGGTGGTCGTCGCCGCGATCGAGGTGGTAGCGGCGGATCGCGAGCAGGCCCGCGTACTCGCCCTGGCTACCGGCGTTGGGCTGCAGGCTCACCGCGTCGTAGCCGGTGATCTCGGCCAGCCACTGCTCGAGGTCGGCGATCAGCTTGCGGACACCCGGGGTGTCGTCGGTGGGCGCGAAGGGGTGCAACCGCGCGAAGCCGGGCCAGGTGATCGGCTCCATCTCCGCGGTCGCGTTGAGCTTCATCGTGCACGAACCGAGCGGAATCATGCTGCGGTCCAAGGCGATGTCCTTGTCCGAGAGCGCGCGCAGGTAGCGCAGCATGGCGGTCTCGGTGTGGTGGCGGGTGAACGCCGGGTGGGTCAGATAGTCCGAGGTACGCGTCTCGATCGCGGCGAGCTCGGTGCCCGTGCCCGCGTCGGGAGTCAGTGCGGTGCCGAAGGATTCGACGACGGCGGCGACGTGCGTGTCGGTGGTGGCCTCGTCGCAGGCGATCGCGACGTGGTCCGCGTCGACCAGGCGCAGGTTGATGCCCTTCGACTTCGCCTTGGCGACAACGGCTTCCGCACCGCCGGGCACGTGGGCGAGCACCGTGTCGAAGAAGGCACCGTGCACGAGGGCCCCGCCGAGACCGGTCGCGACGGCGGCGGCGTGCTCGTGCACCCGGCGCGCGATGGCACGCAGCCCGTCGGCACCGTGGTAGCTCGCGTACATCGCGGCGACGATGGCCAGCAGCACCTGGGCGGTACAGATGTTGGAGGTGGCCTTCTCGCGGCGGATGTGCTGCTCACGGGTCTGCAGCGCCAGCCGGTAGGCGGGCGCTCCGTCGGCGTCGACGGAGACACCGACCAGACGGCCGGGCAGCTGACGGGCGAACGCGGTGCGCACGGCGAGGTACCCGGCGTGCGGGCCGCCGAAGCCCATCGGCACACCGAAGCGCTGGGTGGTACCGAAGCAGACATCCGCGCCCTGCTCACCGGGCGGGGTGCTCAGCGTCATCGCGAGCAGATCGGCGCCTGCCGCGACCAGCGCGCCGCGCTCGTGGGCGGCGGCGAACAGCGAGGTCCAGTCGACGATGCGGCCCGACGCGCCCGGGGTCTGCACGATCACGCCGAAGAACTCGCCCTCTGGCAGCGCACCGGTGGACAGGTCGGCCTCGACGATCTCGATGCCGAGCGGCTCGGCCCTGGTGCCGATGATGGTCTTGGTCTGCGGGAACAGGTCGGCGTCGATCAGCAGGCGGTGCGACTTCGACTTGCCCGCGCGGCGCAGCAGCGTCATCGCCTCGGCCGCGGCGGTGGCCTCGTCGAGCATGGAGGCGTTCGCGACGTCCATACCGGTCAGATCCGACACCATGGTCTGGAAGTTGAGCAGCGCCTCGAGCCTGCCCTGGCTGATCTCGGGCTGGTACGGGGTGTAGGCGGTGTACCAGGCGGGGTTCTCGAGCAGATTGCGCACCAGCACCGGCGGGGTGAGGGTGTCGTAGTAGCCCAGGCCGATCATCGAGGTGGCGACGGTGTTCGCGTGCGCCAGCGCGGCCAGCTCTTCGAGCACCTCGTGCTCGGAGGCGGGCGCGGGCAATGCGCCGAGGCCGGACTCGTCGAGGATCGTGGCGGGCAGCGCCGTGGTCGCGAGTGCGTCGATGGACTCGACGCCGATGGTCGCGAGGATCCGGGCGAGTTCGTCGGAATCGGGTCCGATGTGGCGGTCGGCGAACGAACGGGTCACGGGCAGCTCCAGGTCGGGCGGGTCGACCTCGTGGTCGACGGGTACCAGCCCTCCCCCTCTGTCTGTGCGCCTGAGAGATTCGGAAACCCGGCCCCGAAAATCGGTGACCGTGCCCCTTTCCCCGTGGGCGGGCAGCCGGATGCCACCGCTTTCCAGAGGCGTCGAATCACCGTGCGGTCCCTGTTGCCTGAGAGATTGACGGGGAGGTGCTGCTCCTTCGGCGCCCCGGTTCTCGCGAACCGAGGACTCTCCCGCACGGCGGCGACGCCCGTCCAGTCTAATGGCAGACAAACCCCCGCAGCACCACCGCGACCCCGCTCAGGGTGTAGCGCTCGTCACCCACACTCGCTACAGGCTGGTGGGGTCGCCGAACACGGCTCCGCTGTCGTCGACCGCGGGTGTTCTGGTTTGCACATAGGTGTATTGGCGGATGGTGACCGGGCCCGCGCAGTTGTCGACTTTGATGTGGAAGTCGCGGGTCACGATCCGCACGGTCTCGCCCGGGATGAGCGGCTTGCCCTCCCCGATATCGATGTTGGTGATGTCGCCGGGTTCCAGTTCCAACTCCAGGAACAGACCAGGGTCCAACAGGATGGAAGGCAGGATGCCGTTGAACTCCTGCACCTGTGCCGATTCGAGCTCCTGTGACTGCCCGGACTCCTGCGTCTGGGACTGCACCGTCTCGCCGGAACTCGACCGCTGGACGGTCTCCGACTGCGCCTGCTCCGTCGCCTGCCGCTGCGCCTGCTCCGTCGCGTAGTTCTGCTGCGGCCCCTCGAGCCCGAATTCCATGGTGGGATCGATACCAGGGAGCACGGCACCGATCCTGGCCGCACAGCCGACGGAGTAACCGGTCTTGAGCACGCCCTCGGCCTGCCCGTCGAGCCGTCCGTACGCGACAGTGGAGACCAACGCCTCACGGCTGGTGGGGACGTTGTTCAACGGCGCGATTCGATAGATGACTTCATCGTGTGTGCCGACGGTGAAACTGCCCATATCCGACTCGAAAGTCTTCTCGTGCGGTGGCAGATTGACGGTATCGGCGTGTGCGGTCGGCTGCGACAGAATGGCCAGCGCTGAGGCGATGTAACTCACTCTCCAGATGATTCGCAACATGATCCGGACACTAGTGAATCCGACAGCCGTTTCCCCTGCGTCGCGCGGGCGCGTGTCCCGACCGATGCGGCTTCTTATTCCCTCGTTCATCCGGCACCACACCGGTTCGGCAACGTGATGAGGTCAGCGAGGGTCAGCGCTCGTGACTACCCGGTCTTGCGGTTCTCCCGAACTTTGCGGCGGAAGGACAGCTCGTCCTCGGGACGGTCGGTGATCGCGGTGGCCCGCTCGGCGGGGAAATCCGCGATCGCGCCGGTCAGTTCCCGCATCGCGCCACCCACCGCGATGCCGAAGACGCCCTGGCCGCCCTGCAGTAAATCGACGACTTCCTCGGGCGAGGTGCACTCGTACACCGAGGTTCCGTCGGAGAACAGGGTGATCCCGGCGAGATCGCCGACGCCACGGCTACGCAGGTGATCGACGGCGATCCGGATGTTCTGTAAAGAGATGCCCGCGTCCAGCAGCCGCTTCACGATCTTGAGGACAAGGATGTCCTTGAACGAGTACAGCCGCTGACTGCCCGACCCCGCCGCACCGCGAATCGATGGCACGACCAGCCCGGTACGGGCCCAATAATCGAGCTGACGGTAGGTGATTCCGGCGACCTGACAGGCGCTCGGCACCCGGTAGCCGACCAGATCATCCGGAACCGAGTCGTCCGGGAACAAGCCAGGCTGTACGACATCCTGCGTTTGTTCTTCCACTGATCGCTCCTTCTGCCGACGTTCTCGGGTCGGAGTCACGACGGATGTTGCCCGACTTTCGAGGTTACTCCTGCCATTGTCGGACCTGCGGTGCAGTCACACCAAGCACCAAACGCCGCGATTCCCTGGACCTCTACTTAAGGTTTAGAAGATCGTGATCAGCTGTCGGTCGCCTTGAAGTCGTCGGGCGAAACCGACTCGAGGAACTCCTTGAACTTCTCCACCTCGTCCTCCCGCTCGTCGGGCATCACCAATCCCGCCTCGGCGAGGACCGGTTCCTCGGCGTAGATCGGGCACCCCACGCGCAAGGCGATCGCCACCGAGTCCGAGGGTCGCGCCGAGACCCGCAGGTCGCCGTCGAAGACCAGGTCGGCGTAGAAGGTGCCCTCCTGCAGATCCACGATCCGCACTTCCTTGAGTGTGTGTCCCAGCTCCGTGATCAGAATCTTGATCAGATCGTGAGTGAGCGGACGGATCGGCGTGACCCCCTCCTGCTCGAGCACGATCGCCGTCGCCTCGGCCTGCCCGATCCAGATCGGCAGATACCGCTCCCCCGAAGCTTCCCGCAGCAGCAGCACGGGCTGGTTCTGTGGCTGCTCGACACGGATGCCGATAACACGCATCTCGCTCATGAGTAAGTCCTGCCTCCCATACTCGGCCGCCGGCCGGCACGACAGCTGCACAGCTCGCCGTATCACTGAGTCTAGGCGAATTCTGAGGCGCGTAACGGAGACGTTCGAGCCGAAATCGGTGTGTAGCCGGGGCGATACCTGATCACCCGGCCGGGTGTGTCAGCCGCCGAGGGCCGTGCGCACCGCGGCTTTCACCAGTGCGGCGTGCAGGTTCAGCGATAGTGCCGCGAGTTCGCGGACGGTCTCTTCCGCGCGTGCGCGCGCGTCGGCATCGCGGCTCTTCGCGATGGGCGCGGCGATCTGCGCGATCAGCGCTGCCTCGCGGTCGGCGGCCAGTTTGAAGGCGCGCAGATGACGTGCCTCCAGGCCGAATTCGGCCATCGCCTTCGCCGCGTGTGCGAGGGTCACCGCATCGGACTCGAAGAATCCGCCGGCGCCGGGGACGATGAGTCCCGCGCGCAGCAGATCGTCGAGGAAACGGTCGTCGATATCGGCCTTGGCGAGCAGGTCGGTCCTGGTGAGCCGCACGCCGACGTCGACGCGCAGTTCCTCCGGCCTGATCGCGCCGGGAACGATACCGAGGCGGCGCGGCGCGGCGCGGCTCACCGCCTCGTCGTCGGCGTCCGCGGAGCCGGACACACCGTGCCCGGCTTCCGCGGCCCCGTGGTGGGAGTGCGCATGGGCGCGCGCTTCACGCACGCCCATCGTCGCCGCACCACTGTCGATCGCTTCCAACTGCTCCTTGATCACCTTCAACGGCAGGTACTGATCGCGTTGGGCGGTCAGTACGAAGCGCAGCCGTTCGTAGTCGGAAACCGAGAACCGCCGGTATCCCGACGGTGTCCGTTCCGGCCGGATCAGGCCCTCGGATTCGAGGAACCGGATCTTGGAGATGGTGATATCAGGAAAATCTGGTCGCAGCAGGTCGAGTACGGAGCCGATCGACATCCCTCCGCGCGCCCACTGCGCCGCCCCTGTCACAGCACTGTGCCCTTCGCGGGCACCAGTACCGTTGGGGTCATCGCGACCCCGCGCCCGACGCCGACTCGTTCGCCTGCGCGCGCGGACCGGTCAGGAAGACCAGCCGGAACTTGCCGATCTGGACCTCGTCGCCGTTCTGCAGCTCCGAGGAGTCCACCGGCTCCCGGTTGACGTAGGTGCCGTTGAGGCTGCCCACATCGACGACCTGGAACGAGTCGTCGTCCTGACGGAACTCGGCATGCCGACGGCTGACGGTGACGTCGTCGAGAAAGATGTCACTGTCGGGATGGCGGCCGGCCGAAGTGGTCGGCTGATCCAGCAGGAAACGCGAGCCCGCGTTCGGGCCACGCTTGACCACCAGGAGGGCCGCGCCGGCCGGCAGGCCCTCGACGCCCTGAACCGGCTGTTCGCCGGTCGGCTCTGCGGAGCGCGACGCGTCGACCTCGTTGAGGAAGTCCGCGCGGAAGACCGACGTCGTCTCGGCCGCGGTTTCCCCGTAACCCGGGTCCCTGTTCTCGCTCACCGTTTCTCTCCTCCTCGAACCTGATTATCCATGCAAGCAGGTGCTGTATTCGGCGACACGACCGGCGCGATCACATCGCCAGGAAAGTTCCCGGCGTCGATTCCCCGACGTATCCGCTTGGCTTTGACCGTACCCTGCCGGGGCGTGCCCGTGCAGGGAGAACTGTGAAGGCTGCGTCAGCCCCCGATAACTCCTTGGTAACCCGCTGCATCCAGCAGTTCACCGAGGGCGGAATCCAGGGTTGCCTCGTCGTCGAACGCGAGCTCGAACAACCAGCCCTCGTCGTAGGGATCGGTGTTGAGCGTCTCCGGTGACTGCACCAGATCCTCGTTCACCGCAACGACTTTGCCGCTGAGCGGAGCGTAGATGTCGGACACGCTCTTGGTCGACTCGACCTCGGCGATGCTCTCGCCGATGGTCACATCCTTGTCGACGTCGGGCAGTTGGACGAACACGACGTCACCCAGCTGTGACTGGGCGTAATCGGTGATGCCGACACGGACCGCCGTGGGGCTGGTCCGCCGCACCCATTCGTGCTCTTCGGTGTAGCGCAGTTCCTCAGGGGTCCGGGTCACAGGACGTCCTTTCATCGTCGACGTTGCACGCAACAGTATCGACTAGCTCCCGTGGTGCGGCACAGGCGGTATCGATCGCGCGACCGCGACCGCCAGCCCCGCGTAGAGCACCCCGGTCCAGACGTAGAGTGCCGTACCCCAGATCAGCAGTGCCCAGCCGAAGGCCCACCCCAAACTCGCCCCCGCCCAGTCCATCTCCCCGGTCAGGATCCACGGCAGCGCCGACATCAGCGCGAAAGTGGCCGCTTTCCCCAGGTAGATCACCTCCGGTGCGGGCAGGTCGCGCCGCTTGTACACCGAAAGGGTCGCGGTGAGTACCAGATCGCGTGCGATCAAGATCACCGCGAGCCACCAGGGCAGCAGGCCGCGCACCACGAAGGCCACCAGGGTCGTCACCAGGTACAGCCGGTCGACGAGCGGGTCGAGCAACGCGCCCAGACGCGAGGACTGATCGAGCAGCCTGGCGAGCTTGCCGTCGAGGAAATCGGTGAAACCGCTGGCGATCAGCAGCGCGAACGCCCAGCCGTCGGCGTGGCGGACCAGCAGCAGCCACAGGAAAACGGGGATGCCGATCAGCCGCAAGACGCTCAGCGCGTTCGGCACGGTCAGGATGCGGTCGCTGAACACGCCACCGGATTCGGTGTCGTGCGTGCCCGGCGTTCCTGATTCGGTTGCCACGCCCATGCTTACCGCAGCGACCCCTGCTCGCGCCATCCGGCCACGCCGAAACGCCGACAACTGGCGCTGTGTGTCGAGCGTGGCGCTACCCGCCACGCGGCGACCGGCTAACCTGGGCAGTCGTGTCCGACAGTGGTATTGATCTGCGCTCCTACGTCTCCGCCGAGGACGCCCGTGAACGTGGCCGGGCTGCCAGGCAACGGGTGCCTGTCACAGAACGTGACCGTGCCGCGGAGAGCCCAGAGCGGCCGACGGTGCGCGAGTTCATCGATACCAGCAACCATGGCCGGATCGAGCGCCTGATTCCGCTGCGGATCGGCCGGATGATCGCCTCACCGTTCACCTTCTTCCGTGGCGCCGCCGGCCTGATGGCGGCCGACCTCGCCGCCGGACCGGACAGCGGCCTCGCCGCGCAGATCTGTGGCGACGCCCATGCCGCCAACTTCGGCCTCTACGGCACCCAGCGTGGCGAAATCGTGATGGATATCAACGATTTCGACGAGACGGTCATGGGCCCGTGGGAGTGGGATCTGGAACGTCTGGCGGCAAGTCTGGTGCTGGCCGGGCGCGAAGGCGGCGTCGACGCCGACGATTGCCTGCGCGCGGCACGCGATGCCGCCCGCTCCTACCGGCGCACCGTCGATGAATTGGCCGAGATGCCGTTCATGCAGTCGTGGACCGCGCTGCCCGACGAGTCGATCCTCGCCAGCGCCAAGGCCGAAGACCTGCTCGACGACTTCAAGAAGGCCGCGAAGAAGGCCCGCAAGAACACCAGCGCCAAAGTGGTGGCGAAGTGGACCGAGCACCTCGACGATCACGAGACCGATATCCGCAAGCACCGCTTCGTCAGCGACCCGCCCGTGCTGACGCCCGTCGACGCGCCGGTGTCGGAAGCGGTGATCGACGGCCTGGAACGCTACGCGAGCACCATCAGGGAGTCCCGGCGCAATCTGCTGGCCCGTTTCGCGGTCTCCGATGTCGCGTTCCGCATCGTCGGCACCGGCAGCGTCGGCCTCCACAGCTATGTGGCGCTGTTGCACGGCAACGACGGCGAGGCGGTGGTGCTTCAGGTCAAGCAGGCGCGCCCGTCCGCGCTCACCCCGTTCCTGCCTCCGGCCACGCCCCGTCACGAGGGCGAGCGGATCGTGGTCGGCGCGCGGACCGTGCAGTCCGAGACCGACATCCTGCTCGGCTGGACGACCATCGAACTCGACGAGTCGCTGCCGTTCATCGTGCGCCAGTTCCGCAATCTCAAGGGCAGTATCGACCCGGCGACCCTGTCGGCCGACGATCTCGACGACTACGGTCGACTCGCCGGTGCGCTGCTTGCCCGCGCGCACGCCCGCTCGCTGGACCCGCGCGCGCTGGCCGGCTATCTGGAAACCGATGACGACGATGACGACCGGTTCGAGGAGTCGGTGGCCCGCTTCGCGGTGCGCTACGCCGACCGCACCGAGGCCGATCACGCCGAACTCGTCGCCGCCGTGGCCGCGGGCACGTTCGACGCCGAACAGGATTGACCCAGCTACGATGTACGCCAACGGTTCTCGGCCCGGATCGCGTGTGCCGAGCACCGCGCCAACGACCAACGAAGGGCGGTCTCCATGCTCGTGCGCGTGCAGAATGCGGCAGGCAGCGATGCCGAGGCGGCACTGATCGACTGGTTGCGAACATGGAAGGACCCGTCGAGCCCGCACGGTGTCGTCACGATCAACTGCAGCCTGTTCCACCAGGATCGGCTGCACCAGTTCGACGCGGTGGTCTGGACCCCCACCAGTTGCGTGGTCATCGAGGCGGAGACGTTCACCGCGCCGCAGGACGGCGTGCTGGAGATCCCGCTCAACGGCCCGTGGATGGTCTCCGGGGAGCTCGCCCAGTTCGCGGGTTCGGAGAAGTCGACGCCGCTGGAGCGATCACGTGATCACACCTTCGCCCTGCAGGACTATCTCGCCGCCCGCGGGCTCGGCCAGCGCGCGGTGCACGGACTCGGCCTGATCGTGCCGATGCCCGGCGCCCAGATCGACGTGCACCAGGGTTGGAGCGACCCGAGCTTCGATGTGATCGTCACCGACGACCCGCACCGGCTCGAGATGTACTTCGAATTGCTGGCCGAGAAGGAACACAATCTCTGGACGGCCAACGACGTCGCCATCGCGTTCCGCGGCCTCGGCATCCTGCCGTCCCTGCCCGCACCACAGGACCTGCTCAACGAGGGCTTCCTCGGTCCGATCGACGTGACGCTGTGGCACGGCGGGCCCACCCAGGCGGCCGCCGAGGCCTACGCCGAAGATCAGGCCGAGCTCGAACGCCAAGCGCAGTCCCGGGGCATGGTCGCGCCGTGGTACAGCCCGTGGAAGCTGTATCCGCGAGTCGGCGGCGATCTCGATTTCGGCCGGGCGTTCCTGCGGATCACCCTCGCCCTCGGCATGATCGTGGCCATCGTGTGGGTGCTGTGGTTCCTGGTCACGGCGGTGCTCACCTACGGTCCGGCTTGAGCGGGACCGCGCGGATGTCGTCGCGTCCGTGATCGACCGTGTTCGCGGTGCCACCGTTGTCCGGGCGACGGCTATCGGCGCCGGTGCCGCACTGACCGCGGCGATACCGTTGACGTTCCCCGCGCACGGCGGTGCGAGCGAACTCGACGCCATGGTGTCCGAGGACACCGTCTCCCCCGGCCTCGCGCAGGTGCTCGTCGCTCCGAGCAACGCGCCGGTGGTCGTGGCGCTGCTCCTGGCCGCGTGTGCGTGGTTCGCGCTACGGCGGCAGTGGTGGCAGGCAGTGACCATGCTGGTGGTTCCCGAGATCGCGTTGGCGGTCAACACCTGGTTGCTCAAACCGCTGTGGGATCGCCGGCTCGACGACCATCTCGCCTATCCGAGCGGACACACCGTCCATATGGTCGCTGTCGCCACGACTTTCGCGTGCCTGGTGACCGACCGCCGGGCACGGATCGTGGTCGCGGCGCTCACCGTGCTCGCACTGGTCGCGATCACCCCCGGCATGGCCGAATTGGGATACCACCACCCCACCGACATCCTCGGTGGGGCAGCGGCGGCAGCGGCGATGGCGATCGGGCTGTGCTGGCTCTCCGATGCGCTACGGGCCCGAAACCGCGCCTAGCCCTCCGAAGGGGCAAGGCGCGGCGCGCACCTTATCGGCGGTCGAAAACGCTGGCGTCGTGCAGCATCTCGGCGCGCAGCATCGTCTCGGGCACGCCCATCGCCTCCACCAGGGTCAGCGCGTCGGGACGCAGGCGGTCGACGAGTTCGTTCACCCCGCGCCGTACCCCCTTGGCCCGCTCCACCGACATGAACCGGTGCATGATGTACCAGGCCAGGTTCTCCTCCAGCGAGGCGTAAACATAGAGGTCGCAGACTGTTTCAGCGAGGGCTTTCGCGTCCGGGTCCTCGATGGCGGCGATACCGTCGACGAACTCCTCGAGCACGAGGCGGTCGATGTGCGCGGCCCCGGCGGCCAGGATGTGGTCCTGGGCGTTGTTGAACGCCTCGAACGGGCCGGTATCGGCGGCCCTGGCGCGCAGCCGGTGCGCGGCGGTGCGCAGCAGGTAGTCCTCGCGGTCGGCGAACAGCTGCAGCTGGACATCGCGTTTGGACAGGTCGCCCTCGTCGACGCTCTCGTCGTTGCGGTCGCGCAGGGTCTGGATCAGCTGACGCACGCCCGAGCGTTTACGCACCACGTCACCGGCCATGGTGGCGGCGAAACGCACCCAGCCGAGGGCGTCGAGGTCGCGGACCTCGTCGGAATAGGCCGTGAGCAGTTCCTTCGCCACTAGCTGGGTCAAGACGACATTGTCGCCTTCGAAGGTGGTGAACACGTCGGTGTCGGCCTTCAGCGTGACCAGGCGGTTCTCGGTGAGATAGCCCGCGCCGCCACAGGCTTCGCGGCATTCCTGGATAGCCCGGGTGGCGTGGCGGGTCTGGGCGACCTTCAGACCGGCGGCACGCTTCTCCAGCGCCCGCTGTGAGCTCGGTTCCGTGTCCTGCCCGCGCTGGATCAGATCCATCCGGCGTACGAGGTCGTTCTGGGCGAAGGCCAGCGCGAACGACTTCGCCACCAACGGCAACAGCCTGCGCTGATGGCTGCGGTAGTCCAGCAGCAGGGTCTCCTCGCCGGTGTCGGGGTCGGCGAACTGGCGGCGCGCCAGCGCGTAGCGCACGGCGATACTCAGTGCCACCCGCGCGCCCGCGGCGCCCGCGCCACCCACGCTGACCCGGCCACGAACCAGCGTGCCGAGGGTCGTGAAGAAGCGGCGGCTCGGGTTCTCGATCTCGGAGCTGTAGGTGCCGTCCGGGGACACGTCGGCGTAGCGGTTGAGCAGGTTCTCGCGCGGGATCCGCACATGGTCGAAGACGATCCGGCCGTTGTCGACGCCGGGCAGACCGCCCTTGAGTCCGTCGTCGTAGGTGGTCACGCCGGGCAGGTCAGCGCCGCGGTCGTCGCGGATCGGTACCAGCAGACAGTGCACCCCCTGGCTCTCGCCGCCGACGATCAGCTGGGCGAACACCGCCGCCATCCGCGCGTGCACCGCGGCGCCACCGATGTAGTCCTTGCGCGCCGACGGCGTCGGGGTGTTGATCACGAATTCCTGGGTGGCCGGATCGTAGGTGGCCGTGGTCTCCAGATCGGCGACATCGCTGCCGTGCCCCGACTCGGTCATCGCGAAGCAGCCGAGCAGATCGAGCGAGATCAGGCGCTTGATGAAGTCGCGGTGCCGCTCGGTGCCCAAGTTCTCCACCGCGCCGCCGAACAGCCCCCACTGCACACCGGATTTCACCCACAGCGACAGGTCGGTGTAGGCCAGCATCTCCAGCCCGGTGACCGCGCCGCCGGGATCGCCGGTGCCGCCGTTCTCGGACCGGAAGCCACGCTCGGGATAGCCCATGGTCGCGATGACGCGCATCTGGTCGAGCACGCGAGCCCTTGCCGCGTGGATGTCGAGTTCGGGGTCGTCGGTGAATTCCTCGCCGGCGAGCTGCGTGCGTGCCTGTTCCCTGACCGTGCGCCACGGTCCGTCCAGCGCTGCGCGGAGATGTTCTGCCGTCGTCGATGTGCCGGTAGCCATGGCACCGACACTAGCCCGCCGACGAACAGTCACCCAGGCCCGAAACTCGGTTCGGGCCAAAGTCTTGCCAACGGATTGAACATGCGTTTAACATATTGAACATGCGTTCAGCTGATCTCACCACCGCAGCCAGGATCCGCGATTCCGCGATCGAATTGTTCGGTGAGCAGGGCTTCGGTGTCGGGGTTCGGGCGATCGCCGCCGCGGCCGGGGTGTCGCCCGGGCTGGTGAACCATCACTTCGGTTCCAAGGACGGCCTGCGCGCGGTCTGCGACGATCGTGTGCTCGAGATCATCCGCGACGAGAAGTTGCGCGCGATTCAGACACCGGGTCCCGCGGGGATGCTCACCGCGATGGCCGAGATCGAGATGTACGCCCCCCTGGTGGCCTACATGCTGCGCAGCTTCCAAGCCGGCGGCGCGCTCTCGGAGTCATTGCTCGAGCACATGATCACCGACGCGGAGCAGTACATGCAGACCGCCGTCGACGCGGGAATGATCAAACCGAGTCGCGATCACGCTGCGCGCGCCCGCTACATCGTGCTCTGCCACGTCGGCGCCATGAACCTCTACCTGCAGATGCGCATGCAACGCGAAGGAAAACTCGACTACCGCAAGGCGATCCGTGAGCTGTCCGACGACATCACCTTTCCGGCACTCGAGCTCTACACCCAAGGCTTGCTCACCGATTCCACCACGCTCGACACCCTTTTCGAGGAGTAGACGATGCCCAACCCCACCACTGCCCGGGTCATCGATGTCGCGGACCTGCGAAAGACGTTCGGTCGCTTCACCGCGCTCGACGGACTCGACCTACATGTCGGTACCGGCGAAATCCACGGTTTCCTCGGTCCCAACGGAGCGGGCAAGTCCACCACCATCCGGATCCTGCTCGGCGTCCTGCGCGCGACCGGTGGCGAGGCCGCGGTCTTCGGCCGTGACCCGTGGACCGATGCCGTCGACCTGCATCGCCGGATCGCTTACGTACCGGGCGATGTCACACTGTGGCCGTCGCTGTCGGGTGGCGAGACGATCGATCTGCTCGCTCGCATGCGCGGCGGCCTGGACGAGGCACGGCGCGACGAGCTGATCGAACGCTTCGAGCTGGACCCGACCAAGAAGGCGCGTACCTATTCCAAGGGCAACCGGCAGAAAGTCGCACTGGTGTCGGCCTTCTCGGCGAACGCGGACCTGTTGATCCTCGACGAACCGACGTCGGGTCTGGACCCGCTGATGGAACAGGTCTTCCAGGACTGTGTGCGTGATGCCGCGGCTCGCGGTGCGACGGTACTGCTGTCGAGCCACATCCTGTCCGAGGTCGAGCACCTGTGCGACCGGGTGACGATCATCCGGGCCGGCCGCACCGTCGAATCCGGTTCGCTGAACGAACTCCGCCACCTGAGCCGCACCGCCATCACCGCCGACCTGATCGGTGATCCCGGCGATCTCAGCGCGATGCCCGGTGTCGGCGATGTCGAACGAGACGGATCGACGCTGCGCTGCCAGGTCGACGCCGACCATCTCGGCGCCCTGATCCGGGTACTCGGTGACGCGGGCGTCCGCAGCCTGACCAGTGCGCCACCGACGCTCGAGGATCTGTTCCTGCGCCACTACCACGTCGACAACACCGAGACCGCGGAGAAGGTGCGGGCATGACCACTACTGTCGCTCTCCCCCATTTCACCGGAACCTCGCGCACCGCAGGCGAATTCGCGGGCACCGGCCAGATGCTGCGCCTGTACCTGCGCCGCGACCGGGTGGTCGCCCCGCTGTGGTCGCTGCTGATCGGGTTGATGCCCGCGCTGCAGATCGTCTCGATCAAGGACATCTACACCACACCGGAACAGCTCGACCACTTCGCGGCCACCACGGCCGCGAGCCCGGCGCTGATCGCCATGTACGGACCGGTTTTCAGCTCGGCACTCGGCTCCATCGGCACCTGGAAAGCCGGGGCGATGTACGCGATGATCGCGATCGCCGCGGTACTCACCGTCATCCGGCACACCAGGGTCGAGGAGGAGACCGGCCGCGCGGAACTGGTCGGCGCCACCAGCATCGGCCGATTCGCCGGCCTCACCGGCGCACTCCTGCTCACCTACGGCGCGTCCGCGTTCGCCGGAATCGCTTGCACCGCTTCGCTGCTGGCCACCGATCTGCCCGTCTCGGGCTCGGTCGCCTTCGGTGCGGCGCTCGCCGCGTCCGGTGTCGTCTGGGGTGCCGTGGCCGCCGTCGCCGCTCAGGTCAGCACCGGCGCCCGGCTCGCCCGTGGCATCGCGCTCGGCACCTTGGGTGCCGCGTTCGCGGTGCGCGCGGTCGGCGACGCGGGAAATGTTGTGCTGTCCTGGTTCTCGCCGCTGGGGTGGTGCCTGCAGGTCCGCCCGTTCGCCGACGAACGCTGGTGGGCACTCGTGCCGCTGGCCGCCCTCGGCGCCGGCGCGACCCTGCTCGCCTACCGGTTGCTGCGCACCCGCGATATCGGCGCGGGCCTGCTGGCCGAGCGCCCCGGACCGGCGGTCGCCGGCACCGCACTGTCGGGTCCGATCGGTCTGGCCTGGCGACTACAGCGGGGTTCGCTGCTCGCCTGGACGACCGGCTTCGCCCTGTACGGCCTGCTCATCGGCGGTGCGGTGAACAGCATCGGCGGCATGCTCGACGACAGCGGCACCCTGCAGGACGTGGTCACCTCGCTGGGTGGGTCGGCGGATCTGGAGAAGTCGTTCATCGCCTACGCCGTCACCATGCTGGCCGCCGCGGCCGCCGCCTACTCGGTGTCGGCGGTACTGCGGCTGCACGAGGAGGAGAACTCGGGCCGCGCCGAGACCGTGCTGGCCGCCGCGGTGGGGCGCGTGCGTTATGCATCGAGCCACCTGCTGTTCGCGATCGGCGGACCCGCCGTGGCGCTGCTGACCGCCGGTCTCGCCATCGGCATCGTCTGGGGTGCGACAGACGGTGATCTTCCCGGCAAAGTCGGCGATTCCCTGGGCGCGGTCGCGGTGCAGCTGCCCGCGGTCTGGGTGATCACCGCCATCGCGATGCTGTTGTTCGGCGCCCTGCCCAAGTACGCGGCCCTTGCCTGGGGCGTGCTGAGCGCGATGATCGTGATCTTCCTGCTTGGCTCGCTGGGCAGCTTCTCCCAGTGGATCCTCGATCTGGTTCCCTTCGTCCACCCGCCCAAGCTGCCGGGCGCGGCGTTCGACATCGTGCCGATCGCCTACCTGGCCGCGCTCGCCGGAGCGGGAATCCTTCTGGGGCTCATAGCCTTCCGTCGCCGCGACCTGCGCTGACGGCGCGAGGCCCGTGTAGCCGGGGTGGTGAGTCGACTCACCACCCCGGCTTTCAGTACGCGCCGTCGCCGCGGGTGACCACCCCGATGGTGCGCGCGATCAACGCCAGATCCAGCACCATCGACCAGTTCTCGACATAGGACAGGTCCAGCCGCACCGAATCCTCGGGCGACAGATCCGACCGCCCGCTGACCTGCCACAACCCGGTGACGCCCGGCTTCACCAGCAGCCGCCTTCGCATCTCCCCGTCATAGCTGTCGACCTCACGCTGCACCTGCGGGCGCGGCCCGACGACACTCATGTCACCACGCAGCACATTGAAGAACTGGGGCAACTCGTCGAGGCTGTACTTGCGCAGGAACCGGCCGACAGCAGTTACGCGCGGGTCGTCTTTGACCTTGAAGAACAACGGATTCCCGCCGTGCCGGTCGATGAGCGCCTCCACCGCGCTGTCGGCGTCGACGAGCATGCTGCGGAACTTGATCATCCGGAACGGAATTCCGTCACGCCCGATCCGCTCCGAGAGGTAGAACACCGGTCCCGCGCTCGTCACCTTCACGGCGATCGCGATGGCGGCCAGCATCGGCGCGACGAGCACCAAGACCGCTGCGGCAAAACACAAGTCGAACAACGCTTTACGACTCGACTTCGCTCGTCCGTAGCGCGGCGGATCGATGTGCAGCATCGGCATCCCCGCGACGAGCCGATTGGTCAACCGTCCCCCCGCGATGTCGACGACACCGGGCGCCACGATCAGATCGACGCCGAGCGGATCCAATGCCCATGCCATTCGCCGCAATTCGGCGGGGCCGAGATGATCGGTCGCGGCCACGGCCACCGAATCGGCCCCACTGCGGCGTACCGCCTCGAGCACCGAGCGATCGTCCCCGAGCACCGAGGGCCCGTCGGT
This sequence comes from Nocardia sp. NPDC058519, assembly GCF_042719755.1. Classification (NCBI taxonomy): domain Bacteria; kingdom Bacillati; phylum Actinomycetota; class Actinomycetes; order Mycobacteriales; family Nocardiaceae; genus Nocardia; species Nocardia sp. NPDC058519. Next base: position 195,056 of record NZ_JBHXNK010000007.1, on the reverse strand, counting down.
CGTATCGAACTGCGCGCCGAGCGATCCCGATGGCACGCACACACCGACCACGCGGTAGCCGGAGCCGGGATCGCCGGTGAACGCCGTCGCCATCGCGTGCGCGGCCTCGGGCGAACCGACGACCAGCACCGCGGTGTGGCACCGGCCCTGCGCGCGCCAGCGCCGCAACCGCCACCGCCACGCCACCCGTCCAGCGACCAGCGCGAGCAGCCCGGCGGGCAGCGCGATGGCGAGATAGCCACGCGCGACCTCCACCCGGAACAGCAGCGCCAGTATCGCGAGCACACCGAACAGCCGCAGCGTCGCCGATACCAGCCTGCGGAACTCCTCGCTGCCGGTGCCGACCACCTGCGGCGTACGGCTGCCGTAGCCGTGCAGCAGCGCCAGCCACCCGGCGGCCAAGGCCAGCGACACCACGGAATAACCGACCTCGTAGGGCAACGGCCAAGCCAATGGGGGCGCGGCGGGCCCGCCGAAGCGGATCACCTGCGCGGCACCGACCGCTCCGAACACCGCGATCACATCCGTGACGACCAACCGCTGGACCAACGCGGTCTGCCAACTCTCGCGCTGCGTACGGCGCAGCACCTGAACACCGTTGACAACATCGACGTCGCCACTACCGGTGAGCTCGTAGCTCATGAACCCACACCTCCCCTTCGGGAGACGAATCGTTTCCCGATCCCCGTCGACCGGAAAGCGGCCTTTGCGGCCGTCCTGCTTCCCGTCGATTCGATACCCGCCCGCTGATTGTTACAGACCACGAGCAGGCATTCTTTCCGAAGCCTCACCGCCACAACGGATTCCAGCAGTTAGCCACATCACAGCGCAATCGGACAGCTATCACCGAATCGCTATTGCCTTTCGATATGAATGCAGGACTCCCACTTTCACAAGTGAGCGGCATCACAAAGGAATGAGGAATGGTCGCGCTCGCCAGCAGTTTGCCGGTATCGGATCGACCTGGTCGAACTCCGAAACATACCACGAATCTCTTTCTCCCCCGTACGTTTCGGGGGGTACCCCAGCGGGCCCCCTGTAACGTCTGAGCCCGTCGATCCGACTTCCGGCATGACCGGCATGAGCCGTGACAGCTTGGGTGAATGTGCAAGAAGGTGGGGGTTCCACGTGCAATGTCGACTCTGTGATTCCGAACGGCTCACGAGCGTGCTCGACCTGGGCGCCACCCCACCGTGCGAGAGCTTCCTTGCCGTCGAGGAGCTAGACCTGCCGGAGACGACGTATCCGCTGCACCTGCGGCTGTGCGAGGACTGCCTCCTGCTGCAGATCCCGGCGCTGATCACCCCCGAGGACACCTTCACCGAGTACGCGTACTTCTCCTCGTTCTCCGACAGCTGGGTCCGCCACGCCGAGCAGTTCGTCACCACCACCGCCGAGCGACTCGGTCTCGGCTCCGATTCGTTCGTCGTCGAGGTGGCCAGCAACGACGGCTACCTGCTGCGGCACGCGGTCGCCCGCGGCATCCGCTGCCTCGGCATCGAGCCATCCGTCAATGTCGGCTCGGCGGCCCGCGAGGTCGGCGTGCCGACGGAAACGGCGTTCCTGGAACCGGATTCGGCCGCGCGGATCCGCGCCGAGCACGGTCCGGCCGATCTGGTGGTCGCCAACAACGTCTACGCCCATGTGCCCGACCTGCGCGGGTTCACCCACGCGCTGCGCACGCTGCTCAGCGACGACGGCTGGTGCAGCATCGAAGTGCACCACGCGCTGAACCTGGTCCAGCTCGGCCAGTTCGACACCATCTATCACGAGCATTTCCAGTACTACACCGTCCATTCGGCGCAGCGCGCGCTGGCGATCGCCGGGCTGACCGTCGTCGACGTCGAACTCCTGGAAACGCACGGCGGCTCGATCCGGCTGTGGGCACGCCCCGACGCCGTCGCCGAACCGAGCGCCCGGGTCGCCGAGGTCCTCGACCTCGAGCGGGCGGCGGGCCTGCACGAGCCGGCCGGTTACGCCGCGCTCGGCGCCCGCGCGGAATCGGTCCGCCAGGAGCTGCTGCGTTTCCTGCTCGACTGCCGCGCGGCGGGCAAGCGGGTGGTCGGCTACGGTGCGCCGGGCAAGGGCAACACCCTGCTCAACTACTGCGGTATCCGGCCCGACCTGCTCGAGTACACCGTGGACCGCAACCCCTACAAGCACGGCCGATTCACCCCGGGCACCCGGATCCCGATCCATCCGCCGGAGCGGATCGACTCCGATGAACCCGATGTGGTGCTGGTCCTGCCGTGGAATCTCGAAACCGAGATCACCGCCCAGCTCAGCCATGTCGGTGACTGGGGTGGCGAACTGATCTATCCGCTGCCGGTGCTGCATCGCGGCACCGCGATCGACAAACCGGTGGCAGGCGAACCCGTCGCGGCCGGCGCACACTCCGAATGAAGGTGAACGAACCGATGAAGGTCGTCCTGTTCTGCGGCGGATACGGCATGCGCATGCGCGGCGGATCCGACGACGTCGTCCCCAAGCCGATGCAGCTGGTCGGCCCGCGTCCCCTGCTGTGGCACGTGATGCGCTACTACGCGCATTACGGCCACAAGGAGTTCGTCCTGTGCCTGGGCTACGGCGCCGAACACATCAAGAACTTCTTCCTCACCTACCAGGAGTCGGCGTCCAACGACTTCGTGATCCGCAACGGTGCGGTGGAACTGCTCGGCAGCGACATCAGTGACTGGTCGATCACCTTCGTCGACACCGGCGTCGAATCCGCGATCGGAGAGCGACTGCGCCGCGTGCGCGAGCACCTCGACGGCGACGAGTACTTCCTGGCCAACTACGCCGATGTCCTCACCGACGCACCGCTGGACACCATGATCGAGCGCTTCCACGCCTCGGGTGCGGCCGCGTCGATGATGGTGGTGCCACCACAGTCCTCGTTCCACTGCGTGGACATCTCACCGACGGGCGAGGTGAAGGACATCGTGCCGGTGGCGCAGATGCCCCTGTGGGAGAACGGCGGATACTTCGTACTGAGCCAGGAGATCTTCGATCTCCTGCCGCCGGGCGGGGATCTGGTGGCCGACGCGTGCGGCGCGCTCGCCGGGCAGGGCAGACTTTTCGGGTATCAGCACATGGGCTTCTGGAAGCCGGCCGACACCTTCAAGGAACGCGCCGAACTCGACGACGCCTACCGCAACGGCACCCGGCCGTGGATGGTGTGGGACCAGCCGTGATCGGCTTGTTCACCCGCCCGCCGCGCCGGATCGCGGTGCTCGGCGCGCACTGCGACGACATCGCGATCGGGATGGGGGCAACACTTCTCGCGCTCACCGGTGCCGATCCCGGCGTCGAGGTGCGGGCCCTTGTGCTCTCCGGCGGCGGCACCGCGCGCGAGGACGAGGAACGTGCGGCGCTGACCGCGTTCTGCTCGGGCACCGAACCCGACCTGCTGGTCCTCGATGTGCCCGACGGCCGCGCACCGGCGCACTGGGACCGGATCAAGGACGCACTGGCGGCCTTTCGTCGTGGCGGCGAACCCGAGGTGGTGTTCGCACCGCATCGCGGCGACGCCCACCAGGACCACCGCCTGCTCGCCGAACTGGTGCCGACAGAGTTTCGTGATCACCTGACCCTGGGTTACGAAATCCTCAAATGGGAGACCGACACCCCGGCGCCCACCCTCTACCACCCGTTGAGCCATGAACTCGCACAAGAGAAGTCGCGACTGCTGCACAAACATTATCCGTCGCAGACGGGCCGCGACTGGTTCGACGAACAGGCCTTCCTCGGGCTGGCCCGGCTGCGTGGCGTGCAGTGCCACGCACCGTATGCCGAGGCGTTCGTGCTCGACAAAGCGATCATCAGATGGGAACAGACGTGAACATGCGGGTACTGGTCACCGGGCACCAGGGCTATCTCGGCACCGTGATGGTGCCGGTGCTGCGGGCGGCGGGCCACCAGGTCACCGGTCTGGACATCGGCTACTTCGCCGACTGCCTGCTCGGCGAATTCGCCGGTGACCCCGAAGGTCTGGCGGTGGACCTGCGGGAGGTGACCGTCGAGCAGCTGCGTGGCTTCGACGCGGTGATCCACCTTGCCGCGTTGTCCAACGATCCCCTCGGTGCCCTGGCGCCGGAGATCACCTACGACATCAACCATCACGCGTCGGTGCGCCTGGCCCGCCTCGCCAAAGAGGCCGGGGTCTCCCGGTTCCTCTACGCGTCGACCTGCTCGGTCTACGGTGCCGCCGGTGCCGACCTCGTCACCGAGGACGCCCCGCTGCGCCCGATCACCCCGTATGCCGAGAGCAAGGTGCGCGTCGAAGACGACGTGGCCGCCCTCGCCGACGACGGCTTCGTCCCGGCGTTCCTGCGCAACGCAACGGCTTTCGGCTTCTCGCCACGACTGCGGGCCGATATCGTGCTCAACAATCTGGTCGGCTACGCGGTGCTCACCGGTGAGGTGAAGGTGCTCTCCGACGGCACCCCGTGGCGCCCCCTGGTACACGCCGCCGACATCGCCGCCGCGTTCGCCACCTGCCTCACCGCGCCCGCCGCCGACGTCTCGTGCCGGGCGTTCAATATCGGCACCGAGGTCAACAACCTGACCGTCGCCGAGATCGCCGCCTCGGTGGTCGACGCGGTGCCCGGCTCACGATTGCTGATCACCGGCGAGAGCGGCGCGGACCCACGGTCCTACCGGGTCGACTTCTCTTACGCGCGTGCGGTTCTCGGGTTCGAGGCACAGTGGACGGTGCCCGCGGGTGCGGCCGAGCTGTTCACCGAGTACACCGCGCGTGGGCTCACCTCGGACGCGTTCTTCCGCCGGTTCACCCGGCTGCCGCATCTGCAGGGCCTGTGCGATTCCGGGGTGCTCGACGCACAGCTGCGCCGGATCAGTGCGTCGGCGTCAGCGTAGCCAGCAGCGCGGGCCAGCTCCCGGCTCCCGCGTCTCGCGCGGAGACCGGGCCGACGGGCAGCGGCCAGTCGATGGCCAGCTCGGGGTCGTCGTAGGCGACCCCGAGGTCCTCGGCGGGATCGTGCGGACGGTCGATGCGGTAGCAGACATCGGCGATCTCGGTGAGCGCCTGGAATCCGTGCAGGAACCCCGGCGGCACGTACAGGTGATGGAACTGCTCGTCGTCGAGCCGAAATGCTTGGCGCGCACCGAAAGTCGGCGAGCCGGGGCGGATGTCGACGAGGACGTCGTGGACGGCGCCGTGCGCGCAGCGCACCAGCTTGGCCTCGCCTCGCCCGCCGCGTCCGTGCATGCCGCGGATCACCCCGCGCACCGACCGCGACTGCGAATCCTGCACGAAGGCCGCCGCCGCGCCCGGCACCCCGAGATGGGCGTCGAACTCGTTCGCGTCGAAGGTGCGGGTGAACAACCCGCGATCGTCGCGGAACGGTTCGGGAACGAGAACCACCACGTCAGCCAATTCGGTCCGCTCGATACGCACGAGGACATCCTGCCATGACCCGCCGATGCCGCGGCTGCGCGAAGACCGCGCTCACTCCCCTTCTCGACCTGGGCTCGGTCCCGGCGGCGGACCACTTTCCGCCACGTGACATTCCGGTCGCCGACACCGAATGCGGCCATCCGTTGCGGATGGACCAGTGCGCGGCATGCGGGCTTGCCCAACTCGCCGACGACGACACCGTCACAGCCGAACCCCGCGGCATCGAACCGCTGGCCCTGCGCGAGCAGGCCGCCGCGGCGGTGCGTCTGGTGCACGCCGCCGGACTGCTGCGCGGTTCGACGGTGACCGAATTCGGCAGCCCGCACGGCGGCACCTGGCTGCCCCTGCTCGCCGCGCACGGCTTCACCGAAACCACCGGCGGACCGGCCGATGTGGTGCTCGACTGCTTCGGCATCATGCACGAACCCGATCAGCGGGCGGCTTTCGCGGCACGGGCCGCCGCGACGGCTCCCGACGGTGTCCTGCTCGTGCAGTACCACTCCCTGGCCGCCATCGTCGCGCAGGGGCAGTGGAATGCGTTGCGGCACGGGCACTTCGCGTACTACTCGATGTCGACCCTGCGCACTCTGCTCGGGGCGGCGGGAATGAGCGTGGTCACCGCTTGGGAGTTCGATCTCTACGGTGGCACCGTGCTCCTCGCGGTTCGCCACGGCGACCACGCTCCGGACGCCCTGGTCGAAGAACTTCTCGCGAGGGAAGCCGAGGCGCTGAGCTCGGCGGCCGAGCTACAGCAGACGGTCGACCGCCATGTCCGCGCCCTGCGTGGCTGGCTGGAAGAGGCTGCCGCACAACGACATCGGGTCTTCGCCTACGGCGCCGCGTCGCGGGCGGTAGCCCTGCTGAGCATGGCAGGCGCGCACCGCGGCCTGCTCGCCGGTGTCGCCGACGCCTCGCCCGGCAAACAGGGCCGCCGGATGCCGGGCACCGATGTACCCATCATCTCCCCCGCCGAACTGGTCGCCGCCGAGCCCGACCTCGTGCTGTTGACGCTGCCGGACCTGCTCGCCGAAGTGAGCGCCGGACTGCCCGAACTCGAGGGCCGGTGGATGATCGACGACCCGGCGGGCCCACGCCGGCGATAGTCGCCTGCCGAGGCTGTGGCATAGCCGACCATATGTCGATCAGCACATGATCGGATCGCGTGGGATACTCGGATCACCCAGCGCCGCACCATGATCGAGCTCCGGTCACTGCTGGACCTTCGCAGTGTCGCGGTGGCCGGTGCCCGGATCGCAGGGGGAAGTGGCGTCGAACGCACGTTCGGCGGGCGAACATCCAGGGGAGAAATCTGATGAGGGGAATCACCGTGCTCGCACCGCGTGCGCTCCGGATCGCGGCGATGGCGTCGGCCATCGCTGTCGGTCTCGCGATGGGGGCAGGCTCCGCCGCTGCCGGAATCGACAGCAGCAGTATCGTTCTCGACGGCAAGAACCGCACCGTCGAGGCAATCCAGTCCGACACCCGGATCGACTTCGTCGCACCGCTCGACGGCAATCCGCTCACCCGTGAGTGGTTCCACAGCGGCGCGGCCTCCTACCTGGTCACCGGCCCCGAGGCCGAAGCCTGGTCCGGCCGCATCACGATCGGCTACCAGGTCGGCTACCCCGCCACCCTGGACGGCAGAATCAAGTTCGAGTGGTCGACCCCGGGCTTGAGCGTCGAGATCGGCTCCGACCCGAGCGCCACGCTCGACGGCCTCATCCCGCGCGCGGGCATCGAACTCGCCGTCGGCTTCGGCCCCGGCATCCAGGAGGTCGAGGTCGCCGGTGGGGAGATCTCTGGAGCCGAAGGCGTACTTCGCCTTTCGGGTTTCCACGGCACCGTCACGGGGGTGCTCGGCCGGACCAATGTCCGCCCGTTCGTGAAGATCGTCGGTTCCGGCGGCGACACCGTCGTCACCTACGGCAAGACCTTCTCCATCTGATCCTCGTCGCCCCGGCGGGCACGCACTCGCCGGGGCCATGGGCCACCGAAGGTCTCGGTGCTACCTCACTCGCCCGGGCGCACCGCGCCCACCGCACCCAGCGTCCGCACCCTGACCCGCTCCATGATCTGGCCGACCAGGCGCAGGTCACCGGTGAGAACATCCGCGCGCGTCACCAATTCGGGGTGGTCGACGACGAGCCGATGGTGGAAGCGGTACATGTCGGTGAGCTTCGACCTGGTGGTGGTGCGACTGCACAGGTTGAACGAGGAATTGCGCCAGGCGGCCACGATTCGTTCCATCCCGACGAAGTGACCGCCGGTGGCGACGCGTGCGAAGAGGTCGACATCCATCGGGAACACCAGGTCGGGACGCAGGCCGCCGACGCGCCGGTAGTCGGCCAGCCGGAACATCGCCGCGGCCGTCGGCCCGAACTCGGCCGGACCGCGACGCACGATGACCTTGGCCAGTTCCCGTGGCGTGCGGCGGCCGAGCAGGCCGGGCAGACCGAGATCGGTCTCGAGCAAACCGCCCTGCTCGTCGATCACATCGAAACGTCCCGCGCAGATCGCGACCGACGAGTCGGCCATCAACGCCCACTGCTCGGTCAGCGCGCCGGGGCGCAGGATGTCGTCGGCGCACACCACTTTCACCAGATCACCGGACGCGGCACGGATCACCCGATCCCAGTTGGCCCCGATCGGCAGCACCGACTCGTTGCGCAGCACCCGCACCCGGGGATCGCCGGTGGAGCGGGCGATCTCGCCGGTGCGGTCGGCGCTGGCGTTGTCGAGGACGAGCAGCTCGAAGTCGGCGTCCTCGGCGAGCACCGACTCCAGGGTCACCGCGAGCGTCCGCTCGGCGTCGTAGGCAGGCACACACACCGTCAACGCGGAAACCATCGTCGTACTCCCTGTCATCGGGGTATGCCCTGTTGCACCCCCGCCATCCCCGTGACGAATCTACCCCACCCCCGTACCGCCTGCCGCCCGGTAGGCCCGAACGTGGTTGCTCCCCTAGACTGTGGGCTGATAGCGAATTCGCCGGTCGGGATGCACTTCGCGGGACACATGATGAAGGGTGCGGAGGTTGACGACTGCGACCGCAATGGTTGGTGTGCACATGACCGGATCGGAATGGTTCGGTGCCACGCCGGGCGGACTCAACCGCTATTTCACCGATCTGTATCGAGCACTCGCGCGGCAGCCGGAGATGGTGGTGACCGCGTCGGCGTTCGGCGACGCCGACGACGCGGGCGCCCGATCGTGGGGGCCGACGGGCGGTTCGACACTGCACCGCACCCGCACCGCGCTGCTCGCACGCGCCGAGCTGACCCCCGGCACCGTCCTTGACCGGCACTTCTGCCTGTACGGCCCGCTCGCCCGGACCGCGACGGCGAAGCTGCCGCTGGTGGTTCACTTCCACGGGCCGTGGGCACAGGAGAGCGCGATGGCGGGCGAATCGGCCCGTGCCGTGCGGGCCAAATACCTGTTCGAACGACTGCGCTACCGCGGCGCCGACCGATTCATCGTGCTGTCGGGCCATTTCCGTGACGTGCTCGAACGCGACTATCACGTGCCCGCCGACCGGATCTCGATCATTCCGCCCGGTGTCGACCTCGACCGATTCCGCGCGGCGCCGCTCGACACCACCGCCACGACGCGGACCGTGCTGTGCGTGCGCAGGCTCGAGCGGCGCATGGGCATCGATGTGCTGCTGCGGGCCTGGCCGCGGGTATCGGCCGCGCATCCCGACGCTCGGCTCGTCGTCGTCGGCACCGGTACCGCCGAAGCGGATCTGCGCGCCGAGGCTGCGCGGCTCGCGGGCAGCGTCGAGTTCATCGGCCGGGTCAGCGACGACCGGCTCAGCGAGCTCTACGCCGAAGCCACTGTCTCTGTTGTTCCGACGGTCGCGCTGGAGGGCTTCGGCCTGATCGCCCTCGAGTCCCTGGCCGCGGGCCGGGCGCCGATCGTCACCGACTGTGGCGGATTGCCCGACGCCGTGCGGGGCCTCGACCCCACCCTCGTCGTCCCCGCGGGCGAGCCGGACGCGCTCGCCGCCCGGCTCGTCGCCGCCCTCGACGGCACGGTCCCCGACCCGGCCGCCTGCCGCGCGCACGCGGAGACCTTCACCTGGGACATCGCCGCGGACCGGCACGCTGCCCTGTATCGGGCACTGTGATGACCCGGGCTGTCTTCCTCGCGCATACCGCGGCACCGTCCGGCGCCGAGCTCGCCACCCTGCGGCTGCTCGACGCCTTGCGCGCCACCGGCCGCTATCAGGTCACCATGATCTACACCGAGGACGGACCGATGGTGGCCCGGATGCGGGCACGCGACATCGAAACCCGGGTGGTATCGGGACAATTCGACTCCCGCGCCATGCGCATCGGTACCGGGGTGCTCGGACTGATCACCGGCTTCATCGCCCTGCTGCGGTTGGGCTGGGCCGTCGGTGCGGCCGTCGGCGAGACCCGCGCCGATGTGGTCGTCGCCGAAAGCACCAAGGCACTGGTCCTCGGCGCTGTCGCTGCCCGCCGCGCGCGCGTTCCCCTGGTGTGGCAGGTCCACGACCGCGTCTCCCCCGACTACTTCGGCAAGCTTCCCGCCCTGGCGATCCGCGTGCTTGCCCGGCTCGTGTGCCGCGGACAGCTCGCCAACAGCCGCGCGACCGCTGCCACCCTGCCCACCGGACCGGCTACCACGATCGCCTATCCGGGTGTCGAACTGCCTGCGATACAAGCGGATCCGCGTACCCGCCCGGCCACGGAGGCCGTTGTCGTCGTAGTCGGCAGGCTCAGTCCGTGGAAAGGCCATGACGTCTTCCTGCGCGCGATCGCCGCGCTGCGGGTGCGGCCCGGGAGGGTGATCCTGGTGGGCGGCACGTTCTTCGGCGAGGAACCGTATCGCGCACAGCTGGAAAAGCTCGCGGCCGAGCTGGGTGTGGCCGCCGAATTCACCGGCCATGTCGACGACCCCGCCGAATATCTCACCGCCGCGGACATTCTCGTGCACTGCTCGGTCCTGCCGGAGCCCTTCGGGCAGGTCGTCGTCGAGGGCATGGCCGCGGGCTGCGCGGTGGTCGCCGCGACACCGGGCGGACCCGCCGAGATCATCCACACCGGAGTCGACGGCCTGCTCGTACCCGGTGGCGACGTCGCCGCCCTCACCGCCGCGCTGGAAACCCTGCTCCACGACCCCGCCGCCCGTGCCCGCCTCGCCATCGCGGGCCGCGACCGCGCGCGCGACTTCGACATCCACACGAGTGCCCGTACGGTCGCCGACTTCCTCGACACCATGGTGACCCGCGGTGACTGAGCACGATCGCTACCTGGCCACCGTCACCACCGACGTCTTCCCGCACGTACAGGCGGTCCCCCGCGAAACCGGCCCGCATCGACGACCCGACGACGAACACGGATCCGGCGCCGGCAAGCACATCAAGTCCAGCCCGCTGGCCGTCCTGCGCGACATCGGGTTCGTCAGCTTCGGCAAGTACGGGCAGTATCTCGTCACCTTCATCACGGTGCCGCTGATCGCCCGGGTACTCGGCGCGCACGGTCTCGGGCTGCTCGCGATGGCGATGTCGGCCTATTTCATCGGCTCGCTGATCGTCGATCTCGGCATCACCTCGTTCATGGCCGCGCGCGTGCCCGACGCCGAGGACGACCACGGCGCCGGGACACGGTTCGCGGCCATCAACCAGTTGCGCGGCGACTACCTCGCCGTGCGGCTGAGCCTGCTGCTGATACTCGGGCTGGCACTCGGTGCCGGCCTGGTGTTCGGTGTACCCGAACCGGTGCAGATGATCCTGCTCGGCCTGTTCGCGGGCGGGTTCTGGTCGATGTCGGAGGACTGGCTGCTGATCGGCCAGGGCCGTTTCGGCGCGTCCACGGTCTATCAGGGCATCGGGCGGCTGGGCTACCTCGCCCTGCTGGTCGGCGTCCTGCCGCGCATGCCGAGTGCGCAGGTCGCGGTGCTGTGCCTGCTGGTGTCGTCGGTACCGACGGTCGTGGCCACCTGGATCGATACGTCCCGGCGCTACGGCAGGCCGTCGCGGCCGCGCGATGTCGGCGAACTGCTGCGCACGGGCGCGCCGGTTTTCGCCTCCCGCTTGCTGATCACCACCTACGGCCAGGGCGCCGCCGCGATCTATTCGGTGGTGCTGAACGCGGCCGCCCTGGGCCTGTACTCCGCGGGCGATCGCCTCGTTCGCGCCCTGCAATCGCTGCTCGACCCCATCGGTTTCGCCCTGCTGCCGCGCATGGCGCGACGCAGCACCGACGGCAACTTCTGGCGTGACAGCGTGCGGGTGCTCGCGGCCTGTGTCGCGCTGGCCGCGCTGGTGAGTGCCCTGGTGTGGGTAACGGCCCCGTTCCTGATCGAGGTGATCTTCGGCACCGAATTCCTCGGCGCGACATCACTGCTGCGGATCGAGATCCTGATCCTGCCCGCCACCACCGTCACCTCGTTCGTCACCACCGCGATCCTGCCGGTCCGCCAGGACACCTTCGGTGTGCTCGCCGGCGCCGTGATCGGCACGGTGATCGCGGCCTGCGCGCTCGGGCTGACCTTCCGCACCCACTCGGTACACACCCTCGTCTACGGCAGCGTGCTGGTCGAATACACCGTCGCTGCCTGGTATCTCGCGCGGGTCAGGATGCTCGTCCTGCGCGACCGGCGTAACAAGGACCACTCCGCATGAAAATCCTCTTCGTCGGCGACGACTGGATCGGCAGCAATGCCCGCTCGCTGGCCGACGGTTTCCGCCAGGCGGGCCACGATGTGCTCGTCGTCGACTCGACCGCGATCACCCTGCCGACCCGTTTGTCGCCGCCCTGGATCTACGCCAAAGCACGCGCGGAGCGGGCGCCGTGGCAGGTGCGCGCATTACACGAGCGAATCGAACGTAGCGCTGAGGCCTTCGATCCCGATATGGTGTTCGTGTTCAAGGGAATCCATCTCGACCAGCGCAGATTGCTCGATCTGCCTGCCGCGCTGCATGTGCATTACAGCGCCGACGATGTGGCGAACCCGGAAAATCTCACCTCCTCCTACCTCGCGCACGAGGCCGAGTGGGATCTCGTGGTCACCACCAAGCGTCACAATGTGCCCGAGTTGCGGGCGCGCGGTGCCCGGGCCGTCGGTTTCGTTCGCAGCGCCTACGATCCGGCCTGGCATCACCCCACCGCCCGCCGCGACGGACGTGACTATCTGGTCGGCTTCATCGGTGTGTGCCGTCCCGACCGCCGTGCCGCGATGGTCGAACTGGCCGGGCGCTACGGCGAGCGCATGCTGGTGCGTGGGCCGGGCTGGCGCCGGGTTCCCGAACTGCGCGCCACCGGTGCCCATGTGGGCGGGGCTGTCTACGGCGCCCGGTACTCGGCCGCGGTGGCCCAGGTCGGCGCGAACCTGGTGCTGCTGAACTCCGACAACCGCGACACCCACACGTGCCGCACGTTCGAAGTGCCCGCTGCCGGTGGACTTTTCGTCGGTGAACGCACCGACGAGCACGCCGAACTGCTCGACGACACCACCGAGTGCTTCCTGTTCTCCGACACCGGCGAACTCCACGACATCCTCGACCGGTGCGCGGCCGAACCCGACAAGGTCGCCGCGGTGGCCGCCGCCGGGCACCGCCGCGTCGTGGCCGACGGGCACCGCTATGTGGATCGGGCGCGCGAGATCGTCGCGCTGGCGCAGGAGGTCAGGTCCTGACCGGTTCTGCCACTGTCGCCGCCGTCGCGGCCGCGCTGCTCGTCATCGCGGTCGCTGCCCTGTGGGTGCCCGGCGTCGCCCGGGTCTTCCTCATCGCGCAGGCCGTGTTCTGGTCGCTGTCGTATGTGGCGCGACCGCTGGTGCTGCTCGCGGTGCGGCCCGAACCGCACTTCGGTGACAACGTGCCCGATCCGCGTCTGGCCGATCTCGGCTACGACCGCGGGATCGCGCTGGCGTTGCAGCATGTCGTGTTCGGGCTGTGGGTGTACGCGGCGCTGGTTGTCGCCTATGCGATCTGGGCGCACCGCAGGCCGCTGCGCCGCGCCGCCGCCCTCGACGATCCGGATTTCGTGCCCGCGCTGGTCGCGCTGTACGTGCTCGGCATGCTCGGGCGCGCGGCGGGCACCGCGTCCGGTTCGGCGGGCACCGCGGGTGAGGTCGACAGCGCCAACCCGCTGCTGGCGTTCCTCGCCGTACCGGCCTCGATCGCCGCGATCGGCCTGATCATCTTCCTGCGACCACCCGACCCGCGCCGCACCGCCGTCATCCTCGGCGGTCTGCTGGCCGGTGAGCTGTGGTGGTCGTCGGTGGTGCAGTCCAAGACCCCGATCCTGGGCGCCGCGCTGGCACTGGCCATCCGGTTCTCGATGATGGGCTGGAATCGGCGTACCGCCCTCGGTGTCGCGGGCATCGGTGTGATCGGGGTGATCGGCTTCGGCTGGTTGCAGTCGTTCAAGTCCACCGGCACCGCGGCCCGCGATGCGGCCTCGGTCGATGCGATCTACCCGGAGACCGTGCAACCGTTCTTGAGCATCCTGCGCCGGTTCGATCTGCTCGAAGCCGCCACCGACGCACTGTTCTACGGTCCCGGCGGCTGGCTGACACCGACCGAGGTGGCCCAGCACGCGAGCCTGAGCCTCATCCCGGCGCCGCTGCTCGGGCTGGAGAAGTTCCAGTCCGGGACGGCGTGGGCGAACGAGGTGCGCGGCGCCTCGGTGGATATGAGCACCGTGACGGTCTCGCTCGCCGAGGGAAATTTCAACGAGGGCTATGTGCTCGGCGGTTACACCGGGGTCGTCGTGTGCGCGGTGTTCACCTTCGCGCTCCTGCTGGCGTGGTCGTTTTCGCTGTATTCGCGGTGGTTTCCGGTGATCGTGCTCGGCTTGGCGATCACCGGCGCCTCGACACTGTTCGAGCGCGGGATTCTCGGCAGCATGGAGAATCTCGGCAAATTCGTGCAGACCGCCGTGCTGGCGTGGCTGGTGTATCTGGTCGTCGAGGAGTTCCGGCGCACCGAATCATGTGTGGTATCAGGGGAAATGGAGTCCCAGCGATGGGTTTGATCGATATCTGGCGCATCGTACGACAGCGATGGCTGTTGATCGTGGGTGTCGTGCTGGTGTGCACGGCCGCCGCGTGGGCTTACGCGCAAACACTGCCGAGCACCTATGCGGCGTCGAGTTCGATGTATGTGTCGATGGCGACAGGCACCTCGGTCAACGACTCGTATCAGGGTGGCCTGGCCGCGCAGCAGCGCGTGCGGTCCTATCTCGATCTTGCCGCCTCGACGACGGTCGCGGCCCGTGTGGTCGACGAGCGTGGATTGAAGGTCACGCCGGAGGAGATGCGCGCGCGGATCACTGCCAGTTCCCCGCCCGCCACCTCGGTGATCGTGATCTCGGTGCAGGATTCGACGCCGACCGGCGCCCGCGATCTCACCGATGCCGCGGTGGCCCAGTTCCGCAAGCTCGTCGACGAGCTCGAGTCCATCCAGCGCGACGCGGCACCGGCCGCCCGGGTCGCCGTGGTCGACCGGGCGCAGGTGCCGAGCACCCCGCTGGAACCGCCGCCGAGCCGGATCGTGCTGCTGGGTCTGATCGCCGGTCTCGCCCTCGGTGGCGGCGCGGCGCTGCTGCGCGAGCGCACCGACCGTTCGCTGCGCACCCCGGATGCCGTGGCGTCCGCGCTGCCCGTTCCGGTGCTCGGTGTGATCGAGGCGGGCAAGCCCGGTGCCGCGGGTGAGACGCGGCGGTTGCGCAGCCGGTTGCTGCAGCACGACCCCGCCAAGTCCGTGCAGCTGACAAGTCTGTCGCCGCGGTCGGAGCCGGATGTGGCGATGGCACTCGCGCGTTCGCTGTCCGACAGCGGACAGCACGTGGTGCTCGTCGACGCCGACACCAGTGGCGGCGGCAGCACCGAGTTCATCACCAGCGACAGCCCGGGGCTTGCCGCCGTGCTGCGCGCCACCCTGCCCATCGCCAAGGCGCTGACGCCGTGGTCGGAGACCGGGATCGCGTTCCTGCCGCTCGGTGCGGCCGATCAGCAGACCCCTGACCTGCTCGTGTCGGCGCGGTTCGCCGACCTGCTCACCGACCTGACGTCGCGATTCGACCATGTCATCGTGGAGACCGCACCGGTGACCGTCGCCGCGGACGCGATCGGCGTGGCACCGCTGTGCGACGCGACCGTCGGCATCGTCGAACTCGGTGCGCTGTCCGGGCCCGGCTTGCGCGGCGCGCTCGCGACTCTCGGCGCCGCGAAACTCACCGGAGCGGTGGTGTACAGCAGACCGTCTGCTCCTCTGGCCCGTTTCCTGGAACGGCTGCCACTGTGAACGAGGAATCAGTGGGGCGGCGGCGGCTACTCGCGGCCACCTTCGGCGCGGCGGCGGTGCTGCCATTGGCCGCGGCGTGTGCCGCCGACCCGGAACCGAGCGCCGAGTTCCGGTCACCGCACGTCAGCGATACGCCCGCGGCCCGCAACGTCCGCGATTTCGGGGCGGTCGGCGACGGCAAGGCCGACGATACGGCTGCCATCGCGGCGGCCGCGGCCGCCAGGGACCGACCGGTGGTGCTGTATTTCCCGGCGGGCACCTATCGCGTCCGGTCGTGGCCTGAAATGCCGGACTACGCAACGGTTCTCGGTGACGGCGGGGACTCCAGCGTCGTGTTCTGCGAGGAAGATGTCACGCTGATCCGCTTGGAGAAGCGCAGCCGGGTGCGGTTCTCCCGCATCGGTTTCTATCTCACGGGGCCGCGCGCCACCGGTTTCGTGCTGTCGGAATGCTTCCGCTGTTCGTTCGACGGTGTCGTGATCCGGGGAAATCACCTCAGCGACAACCATCCTCGCTTCCTCGCCCAGCGTGGCGTCGTGCTGGATCGCAATACCGGTGGCACCGCGTTCATCAACTGCGATATCAACAATTTCGGGGTCGGGCTGGAAACGCAGTGCATCCAGAACTACGTCACCTCGTCGAAATTCACGAGCAATTACGTCGGCGTGCTCGGCACCGGCAACGACCACAATGCCGGCTTGGCGCTGACCAACGTGGAATTCGTCTCCGATCGCGATCCGCGCACCACCGATCGCCACCTCATGGTCGACGGCGCGGCCAACGACTGGTGGCTCACCAATATCTGGTTCGAGGGCGCCGATATCGCGGTCTCGGTCGGGACACGCGGTAAGGGCGGACCCGCCCAGTTCGGCATGGTCAATTGCAAGGTGGCGGCCCGCTCGGTCGGGATCGATCTCGCGTATTGCAGGCAGCCGTATCTGGCGAATGTGGTCTTCGATCAGGAATCCGATCGCCCCGCCGTCGAATTGCGCATCGACCCCACCGACTGCGCCGAGGGCACCGCGATCAACCTCATCTCCGGCACCGCCGACGACCTGCGGGCCGGAGTGTTCCCCGACGGGTGGCAGGTGATCGGGCGCAGCGGGATGCGCACCTCGCGGTTCACCGGCACCGTCATCACCCGCGCCGGGCACGGTGACGCCGATCTGTTCCAGGCGCAGGGCAACGACGGCGCGGTCCGCTCGGCCGTATTGTCCAGCGGCGCTTGGCTATCCGACCACGCCGAGGCGGGACTCGTGCTCAAGGATCCCGCGGGTGGCTACTGGCGGCTGGCCGTCGGTACCGACGGCGCGTTGCGCACCGTGGCCATGGGCACGCAACGGCCGCGACGATGACGTCGTCCTATGCCTCGGTGACGCTGGGACCGGTGCGCCTGCACGGGGTCACGGTTCGGCTGCGCCCACCGGCATTCGGCGATTTCGCCGAGTGGCAGCGGATTCGTCTGCGGGATCGCGACTGTCTCGAACCGTTCTGGTTTCGTTCCCCGTTGACCTGGGAGCAGCGGCACACCGCGACCCGCTGGGTGCGTGAATGCCTCACTGCCCGAGCCGAAGCCAGGGCGGGTCGACGGGTGAGCACCGTGCTCGAGATCGACGGCAGGTTCGCCGGGCAGCTCGAGCTGGTCGGTATCGACTCCGGTGCCGCCGAGCTCAGTGTGTGGGTCGACGCCGAGGTCGCCCGTCGCGGTGCGGGCGGGCTCGCCGGGTCGCTGCTGCTGGACTTCGGGTTCGGCACCGTCGGCCTGGAGCGGATCACCGCGCCGATCGCCGTCACCAATGCCGGTGCACGGCGCGCGGTCCGGCAGCGCTGGACGATGGAAGCGGTCATGGCCGGGTACTTCGACGTCGGGAGCGGCCGCGTCGACCATGAACTGTGGTCGGTCACCAGCGATCGGATACCCGAGGGCGGGTTCGCCGCGGACTGGCTGGACGGCTATCTCGCGGCGCACCCCACGGCCGAGAGCCCGCCCGACCATCCCGACTCGGCGACCGGCGCCACGATATCGAGGCACACGATTCTGCGGGCCCGGACACGCTACTGCCTCGGCAGGATGCGACACATCGCCGACCCGTTATGCGCCGCTACCGCAGGCACGGCCCCGGCCAAGCACGGTTCGATGACGTTACGACACTGGCGCGCAGGCGATTTCAGGCACCGCCGCGCCGCGCGGATCCGCGCCAGGCCGCTGCTCGCGCCGACGGCGCGGCCCGAGGACTGGACCCGGCTGCACACTCGGCGGGAGTGGTGGCGGGCCAGGGCATCGTCTCGAATGGGGATTCGCGGCAAGCACGGCGCCGTCTTCGTCATCGAGGAAGCCGGCCGGTACGTCGGCGAGTGCCGACTCTTCGACCTGGACATGTTCGATCGCAATGTCCGTGCGGCCGTGTGGGTTTCACCGGAGGCTCCCCCGGAGATCGCGGTCAGCGCGTTGCGTCTGCTGATCACGCATGCCGGCGAGCGGCTGGGCATCTGGCGAGTGGCACTGGCCGTACCGTCCGCCGACCACGCGGGTGCGGCGATCGCTCTCGATGCCGGTCTGCGCCACGAGGGCACCATGCACTACTTACGCGGTGCCGACGGCGAACTCACCGATCACGAGCTGTGGGCATTCAGCACCGCCCGCACCACCGCGGCGTGCGTATCCGGCACCGGAGGGGAACACCCATGACAGCCCACCACGGCTTCGACCGCAGCAACGCGCTGCAAGCGCGCTTGCACGACCTCGTTCCCGGCGGCGCGCACACCTATGCCCGCGGCGCCGACCAGTACCCCGAGTCGATGGCGCCGATCCTGGTGCGCGGCAACGGCGCTCACGTCTGGGATGCCGACGGCAATCGCTACGTCGAGTACGGGATGGGCCTGCGCGCGGTAACTCTCGGCCACGGCTACGCCCCCGTGCTCGCCGCGGTGTCGGCGGCCATCGCCGACGGTGTCGGCTTCAGCAGGCCCACCGAGCTGGAACTGCTTGCCGCACAGGACTTCCTCTCGCTCGTGCCCGGTGCCGACATGGTGAAATTCGCCAAGAACGGCTCCGATGCCACCACCGCCGCGGTCCGCCTGGCCAGGGCGGTGACCGCCCGCACCACCATCGCTGTCTGCGATCAGCCGTTCTTCTCCGTCGACGACTGGTTCATCGGCACCACCGAGATGGCGGGCGGCATCCCCGCCGTCGACACCGTGAAGTTCGCGTACAACGATCTCGACGCCCTCGCGGCGACACTGGCCGACGGCTCGGTGGCGGCGGTCTTCATGGAGGCCGCGACCGCCATGGCAGAGCCACTGCCCGGCTACCTGGAAGGCGTTCGCGCACTGTGTGATCGGTACGGCACGCTGCTCGTGTTCGACGAGATGATCACCGGCTTCCGCTGGTCGGCGGGCGGTGCCCAAGCCGTCTACGGCGTGACACCCGATCTGTCGTGCTGGGGCAAGGCGATGGGCAACGGCTTCCCGATCTCCGCGCTCGCGGGCAAGCGCGAGTACATGGAGCGGGGCGGGCTGCGCACCGATCAGGAGCGGGTATTCCTGCTCTCGACCACGCACGGCCCGGAAACGTCCGCGCTGGCCGCGTTCCGGGCGGTGGTGCGCGCCTACCGCACCGAGGACCCGGTCGGGCGAATGGAACAGGCGGGCCGCACACTCGCCGACGGTGTGAACACGATCGCCGCCGACCTCGGCATCGCCGATTTCCTCCAGGTACGCGGGCGGCCGTCCTGCCTCGTCTACCGGACCATGGACGCCGAAGGCGTACCCTCGCAGGCATTTCGAACGTTGTTCCTCCAGGAACTGCTGGTCCGTGGCGTACTCGGCCAGTCGTTCGTCACCTCCGCCGCCCACGACCCGGACACGATCACCGCGACGATCGCCGCGTGCGCCGAGGCCGCCGAGATCTATCGCCGCGCGATCGAGCGCGGCACCGTGGACGGACTGCTGCGCGGCCGTCCCGTCGCCCCCGCACTGCGTCGCACCGCGGCGCCCCGACAGATCGAAGCGAGCACCCTGCGATGACCCGTGTCGCCATCGTCCACGAACGCTTCACCGAGTTCGGCGGCTCCGAGGCCGTCGTCGGCGAATTCGTCGAAACCTGGCCCGATGCCGAGGTTTTCGCGCCGATCGTCGCGCCCGGCGGCTTGCGCGAACCCGTGCGCACCGTGCACGACACCTGGCTCAGCAAGGCGCACACCTACACCGGCGGCAGGCACGCCCCGTTGCTCCCGCTGGTCCCCCGCGCGCTGCGTCGACTGCCGTTGCGCGACTTCGATGTCGTCGTGGTCAGCCATCACGCCTTCGCCACCCAGGCCGCCCTGGCCACCGACGCGCCTGTCGTCGCCTACGTGCACTCCCCCGCCCGCTGGGCCTGGGATCGCGAGTTCCGTGCGCAGGAGGCCGGTGGCCGCGTCGGTCAACTCGCGCTCGGCGCGCTGGGCACCCTGGCCCGACGCGGCGAACTGCGCGCCGCGCCGCGGCTGACGCACGTCATCGCCAACTCGCACGCGGTCGCCGAGCGGGTCACCGACTGGTGGGGTCTGCCCGCCTCGGTCGTCAACCCGCCCGTGCAGGTCAGCCGTTTCACCCCCGACCCGACGGTGGAGCGCGAGGACTTCTTCCTGTGCGCGGGCAGGCTGGTGCCGTACAAGCGCGCCGACCTCGCCATTCGCGCCGCGCAACGGGCGGGCGTTCGCCTGGTCGTCCTCGGCGACGGCCGGTTCCGCGCCCAGCTCGACGAGATCGCCGGATCGGAGACGACCTTCCTCGGCGCCACCTCGGGCGAGCTGCTGCAGGACATGTACCGGCGCTGCCAGGCCCTGCTGATGCCGGGTATCGAGGATTTCGGCATCGTCCCGGTGGAGGCGATGGCCTGCGGCACCCCGGTGCTCGCGGTCGGTACCGGCGGTGCCCTCGACACGGTGCGCCCCGGTGTCACCGGCGAGTACGTCCCGGCCGGATCCGATGACGACGTCGTCGCGGCGCTGGCCGACCGCATGCGCGAGTTTCAGTCGGCGGCCTACGATCCCGCGAAGATCCGCGAACACGCCAACACCTTCGCTCCCGAGGTGTTCCGCGCCAGGATCGCGAGCACCGTCCGCGACGTCCTGGCGGACCAGCCTCGGCGGTAGCGACAAGTTGCCTGAAACTTCCGGTTACTGAAAGTATCTGTCACACATACCCTTTGACCTGCGATGACAGGTGACAATTCCCACACGGTGATGCCACGCCATTCGCTTGCCCGCCTAGGTTACTGGCGAGTACGGTAGGCGTAGCCGAGACGACGATGTGCCCGGTTTCTCTCCAGCACTCAGCTGCTGGACCTCAACCGTTGATTTCGCATCCACCGCCGCATGCCGATCACTGTTGCATGACACTGTGTTTCGAGATTTTCAGGAGGGGCGATGGTTTCCTACATCGTGACTGGCGGTACCGGATTTCTGGGTCGGCGTGTGGTGCGGGGGCTGCTCGCAGCCGACCCCACCGCGATCGTGCACGTGCTGGTGCGCGCCGAGTCGCTGACCAAGTTCACCGCGCACAATGCGCAACATCCCGACAGCGACCGCGTGTTCGCGCTGGTCGGCGACCTGACCGCCGAGGGCCTCGGTCTCGGCGACGGTGCGCCGCGCGCCGATCACGTCCTGCACCTCGGCGCGGTCTACGACATGACCGCCGACGAGGAGACCGCCCACGCGGCCAATGTCGCGGGCACTCGCTCGGTGATCGAGCTGGCCCGCGGCCTCGATGCCACCCTGCACCATGTGTCGTCGGTGGCCGTGGCGGGCGATCACCGCGGCAAGTTCTTCGAGGAGGACTTCGACCTCGGCCAGAACCTGACCTCGCCGTATCACCGCACCAAGTTCGCGGCGGAGAAGCTCGTTCGCGAGGCGACCGACGTGCGCTGGCGGGTCTATCGCCCGGCGATCGTGGTCGGTGATTCACGCACCGGCGCGATGGACAAGATCGACGGCCCCTACTACTTCTTCTCCGCCATCTCGACGCTGGCCACCCTGCCGTCCGAGCTGCCGTTGCCGCTGCCCGATCTGGGCGCGACCAATGTGGTGCCGGTCGATTACGTCTCCGAGGCGATGGTCCGGCTGGTCCGGCGCGATGGACTCGACGGGCGCACGTTCCACCTGGTCAACCCGCGACCGCAGCCGTTCGGGGAGATCTACCGTGCGCTGGCCACCGCCGCGGGCGGTCCCGTCGGCATCGGCACCGTGCCCGGCAGCGCACGTGCGCTGAACGGGCTCGGCCACGTTCCCGGCGCCAACGCGGTGCGCGATTTCCTGTTCGAGCAGGCGGGCATCCCGGCCGAGGTCGCGCCGCATGTCGGTTTCACCGCCGAGTTCGTCTCCGATTCCACCCAGGCGCAACTGCCCGGGCTCACCGTGCCCGCGTTCGACACCTACGCGGACCGCCTCTGGGATTTCTGGCGCACCGACCTGGACCCGCACCGCGGCCGTATCGCCGCCGACGCGCAGCCGCTCTCGGGGCGCACGGTGCTGATCACCGGGGCTTCCTCTGGCATCGGCCTGGCCACCGCGCACACCGTCGCCCGCCGGGGCGCGATCGTGCTGATGATCGCCCGTGGCGTCGAAGACCTCACGGCCGCAGTGGAATCGGTGCGTGCGGAGGGCGGCACCGCCTTCGCCTACCCCTGCGACATCACCGACGCGGAGGCCGTCGACCTCCTGGTGAAGACCGTGCTGACCGAACACCACCATGTCGACTACCTGATCAACAACGCGGGCCGCTCCATCCGCCGCTCGGTCGCCAATTCCGTGGATCGTATGCACGACTTCGAACGCACCATGGCGGTCAACTACTTCGGTGCCGTGCGCCTCATCCTGGGGTTGCTCCCGTCGATGCGCGAACGCCACTTCGGCCATATCGTCAACATCTCGTCCATCGCCGTGCAGACCAAGGTCCCCCGCTTCGCCGCCTACGCGGCGAGCAAGTCCGCACTGGACAACTTCAGCGATATCGCCGCGGTCGAAAACCGAGGCGACGGAGTAACTTTCACGTCCATCCGAATGCCGCTGGTCCGTACGCCGATGATCGCTCCGACCGAGCTCTACCGATCGCTGCCGCTGCCCGACCCTGAACGCGCAGCCGACATCGTGGTCCGTGCACTGCTGGAACGCCCCGACCGCATCGACACCCCCGTGGGCACCTTCGCCCAGGCGGTCGAGATGTTCCTGCCGTCACTCAAGCGCACAATCCTGCACACCGGCTTCCGCTTCTTCGGTGAATCCACTGCGGCACAAGGCAAGTCGGTGAAGCAGGTGACAGCTGAACCTGCCGAGCCGACACGCAACGCCCTCACTGTGCTCGGCCCGGTCCTCGCACCGCTGATGGTGATGCCCAATTCGGCGGCCCGCATGAGCCGGGTGCTTCCCGGCGTGCACTGGTGACCTAACGCTGACACCCGGCCGGTCGCGACGCTCGTTGTCGCGGCCGGCCGGTTCTGCTCACCGCAGGTAGGTGCTCGCCCACGCCGCGAGGGTTGTCGGCGTAGTGGTGAGCACCGTCCGTGGGTCCTCGGCGACGAAACCGGAACTCAATCCCGCTGACATACCGGCGATGCCATCGATTTGCCCCTGCCCCAGGCCTGCCGATCGCAGCGCTTCCCGAAACTCGTTGTCGGCGAGATGGATCGGGGTGACCTCATGCCCCAACTGCCCACCGACGATCTCGGCAACCTCGGTGAATGTCAGATCCTGCGGCCCGTGCACAGCCTGCACGACACGCCCCGACCACGCGTCCGACAGGAGCCGGGCCGCGGCCACCTCACCGATGTCGCGCGGGTCCACCCACGCCATCGCATGGTCCAGCGGCCACGGTGTGGACAGTGTGCCTGCCCGGATCTCGTCGAGCTGGGTCAGCAGGTTGGTGAAGAAGTAGCCGCACCGCAGGTGCAACACATTCGCTCCGGTGTCGTCGAGTAACTCCTCGGTCCGCGCCAACCCGTCGATCTCCCCTGCCCCACCCCGCTTCTCGGCACCTCCACTACTGACGAACACCGTCGCCTCGATCCCGTTCTCCACCACGGCACGCGCCGCCGATGCTCCCATCCGCGCGTACCCCGCCACCGGATCACCATCCACCAGCGCAGGCGGATCGACCCAGAACAACCGATCGGCCCCCGCCGTAGCCCGCACCACCGCATCCGAATCTGCCTGATCAACCTGCACGACATCGACGAACCCACGCATCGCAGTATCGAGCCGCCCGGGATCGCGCATCAGCACCGTCGGCCGCACACCCGCCTGCACCAACAACTGCACCACCCGAGCCCCCACATGCCCAACCGGCGTAGTGACAACAACCCGCTTCGCGCCCTCTCGAAGTTCCATAACCCCACGCTAGAACCCATCGCGGCCAATTACTGACCGCGATGGGCGACGAGTTTCGGTGACTACTCCACCTACTTCAGCGCGATCGAACGAGGTCGAGGGAAGCAGCCGGTGACCACCGCTCCCCCGCGGCGATGAGGGTTCGGGTCGCGCGGAGCTCTCTCGGTCTTGCCATGGTGACGGCGCCGACGGGGCGGCCGTCGTGCAGGGCGATCGCGAGGAAGTCCCTGGAATCCAGGTCGCCGTCGACGACCAGTTCGTCGTGAGGGTGGATCCAGCCTGCGAACTGCATCGAGAGGCCGTGTTGGTCGGTCCAGCCCCAGGGGATTTCGGCGGGGGTGGCGGGGTGGCCGAGGATGGCTTTCGCGGCCGCGGCGCCGTCGGACATCGCCGTGTTCCAGTGCTGGCCGCGTTCGAATTCGCCACGGCGGGGGTTGAATCCGGTGGTGGCGTCGCCCGCGGCGAAGACGGCGGGGGCCGAGGTGCGGTAGTGCTGGTCGATGACGATGCCGTCGTTCACCGCGATGCCCGCGGCTTCGGCCACGGCGGTGTCGGGGACCGAACCGATGGCGACCAGGGCGGCTGCCGCGGTGAAGGTGCGGCCGTCGGCGGTCGTGGCGGTGACACCATCGCGGGTGTCCACGAGCTGCGTTGTGGTGACGCTGTTTTCGACCACGACGCCGTTCTCGACATGGATGTCGCGAACCAGGTCCGACACGGTCTGCGGCACTATTCGATCGAGCAGTGCCGGGCCCGCGTTCAGCAGGGTCACGTCAGCACCGAGACCTCGGGCAGTCGCGGCGACTTCGCAGCCGATCAGTCCGCCGCCGATGATGAGCAGCGAGCCGCCCGCGTCGATCGCGCCTTGCAACGCGGCGACGTCGGACCATCTCCGCAGCGTGTGCACGCGAGTGGACGCGGTATCGATGGTGCGCGCGCCGGCTCCGGTGGCCAGCAGCAAACTGTCGTAACCGAGTACCTCGCCGGTACTCAATCGCACTGTCGCGCTGTCGGTATCGACCGCACGCACCAGGGTGGCCGGGCGCAGATCGATCGCGTTGTCGGCCCAGAACGTCGACGGCTTCAGTACCACGCGCTGGAACGGTGTGGTACCCGCGAGCAGTTCCTTGGAGACCGCGGGCCGACGATACGGCAGGTCGGGTTCCGCACCGACCAGCACGATCTCCCCGCCGTAGCCCTCCCGGCGCAGGGTCTGGGCGGCGGTGGCACCGGCGACGCCTGCGCCGACGATGACGATCCGCGCGCTCATCCGCGGCTCACCTCCCGCATGTCGAAATCGGCCTTGGCGGCGCCGCAGTCGGGGCAGGACCAGTCGTCGGGGATGTCGTCCCAGCGGGTGCCGGGTTCGATGCCGTCCTCGGGCCAGCCCAGCGCCTCGTCGTACTCGAAGCCGCACTGGACGCACTGGAACAATCGGTAGTCGTTCATCGGGACACGCCTTCCTTCGGTTCGAAATCGAGCTTCTCGCGCACGCCACAGTCGGGACAGCACCAGTCGTCGGGGATCTCCGTCCAGGCGGTGCCGGGCGCGAAACCCTCACGGGGAGCACCGAATCGCTCGTCGTAGACGTAGTCGCACACGGGGCAGAGGTAAGCCATCAGTTCACTCCGTACTTCGCCAGTACCTTCGCCCGCTTGCTGGGCTGGATGTTCACCCGGGTGATGTCGCCGTTGTAGTGGGCGAGGACGCGATGGTCCATCACCTTGCGCCACAACGGAGTCAGGTACGCCAGGCCGATCAGGCTCGCGTAGCCGCTCGGCAGCTCGGGCGCGCCGTCCATGTGCCGCAGGATCTGGTAGCGGCGGGTGGGGTTGGCGTGATGGTCGCTGTGCCGTTGCAGGTGGTACAGGAAGATGTTGGTGACGATGTGGTCGGAGTTCCAGCTGTGTTCGGGCGTGCAGCGCTCGTAGCGGCCCGATGCGGTCTTCTGCCGGAGCAGACCGTAGTGCTCGAGGTAGTTCACCGTCTCCAGCAGCGAGAAGCCGTAGATCGCCTGGATCACCAGGAACGGCAGGATCGACGGACCGAACACCGCGACCAGCACCACCCACAGCGCGACCGACATGAGCCAGGCGTTGAGCACGTCGTTCTGCAGGGAGAAGGTGCTCTTGCCCAGCCGCTGCATGCGGGTGCGCTCCAGCTCCCACGAGGACGTCAAGCTGCCCCACACGCTGCGCGGCAGGAAGGTCCAGAACGATTCGGCGAATCGTGCGCTGGCCGGATCCTCCGGCGTCGCGACGCGCACGTGGTGGCCACGGTTGTGCTCGATGTAGAAGTGCCCGTAGAACGTCTGCGCGAGGGTGATCTTCGACAGCCAGCGCTCGAGTTCGTCCTTCTTGTGGCCGAGTTCGTGCGCGGTGTTGATGCCGACCCCGCCCATCGTGCCGATGGAGAAGGCAAGGCCGATCTCGGAGATCAGGCCGAGACCACCGTCGATGCCGAGCCAGGACAGATTGTCCGCGGTCCACAGATAGCAGGCGAACACGAGGCTGAACAGCTGCAGTGGAATGTAGGCGTAGATGCAGTAGCGGTAGTACTTGTCGTTCTCCAGCTGCTCCATCACCTCCTCGGGCGGGTTCTTGCCGTCGGGCCCGAAGAACCGGTCGAGGGTGGGCAACAAGACGTACAACAGGATCGGCCCGATCCACCACCACACGGGCGCGACGACCTGCCAGCCGAGCTGGTTGAAGATCCACACGAATCCGGCGGCCAGCATCGTCGCGCTGGGGGCGACGAGGCCGAACAGCCACAGGTAGCGCTTGGGATCTCGCCAGTGCGGCGGGGTGGTCGATGCTTCGTTGTCGATGCTTCGAGATGTCGTCATTGCCATTCTCCTGATCACCGAGACTCCGAACACATACCCGCCCGAAGTCGCCTTCGTTTACACATTAGCGCGTGTTGTTCAGAATAGATACACAAGTGAGCAGATTGTCAGCAATCGAGCATATCGACCGGCACATGTAGGATGATCACGTGGCCGAACCACCGAACTTTCAGGCAGAAATGCGCCAACTGCTGCGCGACCGGATGATCGACGCCGCGCGCACGATGGTCGTCACCGAGGGCTGGGGCGCGGTCAACATGTCGCGGGTGGCCAAGGAGGTCGGCATCAGCAGGCCGGTCCTCTACAAGGAGATCGGCACCAAGCAGGCGCTCGCGGATGCCCTCATCGAGCGTGAGACCGGCATCTACCTGGCCGGCATCGCCGAGACGCTGGCCGAACACCCGGCCGACCCGCGCGCTGGCATGACCGCCGCCGCCGAATACACGCTGCGCACCGCGGGCGACAACACCCTGATCAAGGCCGTGCTGTCAGCTCGCCAGGATGCCGACACGGCCTTGCTGCCCGCCCTGGTGAGCGACCCGGAACCGGTACTCGGACGGGCCGTCGCCGCGCTCACCGCCACCGCACGCGAGCGGTACGAATTCGCCGACCTGACCGACGACGAGCTGACCTCGATCGTCGAGATCATGGTCCGGCTGACATTGAGTCACTTGTTCCAGCCGACAGGCAGCGTCGATCGCGCGGTGGCGCAGATCGGCGCTGTGATGTCGGGGGTCATGCCCGCCGCTTGAGCGGGTTCACAATCGCGTGCCCACCTGTCCGGCTGCGGCCGCGAACGCCCACTCGTAGCTGCCGTGCGCGGCCGGGAAGATCCCGCCCGCGCACACCGGATCGCCTGCGGCGCAATAGTTCGCGGTGCGGTCGGCGTACCACGGTGGGACCGTGCCGCCGATGAGTCGCAATGGATCACCGAACAGCAGCACCGCGACAACGCGCGAGGACAGCTCCGGCGGCAGTACCCACATGCCGGGCAGCGGCGCCGAGCCGAGCACACCGTGGGCCACCACCGCGCCCTGGGAGTAGCCGACGAGAACGAAGCGCTGGTCGGGGCAGGCGGCGGCCTGGTTGACCAGGTGGCTGGTCATGGCCCGGGTGCCGTCGCTGATCGAGCTCGGCACCAGTAGGTCGGCTGGGTACTCGACCCGGTGGGCGGTGGTGTCCACCGGTAGTTGCGCGCTCAGTACCGCGTAGAGCGGGTCGCCGATGGCGGCTCCCAGATAGCCGGGTTCTGCTGTGCCGCGGGCGATCACGACATCGAGCGTGGCGCAGCTCTGCGCCCATGCTGTCAGTCCAGGGGACATCGCTGTCCCGATTCCCGCGGCCAGTAGCAACACCAACAGCGCTCGCGCTGTATGCCTTGCGACGATACGAATTGCCTTCCGATAGGTCATCGTGCCCACCCACTCACGCCGTTGTGAGAAATAGAGAAAGAGCGATTCACCTCCTACCCAACGGCATTCGGTGTGCTCAGTGGTGGAATACCCGCTGACCTGCATCTACATGGCGCGAACTCGGCATCGGCTGCGCCACGGTTACATCTCGGATCGCCTGCGGCACAACGCCGCTGCCGGATCTCAGTGCTTCTTGGGCTTCTTCTTGTACTTCGGCTTGTCGTGATCAGGCTCCCACTCGTAGCCCGCGACACCGCGTTCGCAGTAGGAGTCCGCGACGTGGACATCGCCCTGGTCGCGCTCACACCAACGCGATTTCGAGCAGGAGGTGGCGCCGAGGCCGGCCACCACGGCGAGCGTGAGGACGGCAGCGCCGGTACGGGTACGGACGTTCATGAGTTGTCGAGCCTTTCCTAGAATGAAATATCGCTGGTCAGGGCGTTTTCCAGGACTTGCCCCCACCCGCCGACGAACCAATGCTACGTTCCGTGCATGTCGAGCACAGCGCCTGAGCCCACCGAAGATTTCTCCCCCGACGCGATTGTCGTCGGTGCCGGACTGGCGGGCCTGGTCGCCGCGCACGAGTTGGTGCTCGCCGGACGCAAGGTATTGGTCCTCGATCAGGAGAATCGCGCCAACCTCGGCGGGCAGGCGTTCTGGTCGCTGGGTGGGTTGTTCGTCGTCGACAGCCCGGAGCAGCGCAGGATGGGCATCAAGGACTCCTACGAACTGGCACTGCAGGATTGGCTGGGTTCGGCCGGTTTCGACCGTGAGGACGAGGACCGGATGGGCCGCGAATGGGCGAAGGCCTACGTGCGGTTCGCCACCGACGAGAAGCGGGATTACCTGCACGCCTTGGGTTTGCGCTTCACCCCGCTGGTCGGCTGGGCCGAGCGGGGCGGCGGTCTGGCCGGCGGGCACGGCAACTCGGTCCCCCGGTTCCATCTCACCTGGGGAACCGGGCCCGAAGTGCTCCGTGTGTTCCTGGAGCCGGTCCTGGCCGGTGAGGCGAAAGGATTGGTGCGCTTCGCATTCCGGCATCGCGTCGACGAGCTGATCGTCGAAGACGGCGCTGTCACCGGTGCGCGCGGCAGCGTCCTCGCACCCTCCGACACCGACCGCGGCCAGGCGTCGAATCGGGATGTGGTGGGCGAGTTCACCTTCCGGTCGCCCGCGGTGATCGTGAGTTCGGGCGGCATCGGTCACGCCCACGACCTCATCCGCCGCAATTGGCCCACTGAACGTCTCGGCCCGTGCCCGGAGACCATGATCTCCGGTGTCCCCGCCTATGTGGACGGCCGGATGCTCGGCATCTCCGAGGAGGCTGGGGCGGCACTGGTCAACCGCGACCGGATGTGGCATTACACCGAAGGCATCAACAACTGGGATCCGATCTGGCCCGACCACGCCATCCGCATCATTCCCGGCCCGTCGTCGCTGTGGTTCGACGCGAACGGAAACCGTATGCCCGCACCGTGTTTCCCCGGTTTCGACACCAACGAGACCATGCGCCAGATCCTGTCGACCGGCTACGACTACTCGTGGTTCGTCCTCAACCAGTCGATCATCGAGAAGGAATTCGCGCTGTCGGGTTCGGAACAGAATCCCGACATCACCGGCAAGGACTTGAAGTTCACGGTGCGCAGCAGGCTCGCCAAGGGCGCGCCCGGCCCGGTGGAGGCGTTCAAGCAGCACGGCGTGGACTTCGTGGTCGCCGACTCGCTGGCCGAACTGGTCGACGGCATGAACGAGCTCGCCCGCGGGCCGAAGCTGGACGTGGCCGCCCTCGAACACCAGATCGTGGGCAGGGACCGCGAAGTCGCGAACTCGTTCTCCAAGGACGCGCAGGTGACCGCGATCAACAACGCCCGAAAGTTCCTCGGGGACAAGGTCCGTGTCGTCAAACCGCACCGCATCCTCGACCCGGCGCACGGCCCGCTCATCGCGGTACGCCTCAATGTGCTGACCCGCAAGACCCTGGGCGGGTTGCAGACCGACCTCGATTCGCAGGTGCTGCGCCCGGACGGCTCGGTGTTCGCGGGGCTGTATGCCGCCGGTGAGGTCGCCGGGTTCGGCGGTGGCGGCGTGCACGGTTACAACGCGCTGGAGGGCACGTTCCTCGGCGGGTGCATCTTCTCGGGTCGCGCGGCCGGTCGGGCGATCGCGCGGCGCACGCCCTAGTGCGGGTGCCGGGGGGCCAGGGTGCGCGATGCCTCCTTGGCCACCTCGGCGAGCGCACGAGCCAGCCGCGCGGTGTCGAGTGCGGTGCGCTCACCCTTGACCGTGCCCGACAGCGAGATCGCGGCGACCGCGACACCGCGGCCGCGGATCGGCACCGCTACGCAGCCGACGCCCGGCAGCGACTCCTCGGTGTCGACGGCCACGCCCTGACGATTGCGGATGCGGGCGAGTTCGCGGTGCAGTTCGGCCCGGTCGACGATCGTGCGCGCGGTCCGCGCCACGGCATTGCCGCGCAGCGAGGCCTCCGCGATGCCGGGCTCCAGCGTGGCAAGTAGCGCCTTGCCGACCGCGGTGGAGTGTGCGGGCAGCCTGCCGCCGATGCGGGTCGGGATGACCACCCGACCGCGGCCACCCGACCGATCGAGGAACAGCACCTCGCGCCCGTCCAGCACGGCTAGGTGCCCCACCAGCCCGGTGCGCTGACTGAGTTCGTAGAGCAGCGGCCCCACCACCTCGCGCAGCTCGTTCTGCTCGGCCGCGAGCCCACCGAGTTCGAGCACCCGCAGGCCCAGCCGGTAGCCGCCCGGGGTGTGCGCGAGCCAGCGCAGCCGGATCATCTGGTCGAGGATGCGGTGCACGGTCGAGCGCGGCAGCCCGGTGCGTTCGGCGAGCCCGAGCAGCGTGAGCGTGGGTGTGGCGGCGTCGAACGCGTCCAGAATGAGCGTCATCCGCTCGATCATCGACGTCGGCGGTGTTCCGGTCGCCCGGCCCGACCCGGTCCACAGGCTTTCCGGCGCCGGCTCGGTCACGATCTCGACCGTCATGTGATCCAACCTCCACAGTGCGTAGCGGTATCAGACTAGAGCCGTCAGCTCCGCTTACGCACTATTTCGCCTCGATCTCAGGCCGGCACCGGGCTGACCAGCGTCACCGGCAGCGCGCGGCGCACGATCGGCGCGAGGGTTGCCGCGATCTCTCCGATGGCCATGGCGGGTGCGGAGTCGGGGTCCGTGTCGACGAACGGAGCGCCCTGATCACCCGCCGCGCAGACCGCCGGGTCGAAGGGGATCCGGCCGATGACGGGGCAGTAGGTGTCCAGCAGACCGCTCAGCGCCCGGCTCACCGCGGTGGCGCCGCCCGCGCCGAAGGGGGTCTGCCGGATGCCGTCGGGGGTGTCGTACCAGGACATGTTCTCGATGATGCCCGCCACCCGCTGACCGGTCTGCGCGGCGACAGCACCCGCGCGTTCGGCGATGCGGGCCGCTGTGCGTTGCGGCGTGGTGACGACGAGCAGTTGCGCGGTGGGTAGCAACTGGGCCAGGGAGATGGCGATGTCGCCGGTGCCCGGCGGCATGTCGATGAGGAGGATGTCCAGCTCACCCCAGTAGACATCGTTGACGAACTGCTGCAATGCGCGGTGCAGCATCGGCCCGCGCCAGACGACGGGAGCATTGTCGTCGACGAACATGCCGATCGAAATGACACGAACGCCGAACGCGGTGGGCGGCATCATCATCCGCTCGACCAGTGTCGGCGCGGCGGTGATGCCGAGCATCGCAGGCACCGAGTGACCGTGGACGTCGGCGTCCATGATGCCGACGCGCAACCCACGTCGGGCCAGGGCGACCGCCAGGTTGACGGTGACGCTGGACTTCCCGACGCCGCCCTTGCCCGAGACCACGCAGTACACGCGGGTCGGTGAATCCGGACGCGCCAGCGCGGAAACGCTCTCGGAATCAGGTCCCCGAAGCTGGATGCGCAGGTCGCGGCGCTGTTCCTCGGTCATCACCCCGAAGTCGATGTCGGTACCGGCGACGCCGGGTACAGCGGTCACGGCGGCGCGGACATCGTTTCCGATCTTCGTCCGAAGGGGGCAGCCGGCGACGGTGAGCCGGATTCGCACAGCCACGCGACCCTGCGCGTCGATGGCGATGGACTCGACCATGTTCAATTCGGTGATGGGACGGCCGATCTCGGGATCGTCGACACCGGCGAGCGCGGTCCTGATCTGCTGTTCGGTGGGTGGTTCCATGAGCTTCTCCTCACTGGGACAGGCTGGCGTGCAGCATGTCCGCGCGTTCGACGACCTTGATCCGCGCGCGTCCTTCGGGTTCGCCCAGCGCGCGTTCGTGGGCGTCGAGCCGGTACCAGCCCTCCCACGTGGTGAAGGGAATGCCCGCGGCGGTGAGATGTTCGGTCACCGCGTCGGGGTGCGGTCGAGACGCCGGTGTCAGCAGCGCGCGGTCGGCGAGCAGGCAGGCGACGGTTTCGCCCGCGTCGCCTTTGGTGTGGCCGATGAGGCCGACCGGGCCGCGCTTGATCCAGCCGGTCACGTACACCCCGTCGAGGTAGCGCGCGCCCTCGCGAGCGTTCGGGTCGATCAGCACTCGCCCCGATTCGTTGGGGATGGTGCCGGTGCGGTCGTCGAAGGGGAGGTCGGCGAGGTCTTCGGAGCGATAGCCGACCGCCCGATAGACGGCCTGCACGTCCCACTCCCGAAATTCGCCGGTGCCCTTCACATTTCCCGTGCCGTCGAGCTGGGTGCGTTCGGTACGCAGACCGGTGACCTTGCCGTCTTCGCCGAGCACCTCAGAGGGCGACTCGAAGAAGTGCAGGAACAGCTTGTGCGGGCGGTCGCCGTGGTCGCGGATGGCCCACTGCTCCAAGGTGTTGGCGACCATGTCGACCTGCTTGGAGTTACGGCGGGCGGCTTCGGAGCCTTCGTCGTAGTCGATGTCTTCGGGGTTGACGATGACCTCGATGGTCGGCGAGTGATCGAGTTCGCGCAGCTCCAGGGGGGTGAACTTGGCCTGGGCGGGGCCGCGGCGACCGAAGACGTGGACCTCGAGGGCTTTGTTGGCCTTGAGTCCTTCGTAGACGTTCGGGGGGATCTCGGTCGGGAGGAGTTCGTCACCGGTCTTGGCCAGCACCCGGGCGACGTCGAGGGCGACGTTGCCGACGCCGAGGACGGCGACCTTCTCGGCCTCGAGGGGCCAGGCACGGGGGACGTCGGGGTGGCCGTCGTACCAGGACACGAAGTCGGCGGCACCGTAGGAGCCGTCGAGGTCGATACCGGGGATGGCCAGCGCCCGGTCGGCGTTGGCGCCGGTGGAGAAGATGACCGCGTCGTAGAACTGGCGCAGGTCGTCGAGGGTGATGTCGGTGCCGTAGTCGATGTTGCCGAGCAGGCGGACCTGGTCTTTGTCGAGGACCTTGTGCAGGGCGGTGATGATGCCCTTGATGCGTGGGTGGTCGGGGGCGACGCCGTAGCGGATCAAGCCGAAGGGCGCGGGCATGCGCTCGTAGAGGTCGATGCTCACTCCCCCGTCCGAGCAGGCATCGGACTTCATCAAGGCGTCGGCGGCGTAGATACCGGCGGGCCCGGCGCCGATGATCGCTACCCGCAGTGGAGTTCTCACTTCTCGTACCCCGCGACGAACGGCGTGTCCACGCCGAGCTCACCCACCGTGCCCGCGCCGCCCGGCGAACCGAGCGCACCGGCGCGGCCGGGCAGCGCCGTGTCGAAGAAGGCCGCGTTCGTGGCGACGAAACCTTCCTGCCCGGCCGGGATGTCATCGTCGAGATAGATCGCCTCGACCGGGCAGACCGGTTCGCACGCACCGCAATCCACACACTCGGTCGGATGGATGTAGGCCATCCGGTCGCCGGTGTAGATGCAATCGACGGGACATTCCTCCACGCAGGCGCGATCCATGACGTCCACGCAGGCGGCTCCGATGACGAAGGTCATGGCTGTAGTTCCTTCTCGTTGGGCTCGCCGAGGGCGGCGAGGATTTCGTAACGCAGACGCGCGAATTCGGGTTCGAAGCGGGCACCGGGCGCGCGCGGCGAGGCGATCTCGATGACGCGCTGAATGCGGGCCGGGCGCGGGGTGAGCAGCACGATCCGGTCGGCCAGCAGCAGCGCCTCGTCGACGTCGTGCGTCACGAACAGCACCGTGGTCCGGCGTTGCCGCCACACCGAGATGAGCAGCCGCTGCATATCGGCGCGGGTCTGAGCGTCCAGGGCGCCGAACGGTTCGTCCATCAGCAGCACTCGTGGTCGCGCGGCCAGCGTCCGTGCCAGCTGCACACGCTGGCGCATGCCGCCCGAGAGCGCACCGGGTAGATGGTCACCGAAGTCGGTGAGCCCCACCAGGTTCAGTAGTTGCTGGGCTTCGACGCGACGGTCGCGGCGTGACACCCCGCGCAGTTTCAGCGCGAACTCGACATTGCGCCGGGCGGTCCGCCACGGCAGCAACGCGTCCTCCTGGAACACCATCGAGCAGTGCTGCGCCGAGGGTCCACCGTCGACCGTGACCGTCCCACCGATCGGCGGCAGCAACCCGGCCATCGCCCGCAACACGGTGGATTTGCCGCAGCCCGACGGACCGAGCAGCACCACGATCTGCCCCGCGTCGACATCCAGATCGACTTCGGCGGCGAGACTTTCGCCGTAGGCGATACGTAATCCGTCGAGCCGCACCGCGGCGCCGGCGCTCATCGCTGCGCCCTTGGCAGCCACCGGTTCACCCGGCGCCCCGCCAGTTCGACCAGCCAGGCGGTGAACCAGCCGAGCAGCCCGATGGTGAGCATCCCGACGATCACCCCCGGATAGTCAAGCAGCCCGTAGGACTGCCAGGTGAAGTACCCGATGCCGAACTGACCCGAGATCATCTCCGCGCTGATCACGCAGATCCAGGCCACGCCCATCGCCACCGACAGCCCGGAGAAGATGCCCGGTAGTGCGCCGGGCAGGGCGATCTGGAACAGGATGTCGCGTCGGCGCGCGCCGAGGGTGTGTGCCGCCTCCTCCCATACCTTGGGCAGGGCGTGCATGGCGTGGATGGTGCTCACCGCGACCGGGAAGAACGCGGCGAAGAAGGTGATGAACACGATGCCCTGTTCACCGGTCGGGAACAGCAGGATGGCCAGCGGCACCAGGGCGATCGCCGGGATGGGCCGGAATACTTCGAGCACCGGCCGCACGAGTGCGCTCACCACGGCCGAGCGGCCGACCGCCATGCCGATCAGCACACC
The DNA here is from genome assembly GCF_042719755.1 of Nocardia sp. NPDC058519. Lineage (NCBI taxonomy): Bacteria > Bacillati > Actinomycetota > Actinomycetes > Mycobacteriales > Nocardiaceae > Nocardia > Nocardia sp. NPDC058519. Next base: position 159,521 of record NZ_JBHXNK010000007.1, on the reverse strand, counting down.
CGACACCGTGGCCAGGCCGAAGCCGATCAGGATGCGGCGAGTGCTGGAGAAGATGTCACGGTAGTAGGTCGACGCACCGAGCTGGGTGCGAAAGGAATCGAATACTTGTGCGGGCGTGGGGATCTTGTCGAAGCGCAGCCAGAACACGACCTGGTTGGTGGTGAGCAAGTACCAGGCCAGCAACAGCGCGAACAGCGGTACGGCGGTCAGCGCGGCCTTGCGCGCCTTGGCGGGAACGGCGAAACGGGTGGGTGAACTCGTTGGCGTGGTGGCGGTTTCGGGTGCCGCGACGGGCGCGGTGCGTGGTTCGATGGAAACGGTCATGGTGAGCCTCCTGGTCTCACGTGACGGATCTAGCGGGCCTTCAGTGCTGCCTGGTAGTCGATCACCGTGACGCCCGGATGGGCGGCGGCGTACTGCTGTGCGTCGGTACGGGTCGCGAAGGGCAGCAGCCGGTCGTCGGGGCCCGCGGCGGGATCGCTCACCCAGGTCGCGGTGGCGGCGAACAGCCGGGTGCCGGTGCTGTGGTCGGGCACGTAGGCGGCGCGGACGGTGGTGCCTGCGGCCGCGATCTGTCGCAGCAGACAGGTCGGGGTCTTGGCGACCGTGGTTGTCGGGGTGTTCGCGAACCACACCTCGGAGGCGGTAGCGAGGCCGTCCACCGCTCCCCCGCAGGTGGCATCGGTGCCGGTCAGTGATGCGGGGGCGGCCACCGATGCGCGGGCGGTGTCGTAATCGGCGCCGTAGACGGTGCGCACATAGCGGTCGTCGACGAACTCGCCGAGGTCCAGATCCGAGAGCGCGCCAAGGCTTTTCAGAAACGGCAGCAGCTTGCCGAGCGCGTCCACCTGCTGGGTCTTGATCGTCGGATCGAAGCTCACCAGGCCGTTCGGGCCGTTGTAGAGGTACACGACCTCGGCCGGTAACCCGGTGATCTCGGCGACTCGCTGTGCGGCCTCGAGTGGGTTCTCGTTGAGGTAGTCGGTGGTCTTGCGTACCGCGGTGAGGAACGCGGTGACGATGTCGGGGTTGCCGGTGCCGAAGCGTTCGCTCGCGACGACGGCGTGGAAGGTCGGAATGCCCGCGCTGCCACCGTCATAGAGCAGTTTCGCCTTGCCGTCGTAGACGAGTTTCTGTGGCCACGGCACGAATTGCGCCAGCGCGGCCACCTGATCCCCCTGGAGCGCCGAGGCGCCGACGGCGGGATCCTGGCCGAGCAGTTTCACCTCGTCGAGGGCCAGACCCGCCGCCGAGAGCCCGGTGGCGAGCATGCCGTGCGCGGCCGACCCGACGCTGGTCGACACGATCTCACCGCGCAGGTCGGTGATCGTGGCCGCCTTCGAATCCGTGGGCACCACAATCTGATTCAGCGAACCGCGCAGGTTGTAGCCGGTGACGGCGATCAGTTCGGACTTCACGTCGGCGTGGTCGCGGGTCTTGGAGCCGTTGACCAGGATCGGCGCGTCGCCCATCGAGCCGATGTCGACCTGACCCGCCAGCATCTGCGCGGTCAGCGGTGGACCCGCGGCGAAGTCCTTCCACTCCACCTTGTAGGTGAGGCCCTTGGCCCTGCCGAGTTCGGCGAGTTCGGCCTCGAAGGTGCCGCGATCACGCAGCAGGGTGCCGGCGGTGACGGTGTTGATGGTCTTGGACTGGTAGCCGATGTTCACGGTGACGGTCTTGCCGTCGTCGGCGCCCCCGCAGCCGGTGGCCAGGGAAGCGACCGCGGCGATGCCGAGCAGCAGCGCGGGGATTCGGATGCTCATGATGGCTCTCTCAACGCAACAGGATCGGAATGTTCACGGTGACGGCGCCGACCGGGCATCGCGCGGCGCACGGCCCGCAGTACCAGCATTCGTCGACGTGCATGTAGGCCTTGCCCGAATCCGGGTGGATGGCAAGGGAATCGAGCGGGCACATGTCCACGCAGAGGGTGCAGCCGTCGATACATTTCGCCTCGTCGACCGAGACGGGGACATCGAGGCGGGCATTGACCAGGGCCATCAGAGTTCCTTTCCAGAGTTGGCGATGCCGATGCGGGCGAAGGCACGGACGTCGGCGTCCGGGTCGTCGAGAGCCGTCTGCAGCGCCGAGGTGATGTCGCGTCGCTCGGCGATCCGTTCGGCCAGTGCGCGCACTGCCGCCTTGCGGACGTCGAGGTTGGGATCGGCGACCGCCGACAGCAGCGGTGCCGCGGCGAGTTCGGGGTCGGCGGCGGCCAGGGCGATCGCCGCCGCCTGCCGGACCTGCCATGCCGGGTCGGTGATGGACGCCGTGGCCGTCGCGGCGGCCTGCTCGTCGCAGCCGGTACCCGCCAGGCTCGACAGCGCGGCCGCCCGGACGAGCGGCTGGGGGTCGGCGGCCAAGGCGAGCAGGGTCACCGCGCCGCGCGGATCACCCACTGCCGCGATACCTTTCGCGACACTGATCCGCACTTCCTTGTCTTCGTCGTCGGCGGCGACGGCGAGTTCGTCGAGCGCGTCGACCGAGGTGAGGCCGGCGACCACCGTGCGCCGCACCGCGACATTCGGATCGGCCAGCCATCGCCTCAGCTCACCCGCATCCACCCTGCGGTGGCGCCACAGCGCCTCGATCGCGGCCGAGCGCACCGCCGGTTCCGTCGCAGCGACGCAATTACGCAGTGCCGCATCGAATTCCGGACCAGGCACGAGTACCTCGAGGAGTTCGGTGAGCAAGCCGATGGCGGCGTGACGCACGTCGACATCGGCATCGGCGAGTGCCGTGGCGAAGATCGGAGCGGCCTCGGCCCAGGCGTCGGTGGTCTCGCTGAGCACCGACAGTGCCGTGCGGCGCACTTCTGGGTCGGGGTCGGTGATGAACGGGGTGAGTTCGTCGAGCTCGGGGCACTCGTCCGCCAGCTCGAGCAGGGCCAGCAGGCGGGCGCTCATCGGACGCCTCCCACTTCGAGGTCGCCGACATTCCTCAGGCTCGGCAGGTGTGTGATCATCGCGCACCCCACGCGCCGACGAGTTCGGGTGCGGAGACGTCGGCGACGCCGTCGGGACGGACGAAGCCCGGCACCGGCACGATGTAGGGGGCGACCGGCCTGGTGCGGAACTCCATCGCCCCGCCGGCCCCGCGATACAGGTTCAAGTGGCAGAACCATTCGGCATCGTTGCGTCCGGGCCAGTCGGCGCGCTGATGGTAGAGCCCCCAACGGCTTTCGGTGCGTCGCAGTGAAGCCCGCGCCGCCATCTCGGCACAGTCGCGAATGAAGGTCACCTCGGCGCAGCGCATCAGTTCGTGCGGGGTCTGGCCGCCCATCGCGGCGATTTCGGTCTGCATCCGTTCGAAGGCTTCGACGCCGAGCGTCAGATACGACTGCGCCTTGGGCGGCTGGAGATAGTCGTTGACGAAGCGGCGCAGTTTGTATTCGACCTGCGGCTGGGGCGGGCCGTCGGGATTGCGCAGCGGGCGGTAGATCAGGTCGTGGGCGGCTTCGATCTGGTCGGCGGGCAGTTCCGGATGTGCTGCGCTGCGGGCGAATTCGCTCGCGTGCTCGCCCGCGATGTCGCCGTAGACGAAGGCGCCGATCATGTAATTGTGCGGCACCAGTGCCATATCCCCCGCCGCGTACAGACCGGGCACCGTGGTGGCGGCGTGTTCGTCGACCCAGACTCCGGACGCGGAATGGCCACTGCACAAACCGATCTCGGAGATGTGCATCTCGATGTCGCCGGTGCGGTAGTCGGTGCCGCGGCCTTCGTGGAAGGTGCCGCGGGTGGGGCGTTCGGTGGTGTGCAGGATGCCTTCGATCTCGCGGATCGTGGCATCGGGCAGGTGACTCAGCTTCAGGTAGATCGGGCCGCGGGCGCTGTCGAGTTCGCGTTTGACCTCGGCCATCATCTGACCCGACCAGTAGTCGCAGTCGACGAAGCGGTTGCCTTCGGAGTTGACCTGGTAGCCGCCGAACGGGTTGGCCACATACGCGCAGGCAGGACCGTTGTAGTCCTTGATCAGCGGGTTGATCTGGAAGCACTCGATGCCCGAGAGTTCGGCGCCCGCGTGGTAGGCCATGGCGTAGCCGTCGCCCGCGTTGGTCGGGTTCTCGTAGGTGCCGTAGAGGTAGCCCGAAGCGGGCAGCCCGAGCCGACCGCACGCACCCGCGGCCAGGATCACCGCGCCCGCCGAGATGGTGACGAATTCGCCGGTGCGCGTGTCGAATCCGACCGCGCCGACCGCACGTCCGTCGACGGTGAGTACCCGCACCGGCATCACCCGGTTGCTGATGGTCACCTTGGATCGGACGTCGCGGGCGCGCAGGGTGCGGTAGAGCACCTTCTTCACGTCGCGACCCTCCGGCATCGGCAGGACATAGGAGCCGGAGCGGTGCACCTTGCGGACCGCGTATTCGCCGTGCTCGTCCTTCTCGAACTTGACGCCGTAGCCCTCGAGTCGCTGCACCATCTCGAAACCCCTTGTCGCGGTTTCATAGACGGTGCGCTGGTTGACGATGCCGTCGTTGGCGACGGTGATATCGGCGACGTAGTCCTCGGGGCTGGCCTTGCCGGGGACGACAGCATTGTTGACGCCGTCCATGCCCATGGCGAGCGCGCCGGAGTGCCGGACGTGGGCCTTCTCGAGCAGCAGCACGTCGGCGCCGTGGCGGGCGGCGGTGAGCGCGGCCATGGTGCCCGCGGTGCCGCCGCCGACGATCAGGACATCGCAGACCAGTTCTCGCCGGTCGGTCAGCGGTGGAATCTGCATGGGGATCAAGCCCTTTCGTGGTTGTCGCGGGTGCGCCGCGGGGTCACCGGGACGCGGTCGAGCCGCCCGGACAGGGAGAACCGGTCACCGCGATAGCGGATGTACTCGAGATCGACGGGTCGACCGGAATCGGTGTAGGTGAGCCGCTCGAGGAACAGCAGCGGAGATCCCGCGCGGACCTGCAACAGTCCGGCGACGGTGGGGTCGGCGGCGACCGCCTCGATCGCGACCGCGGCCGAGCCGAGGGGCAGTCCCAGTTCGGCTTCCAGGAGGCCGAACACGTCGCAGCCGGTGAGGTCCTTGTCCAGTAGTGGGATGCCGACGTCGGCGGTGAGGTAGCTGGCGTCGAGCGACAGTGGCGCGCCGTCGAGGTAGCGCACCCGTTCCAGTGCCACGACCGGATCGCCGGGCTGGAGCTCGAGCCGTTCGGCGACCAGCGGTGTGGCGGGCACGATCTCGGCGAGCAGGACCTGGTTCACCACCCGGTCGCTGCTGGTCTCGAAGGTTTCGGCGAGGCCGCGCAGCCGGTCGAGACCCTGTACCGCCTTGTCTGCGACGACGAAGGTGCCCGCCCCGGGGACACGGTCGATCAGGCCCTCGTCGCGCAGCAGGGTGAGTGCGTCGCGGACGATATTGCGGCTGGTGGCGAAGTCGGCGGCGAGCTGAGCTTCGGCGGGCAGTGCGCGAGTGCCGTAGACGCCGCTGCGGATGCGGGCCCGCAGGATGTCGCGGATGCGCCGGGCCGGTGCGCTGCGTCTGCCCGAACCCGGATCGGGAGGCCGTGGCCTCGCCGAGGAGGTTGGAGTGGCTGTCATGCGGCAAATGCTGCGAACGCCACGTTACAAGGGACGTTTCGGGCAATTACCGGATGGTTACGCCAGTTCCTGATCGTCGGTGAGGGCCGTGACCTGCGGCGATGCCGACACACCTGCCAATCCCACCACTACCGGAGTGGGGAACTCGGCGCCCGGCGGACTCAGTCGGCGCCGAGATGGAGGCGGATCGTGTCACGTACCCAGCACCTGTACCGGTCGAGCGACCAACCTCGTTCGTTGACGAGATTCCCGTAGGTACCGGTGTTCACGAGGCCCCACAGCATGTCGGCCACCGATGCGACGTCGGCCTTCGGCGGCAGTACGCCGTCTCGTTCGAGCCGGCGCCCGATATCGAGCAGCTCGCCGTAGCGATCGGCCTCGCGGACCCGCAAGGTCTCCTCGACTTCCGGATACTGGCGCCGAGCCACCACGAGCGCCTCGTGAATCCGCCACACCCTGGACGCGACCTCGACATCGGCGGCGATCGTCGCGTCGAGCGCCTCCCACGCGGTCATCGTGTCCGTGATCGGATGCCGTTCGACGGCCGGAACGACATCAGTGGCGTAGATGTGCAGATGCAGGTCGGTCAACAACTCGACCTTGGACGGGAAATGGAGGTAGATCGCCTGGCGTGAGACCCCGGCCTCCTTCGCGATAGCTCCGAGGCCGGCGCCGTGATAGCCGTGTTCCTCGAACATCGCGCGCGCCGACTCGAGGATCTGAGTTCGGGTTTGGGGACGTCCGCCACTTGACACGCTGTCAACCATACCGTACTTTACAAGCTGTCAAGCTAATCCTCGAGGAGGAACGTCATGGCTCGCTATCTGATCAGCACCTGGGACGGCGCGGGGAACCTCGTCCCGACTCTCGGCATCGCTCGTGCCCTGGTCGATCGCGGCCACGACGTCCGAATACTCGGCCACGAGACGATCGTGCAACGATGCGCCGATGTCGGCGCCCGCTTCGTCAGCTTGACGCAGAGCGAGGGCTGGGACGCGATATACACCCCGGACGACTTCGAAGCCGAGGTGAAGCTCATGATCGAGGAACTGTGCTTCAGTTCGGCCGTCGCGCGCGACCTCGCGCAGGAGCTGGACCGCGAGCCCGCGGATGCGGTGCTCGTCGATTGCCTGCTCTTCACCGCTATCGATGTCGCGCTGGCATCGGGCACTCCCACCGCGACGCTGTTCCACACGGCGTACACCATCTTCCGGGGCGGACCACTGGTCGAGATGTTCGCGCCGGGTATCGCGCTCGCGAACGCGGGGCGCGCGGAACTCGGCCTGCCCGCGATCGAGAGCCTCGCCGAGATCCACGACGCGTGCGCGCAGGCGCTCGTCGCGGTACCCAAGGAGTTCGAGCCCGACGGGCCGGACGCAGCCAACGTGGTACGCATCGGGCCGGTGCTCGACGCACCCGCGCTGTCGCGTGAGATCGACGAGGTCGATATCGGTGACGGTTCGAAACCGCTGGTCCTGGTCGCGCTGAGCACGAGCGAGCAAGGTCAGGCCGAGCTGTTGCAGCGGTGTGTCGACGCGGTCGCACAGATGCCGGTGCGCGCCATCGTCACGACCGGCGCGGCGATCGACCCGGCGACAGTGCGTGCGGGGGTGGATACCCAGGTTGTGCGGTATGTGCCGCACGCCGAGATCCTTCCGTCGGCGTCACTGGTGATCACCCACGCGGGGCTCGGCACGACGATGGCCGCGCTCGGTCGTGGTGTGCCGCTGCTGTGCACCCCGATGGGCCGCGATCAGTTCTTCAACGCCGAACAGGTCCGAACCCTCGGAGCGCGGCCTGATGCTGATGCCCGATGCGAGCAACGAGGTGATCGCGCGGACCGCGGCACAGATCCTCGGCGACGGCAGCTTCGCCTCGGCCGCGAAACAGCTGGCCGTCACCATCAGCGGCTACGGCGGCGCGGCGAAGGCCGTTGCCGTGCTCGAAACGCTCGGCTAGGACGCTCGACCGCGCGCGGTCTCGAGCAGCGCTGCCCGCTCCACGAGCAGTTCGCCCGGCCCGGTCGGCGGGGTGTTGCGGCGCCAGATGGCCCGGAATTTGCGGGTCAGGCGGGCGGCATCGGCCGAAGGGACTTCCACCAGGGTGCCGGTGACGAGGTCGGGCGCGGCGATCAGTCGGCTCAGGACCGCGGGTGCCATGCCGGTTCGGGCCGCTGCGACGATCGCGGCGGTCGACCCGAGTTCCGCGGCCGGGCCTGCGGGTGCGGCCGCGGTGGCGAGCAGGTCCCACACGGTGTCGCGAGTGCCCGATCCGGGTTCGCGCCACAGCAGGGCGGTGCCTGCCAGCTCGGCCAGCGTGACCGGGGTCTTCCGTTGCGCCCATGGATGATTCGGTGCCACGACTACGACGAGGTCGTCGGCCCCCAGTACGCGACTGCCGAGTCCGGCCGGTGGATGTGGGCCTTCGACGAAGCCGAGATCGGCGGTGCCGTCCCGCACGAGGCCCGCGACCTGGGTCGAGTTCTCGACTTCGAGGGAGATCACGACTTCGGGGTGATCGGCGCGCAGGGCGGCGAGCCAATGCGGAATGCGGTGGTCGGCAATGGTTTTGGAGGCGGCGATGCGCAACCGTGGGGCCTGTGCGGCGCGGAGCCGGGCGAGGTCGTCCACGAGGTCGTGCACCGCGGCGAGGACGGTACGAGCGTGCGCGACGACGGCGCGGCCCGCGTCGGTCAGTTCGGAGCCGGTCGGTGCACGGTCGAGCAGCTTCACGTGCATGCGGCGTTCGAGTGCGCTGATCCGCATGCTCGCGGCGGGCTGGCTCACCCCGTGTCTGCGAGCGGCGGCGCCCAGGCTGCCCAGCTCGGCCACCGACACGAGGAGATCGAGGACCTCGAGGTCGGGTGTTCCGGGCGGCAGGGTCATGGCCCGATTATGGGCGACGGGTGGCGCGACACCACATCAGGCACTGTCGCCGCCGTGGACATAGCCGAATCGGCCACGCAATGTCTTCGCCACAACGTAGAGGGCGAACACCGGTTTCAGCGGCATCCATTCGCCGAACCGATACTCCCGTCCCGGGACGAGCCGGACGGCCAGTTCCGGGCTCTGTTCCGCGAGATAGGCGCGGGCGGTCTCGGCATGCGTCGGCAGGGAGACGATCTTGATCCGGTCGACATCCTTCAGGTACGGGATCGCGAAAGCGATGTTCTCCCAAGTGGATCGGCTCGACTCCTCCAGCACGAGTTCGCCGGCGTAACCGCAGGTTTCCACGGCGTAGCGCCCCATCAGCGCCGCCTCGGTCTCCGGGCCGGCGCAGGCGCCCCCGCACAGGACGAGGCGGGTCGCGGTCGCGCGCGGATCGATGGATCGCAGGCCGGCACGCACCCGCCACCGGTTCATGCCGTTGGCACGCGAACCAGTGTTGCGATACCCCAGCACCACGATCGCTTCCGACCCCGCGCGCGGAGAACCGACGCCCCGACGGGAGGCGCGCCGATTCGCCCATTCACCCCACAACATCAGCCCGACACCGGTGGCGATAGTCAGCCCGGTTCGTTTCCGCACCTCTCCAGCAAACCACACACGCCGTCGGCAGGCCCATAAGCCACGTTGATGGGTACCTGCGAATTCGCTCTCTACCTCGGGATCCTCGGTGGCGCGATGGTGAAGGAGTGAACCGCGTACACACTCTCGCTCCCGGTCTGGCCCTTGCCGCACTCTTGGCCACCGTGGCCACGCCGGTCGGCAAGGCGCTGCCGATGGTCGGTGCGCCGGTGCTCGCGCTCGGCGCCGGCGCTGTCGCCGGGATGGTCCTGCGCCGCAAGGACGTGACCGGCGAGACCTTCGGCCCTGGACTCGACGTCGCCCGGCAGCGGGTGCTCGGGCTGGCGATCGTGCTGCTCGGGCTCGGCCTGCCGCTCGGGTCGGTCCTGAGTGTGGGGCGCGAGACGGCGGTGGTGCTACTCGGGACATTGCTCGTCGGCGGTGTTGCGGCGTTCTTCGTCGGACGGATGCTGGCGGTGGACAAGGAGTCGGCGACCCTGATAGCCGTGGGCACGACAATCTGCGGCGCGTCCGCGATCGCCGCCGCCACCGCGGTCCTGCGACCCGACAAACAACGCGTCGCCTACGCCCTCGGCACCATCTTCATCTTCAATGTGACCGCCGTGCTGGTGTATCCGCCGCTCGGCCGCGCTCTCGGGCTGTCACAGGAGGCGTTCGGGTTGTGGGCGGGCACCGCGATCAACGACACCTCGTCGGTCCTGGCCGCGGGCGTCATCTTCGGTGCCGGTGCGGCGCAATTCGCGGTGATCGTGAAAATGGTCCGCAGCCTCGCCATCATCCCGCTCTGCCTGGGCCTGCACGTCGGCCGCCGCCACATCGCCGAGCAGACCGATCTACCCCAGGCCTCCCTGCGCCAGGCGGTTCCCCTCTTCGTGGTCCTGTTCCTGGCCGCATCCGTCATCGCGGGCCTCGACATCATCCCCGCCGAGCTCACCGAGCCGCTCGCCACCACCAGCAGCTGGCTCATCGCCGCCGTCCTCGCTGCCATCGGCACATCCCTGAGCCTGGCCCGCCTGCGCACCGCGGGCATCCGCCCACTGATCCTCGGCGGCGCCCTCGGCCTGATCCTCGGCACCACCAGCCTCGGCCTGATGTACCTGACGGGGTGGTGGTGACGGCGGTGGTTTGGCGCCACCGCCGGCTCAGCCGGGAATCGCCTCGGCGACGAAACCCATCAGAATCGTCGTGAAAGACAGGGACCCTGTTCCGAACGCCGCAGCGATGGCGTAGCCGATGAGTACGTCCTCCGCGGTGGGTACGGGTGGCTCGATCGTCCGGTTGAGAACCTTCGTCGGCAGCGCCCAGAATACGTCGACGGTGCCATCGGCCTTCACCGTCAGCTCACCGAAGTCATTTTCGATCTCGTGCGGCTTTCCGTTCACGAACGTCGCCGTCTCGATGTCTTTGGGACGCATGCTGAGATAGCGGCCGTCGACCACAGCGGTGATGCGATAGCTGCGCTTGAGAAGCTTTCCCCGCCCGATGTCCATGGCAAGAGCACGACCGTTCACAACCGCGGAGATAGCCCTCGCGTCCCGACTACCGAGGTGGCATCGCTTTCGCGTCCGAGGTCCTCGCCGCTCGATGACAACCGAGACCTCCACATCGGACGCCAGGAATGTCCGCACCCTCCCCTCGGAGCGTTCGATCACCAAGGTCCCCCACACCACGGTATCCACCTCGACACGATCGGCTTCGGTCGTCCCCACGTTGCACCCCGCTCATCCCCGCCACACAGCGAACTACGAAGTTACGATTATCGGACATCGCATGTCGGCGCGGACAGGAGGATGTTATGAACAGCGTTTGCCGGATCATCGCCGCCGCGGGCGCCGCCGCGGCATTGACTCTGGCCACCGTGGGTACCGCGGCGGCCCAGGAACCCGAGCCGCCCTCGTCGCCGTTGGTCGAATTCATCGAGTCGTGGCCGCCGGCGCCCGCGGGGTGCAACGAGGCCTGGGACCCGATCGAGGATGCCGTCGAGGATTCGATCCCACCCCAGTACGAGGCGGAGTTCGACGCTTTCGACGACTGGTGCGAGGGCGAAGCGGACTGATACGGGGCGGCCGGCAGTGCGGCCGCCCCGATCGACCTGACCTGTCGCGTTGACCGCGTTCATCACCGCTTCGAGTGCGGCCGCCACGACCGAGGTGTCGCGGCCGAACGCCCAACCGTTGCGACCTGCCGCCCGGTATTCGACGTAGCTCACCGCCGTGCTGTCGGCGCCCCTGTCCACGGCATGCTGGGTCAGGCCGAGGATTTCGATGGGGTGGCCCGCCCCGGCGAGTGCGGCGGTCAGGGCATCGACCGGGCCCGCACTGTGGTGTACCGAGTGCCGCTCGATGCCGTCATGATGGGTACACTTCTACCCACAACTCCTCAGACAAGTAGAGAGGTTTGCCGGTGGTATCGCAGGTACGACGTCAGCCGCTGGCCGCACAAGCGGCTGAACTCCTGCTCGCGCGAATCCGTGCGGGCGAGTGGCCGCTGGGCCATCGATTACCGGGCGAGACGCTGCTCGCCGCCCAGCTGGGCGTCGGCCGTTCGACCCTGCGCGAGGCGATCCGGGAACTCGCGGGCAAAGGTGTGCTCGACAGCAGGCAGGGTTCCGGGGTGTTCGTGACCGCCCTCGACGTGTCCGAGGACTGGGATGTCGTGCTGCGTGGCGCCACGATCGCCGCGGTGATCGAGGCGCGCATCGCGATCGAGGCCGAGGCCGCCGCGCTCGCCGCGCAACGACGCACGCCTGCTGACCTGCGGGCCATCCGCCGCGCTCTGGCGGGTCGTCGGGCCGAGGGCCAGACCGTCGCCGATCACGTCGACGCCGACATGGCCTTCCATCGCGCGGTCATCGTCGCCGCCCACAACGACGTGCTCACCCAGCTGTTCGACAGCTTCCTCCCGCGCCTGCGCCTGGCCATGATCGACATGCTCGCGCTGCGCCCGGTCCGCTCCGAGCAGGCCGACCACTTCGCGCACGAGCAGCTCGCCCAGGCGATCGCCGATCGAACCCCTACTGCCGCCGCGGAATTCAGCCGCACCCACCTGTCCGCTTTGAAGGAGGCCTTCACATGACCGGCGCCCCCGTGATCGAACTCGACGACGTGACATTCCGTCGTGACGGCAAGAAGATCATCAACGGCATCTCGCTGACGGTTCGGGCGGGTGAGCACTGGGCACTGCTCGGCCCCAACGGCGCGGGTAAGAGCACGCTGCTCGGCTTCTGCGGCGCCGTCACCTTCCCCACCACCGGGGCCGTGCAGGTGCTCGGCGAACAGTTCGGCCGGGTGGAGCTGGCCCGGTTGCGCCGCTCGATCGGCCACGTCAACCCGCGTCACCCCCTGCGCTACGCGCTCACGGTGCGCGAGGTCGTCCTCACCGGAGTCACCGGCACGATCGATACTCCGATGCGGTGGTCACCCACCTCCGAGGACCTCGCCCGCGCCGACGCGATCATCGACACCCTCGGCCTGTCCACCAAAACCGACGACATCTGGCCCACCCTGTCCCAGGGCGAACGCGGCCGCACCCTCATCGCCCGCGCCCTCATCAGCGACCCCAGAGTCCTGCTCCTGGACGAGCCGTCCACCGGCCTCGACCTGGCCGCCCGCGAACAACTCCTCACCACCATCGACACCCTCGATCACACCCACCCCGAGGTCGCCTCGATCCTGGTCACCCATCACCTCGAGGAACTCCCGAGCACCACCACCCACGCCCTGCTCATCGCCGACGGCCGCACCGTCACCGCCGGCCCCGCCACCGAGGTCATCACCACCGACCACGTCTCCACGGCCTTCGCCCACCCGATCGAAGTCCGCTACGACGGCCGCTGGAGCGCCCGCGCCCGCTGAGGACCCACCACCCATTCGGGCAGTGGTTCGCGCGCAATGAGCCACTGCTCCGGGATCCCACGGGTGCGATCCCGGATTCCGGTCCCGGTGTGGGCCGCCACGATTCCGCCGACGATCGCGGCCGTGGTGTCGGCGTCTCCGCCCGCCTCGACGCAGGCGCGGACCGCCGCCGGATAGTCGTCCAGATAGGTGGCGGCTGCCCACAATGTGAAGGGCACGGTGTCCTGAGCGCTGACCCGTGCGCCGTTGCCGAGTTCGTAGGCCGCTTCGGCTACCGTTCGGCCGAGCAATTGCCGGGCGCGACGGACACCCTGCGCGGTGAGCCCGTCGACCAGATACGGCACGACTGCCAGCAGCAATTCATCAGGCGTACAGCCCTTTTCGCGCGTGACTGCCGCATGTGCGGCCGCGACCGCGACGGCCATCGCACCCACGATCGCTTCCGGGTGCCGATGGGTCACCTCGGCGGACAGCGCTGCCTGCGCTGCCGCCCGATCCGGATCTCCGGCGAAATACGCCCCGAGGGGCGCCACCCGCATCGCCGCACCATTTCCCCACGACCCGCGCCCGTCGAATACGGCACCCGCGGCTTCGGCCCACGGCCGCCCGTCGCGAATCTCGTGCAACACAACAACTGTGCCGGGACCGTAGCCGCGATACGGTTCGCACCGTTGCGCGAATGCGGCCGCGAGCGCATCGCGATCCACACCGCCGCGGTCTCGGATTTCGGCGTACACCGAGCACGCCATCTCGGTGTCGTCGGTCCATTGCCAGGGTGCGGCCGGCGCTCGTCCGGCGAGCAGATCAGGGACGGAGCGCCCGGGGACGAAGAATTGAGCGCCCAGCGCATCCCCTACGGATAAGCCTTCGAGGCTGTCGAACGAGGGATCGGAATTCAGCATGCTGGACGCAATCATCGCCCATTCGGAGCAAGCGCCGCAAGACGAACTCCGAACGGGCTACACCAACTCGACCTCGTCGAATCCGACTGTCAACCTATGCCGCCGCTCCCGCAGAACATTCCCTTCCCGGTGAACGGTCCCCTCCCCGAATTCGATGCGCAGCTCCGCCCGCCGAGCATCGACCTCCTGTACAACACCGCAGATGCCGCTGAACGGGCCCGCCGGAAAATACACGACATCGCCCGGACCGTATTCGGTAATCCCCACGGCGCCACTGTAATTCACATCAGCGCGTCTCGTCGCCGTCCGATGTGTCAGATCGAGGGCGCACCGGTTCGTAGAGATCCCGGGCGGCCTGCGGATCGATATTCCCGAGATCGAGAAAGTAGCGGCACTGCCACTCCTGCGAGCGTCGCGCCTGCTTGTTCTCCACCACCGACCACGGCGGGTACACCCGGAACCCGCGCTTGCCGCCACGACCGGCGACCGACACGATTCCGTGCTCGACAAGTGCGCTCTTCGGGAATACGAACTGTCCGAAACGCGGTCCCGCGCGGGCGGTGATCACCAGTAGATCGGCGCAGTCTTCGGCGGCGAAAGGCTCCGTCGAACCGTCCTCGGCACGCCGCCACACGGCAACGAACACGCCCACCTTCGTCGGAGTTTGCTTGCCTACCCGGAACCGGACAGCGCTACCGCCGATCCCGGACACGAATGCTCCGTAATCAGCGTTCTCCGCCTCGGGAACCGCGGCCGAAATGTCCAGTCCCAGCACAGCGATGAGATTGCGTGCCTCGACCACGTCAGGATGCACGATCATCGGTCCCGTCGAATTCGAGATCGAAGTCCTCGAGGAGTTCGTCGGCGCGGGAGAGGGCTTGGTCCAGTTCGTCGGCGACGGAGTCCATGACGGAGATGCCGTCGAGCATGTCGGAGAGTTCGGTGTGCAGGGCCTGGAGTTCGGCGATGGCGGGGTCGACCGTGGTCCAGGCGACGGTGTCGGACCACCAGGTATCGCGTTGGACCCAGGACCAGACGATGTCACGGACGAGCAGGGCGTCGGTGGTGAACAGCTGGCGATGCTCGGCGCCGGTGGTGTGCTCGAGTTCGTAGGTGCCGTCATCGAGGTAGCGCGCCTGGATGTAGTCGGTCGGGGTGCGCGTCAGCAGGAGGAACGGGTGTTCCGGGGCCGGATCGGTGGCGGAGGCGCCGGGCCGGGCCGGATCGACGGGGTGTGGCTCCTCCGAGCCGTCACCGACGTGGACTACGACTTCGGGCTGGTCGTCGCTTTGCTCACCCATCGGGCCAGTGTGCCGGATCGGTAAGGACACCGGAGAGCCGGACCGATGAATCGGTGACGTATCTTCCGGGTGATTCGGCCACACGGTTCACCGGCGACTGAAGTCGGGCTGCACCGCGATATGGCGGCGGGTAGCCTCGCCCCGATGACGTGGAAAGCACCCGAACTCGAGCCGACCAGGACCCTGGTAGGCGCTGACGAGCGGGCAATGTTGCAGTCCTGGTTGGACTTTCATCGCCAGACGTTGCTCGGCAAATGCGGTGGACTCGACGGTGAACAGCTCGCGAAGCGGTCGGTGGAGCCGTCGTCGCTGTCGCTGCTCAGGCTCGTCCGGCATCTGACCGAGGTGGAGCGGGGCTGGTTCCGGCTGTCCGCGGCGGGCGAGGAGGTCGAACCGGTCTACAGCTCCCCGGTCGAGCCCGACGCCGACTTCGACGACCTCGCATCCTTGCCCGCCGAGGAGGTTTTCGCCGCCTTCCACGCCGAGATCGCCGACTGCGACGCCGCCGTCGCCGACCTCTCCCTCGACCACGTGTTCCACGTACCGTGGCGCAGCGACGACTACACCCTGCGCTGGGTGTACCTGCACATGATCGAGGAATACGCCCGCCACAACGGCCATGCCGACCTGCTGCGCGAGCGGATCGACGGCGTCACCGGCAGCTTCTGAGTCAGGTACCGATCACGACATCGGCGGTGAGCTGGTCGAGATCGTCGATGACCGCCGCGGCCAGGGCGAGCGCGTCGGGCAGCGGGGGGAATTCCGGGCGCGGCGCCGCGATCAGGCGCATCCCGGCGCGGTGCGCGGAGAGCAGCCCGTTGGTCGAATCCTCCACGGCCGTACAGGCGTTCGGATCCAGGCCGAGGCGCTGCGCGACGGTGAGGTACACATCGGGTGCGGGCTTGCCGCGACCGACCTCCTCGGTGGACAGCACCACGGTGAAATAGTCGATCAGCCCGGCCTTCGCGAGCACCAGATCGATCAGCGCGGCAGGCGAAGAGCTGGCCAGGCCGAGTTTCCAGGAGCCCGCGCACCGCCGCACCGCGTCTATCGCGCCGGGCAGCAGCGGAACGTGGTGAGCGTATTCGTCGGCCATCAGATCGATGATGTCGGCAGCGACCTTGTCGGCCGGTGCGGCCACACCGAGATCGTCGGCCAGGTACGACGACCACTCGACGGTGCTCATCCCCATCATCTTCTTCTGCGAATCCGGTTGCCACCGACCATTTTTCAGAACGACGTAATCGTGCCTGACCTTTTCCCAGATGGGTTCGGAATCGATCAGCACACCATCCATGTCGAACACAACCGCCGCGATACCCATGCGTTCAGCCTTTCGCCGCTCACCCGGAGGGGCACCACCGACGGTGCGCCGACTCTCCGGTACCAAGGAGACCTACTCGGTGATCGGCACCCAGCCTAGTTGACCTGACACCGATCCCCGACGCGAACATCCAGCTGGGCAGCGATAACGTGTTGCATATGGACGATACACAGGTCGGCAGCTCGCTCCCGGACGAGAAGCATCACGAAGGCGGATTCCGGCCGGTTGCCGAGCTGATCCAGGCACGCAAGGATCGCAGCGGCGAGTCGACCGCGGGCGGGCCGCACTACGGCGAACTGATCGAACAGGCCCGCGTGCTGATGGACCGGGCGCGGCTGGTGAGCCCGTCCGACGAGCTCGCCAAGGAGGCCATCGCCATCCTCGAGCAGCTCAATGCCCGCCTCGAGGAGGCGGTGGTGGACGAGTGGTCCTCGCCCAGCTGGTCGCGCACCGACCTGCCCGCGCGCGGCAACATCACCCTGCCGCCGTACACGGTGATCAGCGGTGACCGCGACGGTGTCACCGCGAAGGTCACCTTCCGCACCTTCCACCTCGGCGGCAACAACGCCGCCCACGGCGGGCACATCGCGCTCGCTTTCGACGACATCATCGGCATGACCGCCGCGCTGTCCACCAAGTCGGTGACCCGCACGGCCTCGCTCACCCTCGACTACCGGTCGATCACGCCGCTCAATCGCGAACTGACGGTCCGCGCGTGGACCGAACGCGTCGAGGGCCGCAAGGTGTACCTACGGGCGACGCTGCACGACGACGAACGTCTGTGCGCCGAGGCGAAGGGACTGTTCATCGTGCTCAACCCCGGCCAGCCCTGAATCCGTTCCGACATTGCGATCGACGTGATCGCAATGTCGGCCGCGTGCCCCGAGGTGGCGCAATAGCGGTTTCCCGGCTGATACCCGCAGGTCGCGCGAATCGCCACCCGGCGTAGAAACATCCCCTGAATTCACGCCGGAATCGCGGCGGGCCGAGTGCCGCGTAATCGCCGCTATCGTCGCTGTTCATGCAGGTCAGCGAGAAAACAGGGGCGCCGGAGCCCACTCCGATCCGCGGTCAGCGCGCCGATCGGGCGCGCCGGGTCGCCGATATCCTGCGCCACCAGATCCTGGCGGGCGCGGTGGCGGGCACGGTGCCCGGCGAGCAGGAACTCGCCGCCGAGCACGGCACCTCCCGCAATACCGTGCGCGAAGCGCTGGCGCTGTTGCGCGACGAGGGGCTCATCGATCGCGCCCCGAAACTGGGCACCAGGGTCGCCGCCCGCAAGTTCGACCACGGCCTCGATGCCCTGCTCGGCCTGCAGGAGACCCTCAAAGGACACGGCACCGTCCGCAACGAGGTCCGTGCCGCCACCACGATCACCGCTCCTCCGGCCGTCGCGCGCCGGCTCGAGTTGGCCCCTGGCGACAAGGTCGTCTACATCGAACGGCTGCGGTTTCTCGCCGATCTGCCGCTGAGCCTCGACCTCACCTACCTCGCGCCCGACATCGGCACCGAGCTGCTCACCCACGACCTCGAGACCACCGACGTGTTCGTGCTGCTCGAGCAGGTCACCGGGCAATCGCTGGGCGCCGCCGACCTCGCACTCGAAGCCGTCGCGGCCGACCCACACACCGCGACCACCCTGGACACCCCGGCCGGTGCGCCGCTGCTCATGCTCGAACGCCTCACCCACCTCGACGACGGGCGTCCCGTCGATCTCGAATACATCCGCATGCGCGGTGACCGCATCACCATGCGCGGCAGCCTCACCCGCAGCACCCCCGAATGGAAGGTCCTGTAATGGCACTGGTCCCCCAGCGCGCCGACGTCCCGGTGACGATCGACGAGTCACTGTGCATCACCGGCTGCACTCTCTGTGTGGACATGTGTCCGCTCGATTCCCTTGCCATCCACGATGATTCGGGCAAGGCCTACATGCACGTCGACGAGTGCTGGTACTGCGGGCCGTGCGCGGCGCGCTGCCCCACCGGCGCCGTCACCGTCAACATGCCCTATCTGCTCCGCTGAACCCGGGAACCCCACGCATGAAGATCACTCGATTCGCCCCTGTCGCACTGGCTCTCGCGCTCACCACGGCGGGCTGCTCGCTCGAAAGTACCGACGCCGCACCGGCGGGCACCGTCAAGGTCGTCGTCGGCTACCAGTCCAAGACCATCAATACCGTCACCGCGGGCACGCTGCTGAAAGCACAGGGCTACCTGGAGCAGCGGCTGCAGAAGATCACCGACGGTGGCGGCGCCAAGTATCAGGTGGAGTGGCAGGACTACGACACCGGCGCGCCGATCACCGCTCAGATGGTGGCCGAGAAGATCGATATCGGCTCGATGGGCGATTATCCGTTGCTGATCAACGGATCTCGCACGCAGGCCAATGAACGCGCACGGACCGAGCTGGTGTCGATCACCGGCTACAACCCCAAGGGCGCGCTGAACATGGTGGTGGTGCCCAATGATTCACCGGCTCGCTCGCTGACCGATCTGGCCGGGCAGAAGATCTCGGCCAGCGTGGGTTCGGCGGGCCACGGCACCCTGGTGCAGGCGCTGAGCCGGGCCGGGATCGACCCGGCCAAGGGTGTGGAGGTGCTCAACCAGCAGCCGCAGGTCGGGGCGACCGCGCTGGAATCACACCAGGTGAGCGCCCTGTCGCAGTTCGTGGCGTGGCCCGGTCTGCTGGTGCAGCAGAACAAGGCCAAGCTGCTCTACGACGGCGCCGAGCTCAATGTGCCGACTTTCCACGGCGTGGTGGCGCGCCGGGCCTACGCGGCCGACCATCCGGAGGTGTTGCAGGCGTTCCTCGCCGCACAGCTGGACGCGACCGCGTTCCTCAACGAGAAGCCCTTCGAGGCAGCCGATCTCGTCGCCAAGGGGTCGGGCCTGCCGCAAGAGGTCGTCTATCTCTACAACGGCCCTGGCGGTACCAGTTTCGACACCACGCTCAAGGCGAACCTGCTCGCGGCGTTCAAGGATGACGTCAACTACCTGAAGTCGATCGGAGATTTCGCCGATCTCGACATCGACGCCTTCGTGGAGGACGGACCGCTGCGCAAGGCCTTCGCCGAGACCGGCCGCGGGGATTACGACGCCACGCTGGCGTCGGGAGTCAACCCGAGCAAGGTGACCGGTACAGATCCGATCTGCGCTGTAGCGGTGAGTGATCCGGCACTCGCCGGCGAAGTCTGGGTCGACGGTGCGAACAAGCCCCAGCCCGCGGCGAACCCCGGCTGCTTGTTGCGGGCGGTGCAGGCAGCCAAGGCGCAGGGCAAGACGATTCGCGCGGTGTATGTCCCCGATGCCGAGCTGGGCACTCGCTGGTTCGCCGACAAGGCCATCTGGTTGCGCGAGGGCACCCAGTATCTGCCGTTCACCACGCAGGCAGCGGCCGACCGCTACCGCGGTTCCCATCCCACCGCCGCACCGGTCTCCTATGAGCAGGCCGTGACGGAAGTCCGCGGATGAGCACGGCATCCGGGCTGACCACCCCGATCAGGGCCGATACCGACCGCACCGATTCCACTGCTCAGCGCGACGGCGCACCCACCAGGTCGGTCTGGGTGTCGCGGGCGATCCGGGTCACCTCGGTGGCGGCGGCCATCGGTCTGTGGCAGCTGCTCACCGCGGGCAACGTGCGCGCCGGACTCCGGTTCGACACCCTGCCGACGGTGACCGAGATCGTCACCGAGTTCGGTGAACATCTCGGGACCGGCCAGTACTACCTCGACGTGGCGCAGTCGCTCATCCGGATCGTCACCGGATTCGGTCTGGCCGCGGTCGTCGGGGTGCTGGCGGGCATCGGGCTCGGCCGGTCGCGACTGCTGGCCGACGTGTTCGGATCACTGGCCGAGCTGATCCGGCCGATTCCGGCGATCGCGCTGGTGCCGGTGGCGATCCTGCTGTTCCCCAGCGACGAATCCGGCATCGTGTTCATCACTTTCACCGCGTCGTTGTTCCCGGTGCTGGTGAGTACCCGGCATGCGACGCGGGCGCTGCCGACCATCTGGGAGGACGCCATCCGCACGCTGGGCGCCTCGCGGCGGGAGGTGCTGACCCGTGTCGTCGTGCCCGGCATCCTGCCCGGTGTGTTCAGCGGGCTCTCGGTAGGCATGGGCGTGGCCTGGATCTGCCTGATCTCCGCCGAGATGATCTCCGGACGCCTCGGCATCGGCTACCGCACCTGGCAGTCCTACACCATCGTCGACTACCCGGCCGTGTTCGTCGGGATGATCACCATCGGTGTACTCGGTTTCCTCACCTCCGGAATCGTCGAACTGGCAGGCCGTCGGGTGACCCGATGGCTGCCGCGAGAGGTTGCCTCATGACCACGACCACCGCCGCACCTGCCGTGTCCGTCGGCATGCGGTTGAGCCTCGAGGCCGTCCGTATCAGCTATGGACCCACAACCGTGGTGCACGACTTCGATCTGACGGTCGCGGCGGGTGAGATCCTGGTCCTGGTCGGCAAATCCGGTTGTGGCAAGTCGACGTTGTTGCGCGCGATCGCCGGGCTGCGCAAACCCGCCGCCGGCGTGATCCGCGCCGATGAGGACACCGTCACCGGCCCGTCCGCCGATCGCGCGCTGGTGTTCCAGGACGACGCGCTGCTTCCGTGGCGCACCGCTCGCGCCAATATCGATCTGGCGCTGCGCCTTCGGGGAGTATCCCGGAACGAGCGCGCGACGCGTTCGCAACGCTGGCTCGACGAGGTGGGGCTCAGCGGCTACGCCGACTATCTTCCGCGCGATCTGTCCGGCGGCATGCGCCAACGGGTTCAGCTCGCCCGCAGCCTCGCGGGCTCGCCCCGCGCGGTGCTCATGGACGAGCCGTTCGGCGCGCTCGACAGCCAGACGCGTTCGGAGATGCAGCGCCTGCTCGTCGACACCTGGCGCGCACACCCGACCACGATCGTTTTCGTCACCCACGACCTCGACGAGGCCCTGCTGCTCGGCGACCGGATCGCCGTGCTCGGCGCCGGTTCGCTACGCGCGGTCGTCGAGGTGCCCGACGCGCGCGAACCGGTGGACCGCAGCGCCCTGCGGGCCCGAATCCTGGAGGCTCTGTGAACATTCCCGAACTGTCCGATCGCATCCGTCTGGACTGCGATGTGCTCGTCATCGGTGGCGGCACCGCGGGCACCATGGCCGCGCTCACCGCCGCCGAGTCCGGCGCGAACGTGCTGCTGCTCGAGAAAGCACATGTGCGGCATTCCGGCGCGCTGGCCATGGGCATGGACGGCGTGAACAACGCCGTCATCCCGGGTAAGGCGGAACCGGAGGACTACGTCGCCGAGATCACTCGCGCCAACGACGGCATCGTCGACCAGCGCACCGTATATCAAACGGCGACACGGGGTTTCGCGATGGTGCAGCGGCTCGAGCGCTACGGGGTGAAGTTCGAGAAGGACGAATACGGCGAGTACGCGGTGCGCCGGGTGCACCGGTCCGGGTCGTATGTGCTGCCGATGCCCGAGGGCAAGGATGTGAAGAAGGCGCTCTATCGCGTGCTGCGGCAGCGGAAGATGCGGGAGAAGATCCGCATCGAGAACCGGCTGATGCCGGTGCGGGTGCTCACCGCGGGCGGACGCGCGGTGGGGGCGGCCGCGTTGAACACGCGCACCGGCGAATTCGTCGAGGTGGCCGCGAAAGCGGTGATTCTGGCGACGGGCCCCTGTGGGCGGCTCGGCCTGCCCGCGTCGGGCTACCTGTACGGCACCTACGAGAATCCCACCAACGCCGGTGACGGCTACTCGATGGCCTACCACGCCGGTGCGGAACTCTCCGGAATCGAGTGCTTCCAGATCAACCCGCTGATCAAGGACTACAACGGCCCTGCCTGCGCGTATGTGGCCAACCCGTTCGGTGGCTATCAGGTCAACGCCGAGGGTGAACGGTTCGTCGACTCCGACTACTGGTCGGGTCAGATGATGGCCGAGGTGAAGCAGGAGATCGAATCCGCCCGCGGGCCCATCTATCTCAAGGTGTCGCACCTGCCGGACGAGACGCTGTCGACACTCGAATCGATCCTGCACACCACCGAGCGCCCCACCCGGGGAACCTTCCACGCCAATCGCGGGCACGACTACCGCACGCACGATATCGAGATGCACATCTCCGAGATCGGTTTGTGCGGTGGACATTCCGCGTCCGGTGTCTGGGTGGACGAGAACGCGCGAACCACGGTGCCCGGCCTGTACGCGGCGGGTGACCTGGCGTGCGTGCCACACAACTACATGATCGGCGCGTTCGTCTACGGCGATCTGGCGGGCGCGCACGCGGCGTCGACACTGGCCGGGATCGACGCACCGGCCGACCTGCCCCAAGACCAACTCGCCGACGCCCACGACCTGATCTACCGGCCGTTGCGCCAGCCAGAGGGCCCACCGCAGCCACAGGTCGAATACAAGCTGCGCCGGTTCGTGAACGACTATGTGGCGCCGCCGAAAACGGCGGCCAAGCTCTCGATCGCTGTGGAGACCTTCGAGCGGATGCGTGCCGAGGTCGACGGCATCGGCGCGCAGACACCGCACGAACTCATGCGCGCCGTCGAGGTGCAGTTCATCCGGGATTGCGCCGAAATGGCTTCGCGCAGTTCGCTGACCCGCACCGAGTCGCGGTGGGGTCTCTATCACGATCGCGCCGATCTGCCCGAGCGTGACGACGAGTCGTGGAATTTCCATCTGAACCTGCGCAAGACGGTCGACGGGGCGATGGAATTCGTGAAGCGTTCGGTGGCGCCCTATCTGGTTCCGGTGCCCGGTCTCGACGATGTGCCCTCGGCCGAGCCGATCGTCGAAGTGATCGCGCAGCCCGAACTGGTGGGAACACGGGCGCCACAGCGCGAGGCCCCCGTCCGCACCGTGGCCGCGCCGGTATCGCCGTCCTCGCCTCGGCTGGTCACCCTGCTCGCACTGGATTCACCTGCGGTCGAGGACCTTTCGAGCTACCTCACCGATGCCGATCCGGTGGTGCGGGTCGCGGCGCTGTCGGTGCTCACCGAGAACACTCCGGACGGATTCGCCGACGAGCTGGTGCGGGCGCTGGGCGACGAGGCGGCCGCGGTGCGCCGAGCGGCCACCGAGAGCCTGCGGGAACTGGTCGAGGTACTCGCGGGGGCCGGTGCGCTGAGCGAGCATCTGCGCTCCCCCGATCCCCTGGTCCGTGCGACCGTGGTCGATCTGCTGCGCGCGCTGCGGGCCGGATCGGCATCGGATTACCGTGCGGCACTGGGTGATACCGACCATCGAGTCAGGATCGAGGCGGTGCGCGCGCTGGTCTCGCTCGACGACGCCGATGCGGTGTCCTCGATCGCGGGCGATGCCAACCGTGAGGTGCGCATCGCGGTCGCGCACGGGCTCGCCTCGATCGGTGACGGCGGTGTCGAGGTGATCCGCGTGCTCGCGGGCGACCCCGATCCCCTGGTCCGCGCCGCCGCGCTCACCGCGTATGCCGCACTGGGCACCGCCGAGCCGGATATCGCCGAACTCGCTGCGGCACTCAACCATTCCGCATGGCAGGTGCGTGTCGGTGCGGCGCGTGGACTGGCGGGTTCGACCCCGGAATCGGGCGTGGTGCCGTTGGGCGAGGCAATCACCGACCGTCACCTCGACGTGCGCAAGGCGGCGGTACTCGCCCTGTCCACCTGGCCGAGCAGCGCCGCCGCCCTCGACGCGCTGGAGTCGGCGATCGCCGATCCCGACGCCGACGTCCGTGCCTACGCCCGCCGCGCGGTGACCGCCGCGGGTCGCGTACCGGTCGACGCCGTTCGTGCCGACGCGCCCCTGACCGAGGCCAGGGCATGACCGCCACGCTCAGGATTATCACAGCTCGCCGTCGGTAGGCTGGCCCGATGAGTGCACTTCCGGCCACGTTGGTGAGGGTTACCGAGGATCTGGACGCGGTGACCACGATCGGCCACGAGGACGATCCGGCCGATGCCGGGTCGTCGCGTGCCGACGTCGAGGCGATCTGGGCGTCGGTGCGCGCGTGGTATGCGATGGGCACGACACCGGCCATTCAGGTCTGCCTGCGGCGCAACGGCGGGATCGTCCTGAACCGGACCATCGGTCACGGCTGGGGCAACGCACCGAGCGACGGACCGGACGCCGAGCGGATCCCGGCGACACCGCAGACACCGTTCTGCGGGTTCTCCACCGCGAAGGGTGTCGCCGCCACCCTGATGTTCATGCTCATCGAGCAGGGCGCGTTCGCGCTGAAAGACCCTGTGGCCGAATATATTCCCGAGTTCGCGGCCCACCGCAAAGGCGTGATCACCATCGGCGATGTGCTGTCGCATTCGGCGGGCATTCCGTTCATCACCGCACCGCACAGCGGAACCGCCGCGGTGCTCGACGAGGAACTGGCCCTCGCGGCCCTCACCGATCTGGTGCCGAGCTGGCCACCCGGCCGTTTCCGCGTCTACCACGCCTTGACCAGCGGACTGATCCAGCGACTGCTCGTCCAGCGCGCGACCGGCAAGCGGATGCGCGAGCACCTCGCCGACCAGGTGCTGACACCGTTCGGCTTCCGCTGGACCAACTTCGGCGTCGATCCCGTCGATGTCGGCAAGGTCGTGCCCAGCGTGAAGACCGGCCCACCGCAGCCCCGCCTCGCCCGATTCCTGGCGAACAAGGCCCTGGGCGGCCATATGGACAAGGCGTCGAAGGCGACCAACGACGCCTTCCTCGCCGCCGAACTCCCCTCCGGCAACCTGGTCACCACCGCCTACGAACTGTCGCGCTTCTACGAAATACTCGCGCGCGGTGGCGAATTGGACGGAAGAAGAATCATCGGTCCCGGCACGCTGCGCGACGCGATCGCCCCCGCCGATCGCATGCCCGGCCTGGCCGGTCGCGTCAGCCGCGCCGGATTCGAGCTCGGTGCCCGCCGCTCGAAATTCGGCCGCGACACCGGATCGCACTTCGGCCGCAGCGGCCTCACCACCCAGTACGGCTGGGCCGACCCCGACCGGGGCCTGTCGGGTGCCGTTCTGACCAATGGCAAAGCGACCACCGATCTCGATCGACCATGGCAGCTGGTCGCCCAGATTTCCGACACCCTGCACCCGCTGGCCCCTGCCCGCCGGCTCTTTCGTCCCTGATCGGACCAGCAGAAGGCACTATTCGGGATCGACGACGACCACGACGCCGGTCGGCGCCTCGAGCAGATCGAGTGTGCGTGTGGCGGCGGTGTCGATGTGAATTCGGGGATGCGCCGGTGGGGTCGACTCGTAGTACGTTCCGGGACCGTAGAACTGGCCGTAACGCAGCACCACGCCGCCCGCGGCCAGGACGGCGGATTCATGGGTCGCGATCGCCGCACCGCGGCCCGCGGGCGGTGCCCAAGCGATGCTCTGGGCGATGAACCGTGTCGCCGCGGCGGCCGCGGCGGCCGCGAGCAGATTGACAGTGCCCTCGGTGCGGATACGGGAGTTCGCCTCGCCGGAGGCGGCCAGTCGCGCCACGTCGTCGGGGAGGTCGGTGAGCTGGTGCATGACCAGTTCCGGGGCGAAGTCCATTACCGCGGTGGTGAGGCCGTCGGCGTCGTAGACGTCGTGGACCACCGCGCAGGCTCCACTCGCGCGGACGGCCGCCGCTTTACCCGGGGAACGGGTCAGGCCGGCCACCTCGTGACCGGCGCCGACCAGCAGTGGCAGCAACCGTGATCCGATGACGCCCGTGGCGCCCGCGAGAAAGATACGCACGCCCCCGACAGTAGCGGGGGCGGTATTCAGGCCCCGATGACCGCGTTCATGATCGTGCCCGCGCTGGTGGCGACCGCGCCGCCCGCCATGGCGCTGGCGATCATCTTCGGCGACTGCAGACCGCCGCCGTTCCACTTCTCCCAAGCGAAGCGGCCACCGCCGTAGGTGATGGCGGTGACGCCGGATAACAGGATCATCCAGGTGAAATACCGGCCCAGCTGCATCACTTTGTCGGCCATCGGCGGTGCCTCCGGCGTGGGATTGCCCACCTGGGCGACAACGATGCCATATGTGTCGTGCACTGCGGCCAGGATCATGCTCACGATCGGTGCTCCTTCGTCGGTTGTTCGTGGTGAAGCCGATGTCGAGAACTCGTGACGCGGTAGAACCCAGATATGTTGAACATTCAACCTCATGGGCATTTCGGTGACGTGGGCGACACTCCGCGCAAATCATGACCGCCGTCACACGCGCGGATCCGTGCCCGCGTCGCGCCGTGCCCCTACTATCGAACGTGCGGGGCTTGTTCAGATTCGGCGCGACGAGGCGCTGACCACCACCTTCATCGCACGACTACCGTACCGCGAGGAGGGCACGATGGCTTTCCTGATTCCCTTGTTCTTCGCGTTTCTTCTGGTAACCGCAGCAGTGGTAATGGTTTCCTACGCCACCGTTTTCCTGACTTATTGGTTTGAATCACGCCGGATCCGTCCGGAACAGTCCGACCCGCAACCTGCACGCTGAGCCCCGTTCCGACCTGATGTCCCGGTATCCCACGAGGTACCGGGACATCGTCGGTTTCGCCCCCGATCGCGGTCAGGGCAGATCGAGACCGGACTGCGATGCGATCACGGCGGCCTGCACGCGCGACTGCACGCCGAGCTTGCTCAGCACCCGGGAGACGTGCGTTTTGACCGTGGCCTCGCCGATCCGCAGGCGCGTGCCGATCTGAATGTTGGACAGACCGGCGCCGAGACCGGCGAGTACCTGTCGTTCGCGGTCGGTGAGCGCGGACAGGTCCGGCGCGGGCGGGATGTCCCCCAGGCGGGGCAGCGCGGCGATCACCGCGCGCGTCACCTTCGGATCGAGGACAGCGTCTCCGTCGGCGACGGCCAGCACGGCGCTGACCAGGTCGTCGCCGCCGACGGACTTGAGCAGGAATCCGCTCGCACCGGCCGAGAGCGCGCCGAGGACGTATTCGTCGATGGCGAAGGTGGTGAGTACCAGCACTTTCGCGCTGGTCTCGGCGACGACGGCGGCGGTGGCCTCCAGCCCGTCGACGCGCGGCATGCGCACATCCATCAGCACCACATCGGGGCTCAGGGCACGGGCTTGCCGCACCGCGGCGGCGCCGTCGGCCGCTTCGCCGATCACCCGCACTTCGCCGGAGACTTCGAGCAGCATCTTCAGGCCCGCTCGGATGGTGGCGTGATCGTCGGCCACCAGTACGGTCACTGTCACTTGTCCCCCAGTGGAATTCGCGCGCACACGCGCCAGGTGCCGTCGTGTGGGCCCGCGGTGATCGTGCCGTCGACCGATTCCGCGCGAAACATCATGTTGCGCAATCCATTTCCCTGACCCTGGGCTGCTCCCGGTGGGATCGAATTCGTCGCGGTCATCACCAAGCGTGTCGCATCGCGGCTCAATTCGATGTCGAGTGGTGCGCCGGGTGCGTGTTTGGTCGCGTTGGTCAGGGTCTCGCTCAGGATCCGGGTGACGACGGCCTCGATCGCGATGGGCAGTTCGAGGTCTCCCGGCCGTCGCAAGGTCACCGCGCCGCCCGCGGCCTCGGCCGCGTCGATCAGGCCGTCCAGGGAGGACAGTCGCGTGGTCACCGCGGTGTCGTCGGGTGCGGTCAGCAACTCGATGGTCGTTCGCATCTCTTCCAGTGCGGCCAGACTGCCCGAGCGGATCGTCCGCAGGACCGCCATATTGCCGGGATCCTTCTGCGCCACTTCGGCCAGGATCGCGACCGCGGAGACGTGGCCTGCCACCGCGTCGTGCAGGTCTCGGGCCAATCGCCTGCGCTCCTCGCCGATCGCGGCGGACCGTTCGGCGTCGCGCGCGGTGAGCTCGGCGCGAGCGGCGTCGCGTTCAGCGTCGACCGTGCGGCGCGAGGCCCTTACCGCGCGCGCGTAACCGAGCGGCGACCAGGTGAGTGCGACGCCGATCAGGCCGGTGTACAACGCCGCTCTGACGCCGAACACGGTCAGCGCGAGCAGCGAGCCGCCCACGGTGACCGTCAGCGAGAACCAGGCGACCACCGCGCCCAGCCGGTCGGATCCGGTGCTGACGGCCAGGTAGATCACGTCGGTCAGCGCGATCCACAGCGGCAGCGACGGTCCGAACACGAAGTCACCGGCCAGAAGGGCGACCATCAGGCCGAAGCCGAGGGCGGGCCTGCGTTGCGCGGTCATCTGGATCACGAACGCCGCGCCGAGCAGCGCCAATTTCGCCGGCGGCGGATACAGGTCGCGGTCCACCACGACCGCCCAGCCACCCGCGGCCCACAGCAGCAGCCCCACCAGAAACACCCCGACGGCGGCGGCGGTCGCGCTGTCGAAGGCTTCCGCGAGCCGGCTCAGGGGCGTGCGGGGTGGGGGCATGCCTCATTTCAGCACACCGCCGTGACGCCGCGGGTCCCCCGAAAGGCGGACCGAGCTATGACCCGAAGCGGGACGACGGTCCTGCGGTGTCCCCGGCACAGTGTGGGAATGGACGAACTGAGGAACCCTGTATTGCTGACGATCGCCGCGTGCGAAGTCGGTTTCTGGGTGCTGGTGGTGGGCGGTTTGCTACTGCGCTACGCGATCCGGCTGCCGCGCGCGAGCACGGTGACGCTGGCGCTGGTGCCGGTGCTGGATGTGGTGCTGGTGGTGGCGGTGGCGATCGACCTGCATCGTGGCGGTGAGGTGACCTTCGCCCATCGGGTCGCCGGGATCTATCTCGGCTGCACGGTGATGTTCGGTGGCCGGATCATCCGGTGGGCCGATGAGCGGTTCGCCCACCGGTTCGCCGGTGGGCCGGTTCCGGTGAAGGTCCCGAAATACGGGCCCGAGCGCACCCGCAAGGAGTGGGCCGATTTCTCCCGTTGGCTCGGTGCGGCTGCCATCGCCGGCGCGCTCACCTTGGTGCTGAGCTATACGGTCGCCGATGCCGAGCAGCGCGAGCAGCTGATGGGGGTATTCGGCAGCCTCGGTGTGATCACCGTGATCTGGCTGGTCACCGGGCCGGTATGGATCACGGGGTCGCGTAACGGCTGAGCCGATAGTCGGTACTCGGGCCGCACTGATATCGGGCGATACTCCGGGTGACCCAACTGGGTCACCCGGAGTATCGCTCGTCGATGGCTCAGACGGTGGCGGCGGTCTGTTCGGTGACGACCTCACCGATCCACGGCAGCACCGCGGACCGCACGTCGATCGTGCGCGGGAGCAGCCCGTTCGCCGCGAGGAGGTCGGCGGCGCGCTGCTGTTCGTCGAGGAAGTCCGCGCTCACCGGGTGCACGCCGAACGGACGGCCGCGCAGCGCCGACTCCCAGGCGTCCAGATCGGCGGGCAGGCCGCGTGCCTGCGCGTCGTCGACGAAGTACTGGGCCGCCTCGCGCGGATTCGCGGCGATCCAGGCGTCGGATTCCTGCAGCGCGGCCAGCACCGCTGCCACCGCGGCGCGGTTGCCTTCGGCCAGGTCGCGGCGGGTGAACCACAGCGACGGGTGGCTGAACACCGAGGCGGTGTCGACCAGGGTGGTGAGCTCGGTGGCCGCCTCGATTTCCCGCAGGCCGGGGTAGGTGCCGACCCAGGCGTCGAGTTCGCCTGCCAGCAGCGCGGAGCCGCCACCGCGCACATCGACGTCGACCGGCTCGACATCGGCCCAGGTGAGACCGGCCTGATCGAGGGCGAACAGCAGCAGCGTGGTCTGCCACGAGCCGTGCGCGATCCCGACCCGTTTCCCCTTCAGATCCGCCGCGGAGGTGATGCCACTGGCCGCGGTCGCGACCAGCCTTCCGTTCTCCACGCGCGGGCCCGAGATGCCCAGGTAGACGATGTCGCGCTGGTTGGCGAGCGCGGTGAGCGGCGGGGTGAAACCCGTGCCGATGATGTCGTAGCCGCCCTCGGTGAACAGCCAGTCCGAATGTTCGCCCGGCAGTGCGGTTTTGGGGTCGACGCGGTCGGGGTGCGGCAGTGCGCGCAGGTCGACCCACTCGACGTCTGGCAGCAGGCGTTCCAAGATCCCACGGTGGCGCAGGACGAACAGCGAGTTGTTGTGCGGGAAGTAGCCGACCCGGATGCTCATCGCGCGTCTCCGATCAGGCCGAGGCGACGGGCTTCGTCGGCCAGACCGCTGCGCTGCCACTGCACGGCGAGGTTCGACGGATCGAATTCGACCGAGCCGCCGAGGGTTTCGGCGATCGCCTGGTACTGCGCGCCCTCCTCGAGCAGCACGACGAACTTCGCCAGCTCCAGCAGACCGGCGCGACCGATCACATTGGCGCCACCGTTGGCCTCGAAGATCGCGACCAGGTGCGGGTCGACCTCGAGGCGGCCGAGGATGAAATCGCCCGCGCCGATCGTGCGGTCGATGTGCGGCGGGATCTCGCGCGACAGGGTGAGTCGCTGCGAAGCGGCGTAGCGGATCGGCAGCGGGCGGTGGGTCTGAGCCCAGCCGCCGAGCCACGGCGTATGGATGTGGACGACGGAGGTGATCTCGGGGTGGGCGCGGAACACCTTCGCGTAGCCGGTGACGAATCCGGCGGAGCCCTTGCCGGACAGCACTTCTCCGTCGAAGGTGGCGACGACGGGCTCGACGGTGCGGTCGTCGGCCCACGGGCCGGGCGCGTTGAGGGCGACGGCGATCTCCTCGCCGGGCACCCGCTCGACGAAGTTGACGGTGCCGTTGCCGGTGACGGTGCCGGTCTCCCGGAACACCCGGAACGCGGTGTCGGCGTCGCGGGTGACCGTTTCGGCGAAGGCCGTGACAGCCTCCGGCAGACGGGTTTCGGTGGTGCTCATCGAATGACTCCTGCGTTATCGGGCCGTCGCGAGGACGGTGTCGGTGGACGGGGTGGTGAGCCGGGAGCGGCCGAGCAGCGGCAGGACTTCCTCGCCGACCCGGTAGGCCTCTTCCAGGTGCGGGTTGCCCGCGAGGATGAAGGCGTCGACGCCGAGGCCGATCAGTTCGTCGAGCCGCTGGGCGACCTGCTCGTAGCTGCCGACCAGGCCGAAGGCGGGGCCACCGCGGATCAGGCTGAATCCGGCCCAGACATTGGGCTGGACCTCGAGATCGCGGTAGCCGGTGATGGTTTCGGGCACCCACCCCGCGATGCGGGCGGCCCCGACCGAGTCGCCCTTGGCGGCGCGATTGGCGGCGTCGCGGTCGACGAAGGCCCAGCCTTTCTCGATCTCGGCCCAGGCCGCTTCCTCGGTGTGGCGGGCGACGATGTCGATGCGAACCGCGAACATGGGTGTGCGGCCCGTTGTTTCGGCGTTGCGGCGGACACCGTCGAACTTGGCGCGCAGGTCGGCGTAGGGCTCGAGCCAGGACAGGTAGTAGTCGGCGTGGCGGCCCGCGGCGGCGACGGCGGCGCCCGAGGAGCCGGAGAAGTACACCTCCGGGAACGGCTGTCCGGCCAGTCCGGGCGGTAGCGCGGCGCCCTCGGTATGGAAGAAGCGGCCGTCGTGGTCGAAGGGTTCGCCGTCCCATACCCCGCGCAGCACGTCGAGGAATTCGCTCGTTCGCGCGTACCGGTCGTCATGGGAAACCTTGTCGCCCCACCACAATTGGGCCGGTCCGCCGCCACCGCTGATGATGTTGTAGACGAGTCGCCCGCCGGTGGCGCGCTGCAGGCTCGCCGACATCCTGGCCGCCTGCACCGGATGCAGGAAGCCGGGCTGGAAGGCGACCATGAAACGGTAGGTGGTGGTCTCGGCGGCCAGCGCGGCGGCCACGGCCCACGGGTCGTCGGTCACCGGGAACGACGGCAGCAGCCCGCCGAGGAAGCCCGCCGATTCCGAGGCTTTCGCGACCGCGACGACATGGTCGAGATAGCTGTACTGATCGAGTGCGCCGTCGCGGATTGCCGGTGCGATGTTGCCCGGTCCGTAGCCGCTCGCATTGCCCCGGTTGTAGCGGCGCGGGGTGCGCAGGGAGGCATGGTCGCCTTCCATGCCGATGCGCCAGTAGACGTCGATGGTCATGCGGTGAGCTCCTGCGCGGTGGTGAGGGTGCGGCCGATCGGGTCGGCGAGGAACAGCAGGTGTTCGCCGGCGCGGTGGATTTCCTCGATGTTCGGGTGTCCGGCCAGCACGAAGGTCTGCACTCCGGCGCTCTCATAGGCCGAGAGTTGTTGTGCCACCTGCTCGTAGCTGCCGACCAGGCCGATGCGCTGGTCGTAGCCGAGGGCATCGAAGCCCGCCCAGCGGCCGTCGCCGAGCGTGTGTTCGGCCGCGGTGTCGGGGCGGTCCAGCTCGGCCCACTGTCGGTGGACCCTGGCCCAGGCTTCGTCCTCGGTCTCCCTGGCGATGATCGGCAGCTCGAGGCCGACCCGTACCCGGCGTCCCGCTGCAATGGCCCGCTCCCCTAATTCGGCGACGGCACCGGCGATTCCGTCGGGGCTCTCGACGAACAGGTGGAGGTCACCGTGCGCGGCCGACAGCGCCAGCGCTGCGGGTGACGTGCCGCTCAGGTGCACGCTCGGGAACGGCAGACCGGACAGGATCCCGCGGAATCCACCGTCGATCACGTCGTAGTAGCGGCCGGAGTAGTCGAAGCCGGTGCCCGCGAATCCCGCTGCGCCGATCTCGTTCTCGTTCCAGACGCCGCGCGCGACGGTGAGGAATTCCGCGGCCCGGTCGTAGCGCTCGTCACCGGTGACGCGGTCGCCGCGCGAGCGGGCCTCGCGGTCGTCGGTGTCGACGGCCAGCCACCAGTTCAGCCGGCCTGCCGAGTGCCGCTGCAGGGTCGCCGACACCTTGGCCGCGTACACCGGTGTGCCGAAGGCGGGCTGGAATTCGACAGTGACCTGGGAGTAGCGGGTGGCGCGCAAGGCCGCCGCCGCCACGATCCAGGATTCCTCGCCGAGCGGGTCGTAGGGCGCGAGGACACCGTCGAAACCGTTCAGCTCGGTGGCATCGATGATCTGGGCGAGATCGTCGAACGGGCCGAACCGGCCGGGCCGGACATCGGTGGCCCCGGTCGGCGGCGTCGGCGCGCCGAAACCACCGCGACCACGCAGTTCGGGCTTCGCACGGCGGCCGTCGCCGCGGCTGGGCAGCCGCCAGTGGAACTCGGTCATGCGGGCACCCGCTCGGCGGCTACCAGCTCCTGCGCGCGAGCCAACGGCTCAGGGGCGACCCAGGATTCGAGGTCGAAGTCCGCGACCAGGAAGCCGTGGGTGTAGAGGAACTGCTTCTGCACGCCGAGCAGTTCGACGCGTTCGGCGGTGAGCGAGGGGGTGCAGTCCGCGATGGAACTCGTCGCCGTAGGCCGCGGCGACACCCGCGGGCCCGGACAGCGTTTCGCGCTGCAGCACCGCGCGGACGCCGTCGAGATCACCGGCCGCCCAGTCGGCGGCACGCAGGCTCTGCGCGAGGAAGCCGATGACGACCTCGGGCCGGGACTCGAGCAGATCGGCATGCACGGTGATCGGCCGCGGCGTTCCGTTATTGACGCGCAGATGCTTGGTGGCCGAGGCGTCGAGGTCGACCGCGACGCGCAATCCGTTCTCCTTCGCGACTTCCTGAGCACGGGCGCCCTTGACGTAGATGGCGTCGACCGTGCCGTCGAGGAGTTCCTCGACACCCCACGTCGTCGAGCGTCGTGCGTTCTGGATCGCGGTGCGCACCTGCGGATCCCGCTCGACGTCGAGCTCGACGACCCGGACATCGGCCAGGGTCAGCCCGGCGGGGCGCAGAGCGTTGGCGAAGCCGTGCAGCGCCATCGCGCGCGGGAAGCTACGGGCCTGGTCCTGCGCCCAGGCGGGGACACCGATGCGCAGACCGGCCAGGCCCGCCGCGTCGGTGACCGGCGAATCGGGGCCGACCAGGATCGCCTGGGACTCGTCGATCCAGGTGAGGCCGATCAGGCGGGTCGGCGAACCCTGCGCGCGGGCGGCCAGCGCGGGCACATTGCCGCCCTCACGGATCAGGCCGGACAGGTCGTGTGAGAAGTGGTGGCCGGCGAGCTCGGGGCCCGCGTCCTGCAGGACGCCGAACTCGAGGCCCGCGTCGGCCGCGGTCTGGCCGAGCCAGCCGAGGCTGTGCGCGAGACCGCTGGCGGTCGGCACGGGGCAGCGGGTGTACCACAGGGTTTCGGTCATGACAGGCTCCTTGGGTGTGGTCCGACGCCGAGCTGGGCGAGGAATCGCGTTCGGTAACCGAGGGTTTCGGGTGCGGTGTGGTCACGCGGGTGGGGTAGGTCGATGACCTCGTCGACGGCGAAGCGGCCGTGGTCGAGGATGATCACGCGGTCGGCGAGCCGGATCGCCTCGTCGACGTCGTGGGTGACCATGAGGACGGCGGGCCGGTGCCGGGCGACGAGATCGCCGACCAGGTCCTGCATCTGGAGCCTGGTCAGTGCGTCCAGTGCCGCGAACGGTTCGTCGAGCAGCAGCAGTTCCGGTTCCCGCACCAGCGCCCTGGCCAGCGCTGCGCGCTGTGCTTCGCCACCGGACAGCGTGGCGGGCCACTGGCCTGCCTTGCCGTCGAGGTGAACCTCGTTCAGCGCGCGCAGGCCGGCGTCGCGCTGTGCCTTGCCGCGCCGCAGGCCGACGATCACATTGGCCAGCACCCGCTTCGAGGGAATCAGGCGGGGTTCCTGATAGACGGTCGTTCGGCGGGCAGGTACCAATACCTCACCGGTATCCGGTGTTTCGAGTCCGGTGAGCAGGCGCAGCAGCGTGGTCTTGCCCGTGCCGCTCGGGCCGAGCAGCACGACGAACTCGCCGCGGCGGATGGTGAGGTCGACTCCGTCGAGAACTGTTTTCTCACCGAATGCCTTGCGCAGTCCGGTGATCGACACCGCCACCGGTGCTGGGCTCGCGACCTCGATCGGCGCGGCTGCTGTCGTCGTCATCGGATCGCCACCTGCTTGCGCCAAGGCATCGCGTAGCGTTCCGCGAGCCGTACGAGTGCGTCGAACACCAGACCGAGCAGCGCGTAGAGAACCACGCACAGCACCATGTAGTCGGTGCGGTTGTATTCCTGGGCCAGTGTCACCAGATAGCCGACGCCCTCCTGGGTACCGACCTGTTCGGCGGCGATGAGCGCGGTGATGCTGATCGACAGGCACACCCGCAGCGCCATCAGGATGCCGGGCAGCGCGGCGGGCACGATCACCTCGACGACGAGCCTGGTTCCGGTGAGCCCGAAACTGCGTGCCGCCTCGACCATCTTGCGGTCGACATTGCGCACGCCGAGATAGGTATAGGCATACATCGGCGCCGTCGTCGCCACTGCGATGAGCAGCACCTTGTACAGCTCATCGATCCCGAACCAGGCGATGAACAGCGGCACCAGCGCGAGGAACGGCACCGCGCGCACGATCTGCATGGTCGAGTCGACCAACTCCTCACCCAGGCTGGACAGGCCCGACAGCAGGCCGAGCACC
Source organism: Nocardia sp. NPDC058519 (assembly GCF_042719755.1). Lineage (NCBI taxonomy): Bacteria > Bacillati > Actinomycetota > Actinomycetes > Mycobacteriales > Nocardiaceae > Nocardia > Nocardia sp. NPDC058519. The sequence continues at coordinate 123,755 of NZ_JBHXNK010000007.1, read as the reverse complement.
AGGCCGACGCCGACGCCGATCGCCACCCCGGCGGCCGCGCGCCAGAACGAGGCGAGCGCGAAGTCGACCAGCTGGCCGCTGTCGAACAGTTCCACGAAGGCCGACCAGACCGCGCCGGGGCCCGCGATGACCCGCGGCGAGATGGCGCCACTCGCCGAACCCGCCCACCAGGCCAGCACGATCGCGGCGGGCAGCGCGGCGCGCAGGCTCAGCGACAACCACCGGGGCCGCTGCCGGGCAACGCGCGCGCGGGGCGCAGCCAATGCGAGAGTCGCCATGTCACTTGTCCTTCAGTGCGGCGACCTGGTCCGCGGTGAGCTTGGACTTCAGGTCGTAGAAGATGTCGGCGGCGGTGATCCGGCGGGGAATGACGCCGTTGTCGGCGAAGGTGTTCACCACATCGGCCAGATCGGCGGCATCGGACTCGACCGGCAGCCGGGGCACCCTCGCCTCGCCACCCACGCGCACCGCGTCGGCGAGCCGGTCACCGGTCAGCGCGCGCGGGCCCGACTTCTCGAAGACGTTCTCGAAATCGGCGGGCGTCGCCTTCTGCTTCGCGGTAAGTCCTTGCAGCACTTCGAGATACTTCGCCGCGACATCGGGTCGCTGATCGAGGATCTCGGTGCGGAAGACCACAACGGAGTTGTCCTTGGAGCCGATCTGCTTCTCGGTGACGATCTCCACCGCGCCTGCAGCCTTGGCCTCCTGGTAGGGCACCAGGAACGACGCCCACGCGTCGACCTTGCCGGTGGCGAATGCCGAGGCGGCGTCCTTCTGCTGCAAAGGAACCCGGGTCACCTTGTCGGCCGGGATGCCCGCCTGAGCCAGGGCCTTGAGCGTGATGTACTCGCCCTTGGCCGCGGGGTTCACCGCGATGCGCTTACCGACGAGACCGGCCACGTTCGTCACCCCTGATTCCGGGCTGACGACGATGCCGCTCTGATCCTGGCCCGCCGGGTCGGCGACCGCCACGATCTTCACGCCGACATCCTTGGACAGCGCGCCGACGACGGGGCTGAAGGCGGCACCGGAGACGTCGAGTTCGCCGGTATTGAACAGCTTCAAGGTGGAGCTGAAACCCGGTGTGGTGCTGACCCATTGGATCTTCGCGCCCAGTGGGGCCAGGGCCGCGTCGAAGCTGCCGTCACGCTTGCCGACCGCGAGCGGACCGCTGTTGCCGGGATCGGTGACCTTGAGAACGAACGGGGTGTCGGCCCCGTTTTCGGGCGTCGCGCCGGAGCCACACGCCGCGACGAGGGCAACGACGGGGACGATCGCGAGGGCGATTCGCGAGAAGGCCGGCAGCCTGCGGGACATCGGGGCTCCTGTTCGGGGCTGGGGGTTGATGCCTTCGCAGCGTAGGAGCGGGTACGGCGCCGGACGAGGTATGCCTTTCCATGGATCGGAAAGCTTGACACGGCAGGACTCCTAGTTCTATGGCGTTCGACTGCGATCCAGAGCTTCTCGTTTTCCACATAGTGAAATTGCGAACCGATTTCTGTTCGAACGTCTGTGTTACCGTCGATTCCGTGGAGACCTCCGGCGTGCAGACCGTGACCAGGGCCCTGTCGGTACTCGACTGCTTCCGTGGTGGTGAGGAGCGCGGGGTCTCGGAGGTCGCACGCGCCCAGGGATTGGCGGTCAGCACCACCCACCGCCTGCTCGGTGCGCTCGTGCAAGCCGGGTTCCTGGAGAAGGACGCCGAGTCCAGCCGCTACCGCATGGGCGGGGCGCTCGCCGAATACGGCCAGATCGCTTACCGCCAGCACCGGATCTACCTCGCCGAGCCCTATCTCGAACATTTGGCCGCCACCACTGGCGCGACCTGCTCGGTGGCCACCCGTCACGGCATCCACGCGGTGTTGCTCGGCACCAGCCGCTGGCGCGAGAGCGACGGCCACAAGTTGCAGGGCGTCCGGCTTCCCTTGCACGCCAGCGCACTCGGCAAAGCGCTGCTCGCCTGGACCGACGCGAGTGACGACGAATTGCGATCGCTGCCCTATGAGGAGGGCACCGAACGTTCGGTGTCGGGACCGGAAGAGCTTCGCGCCGAACTGATCACCACGTGTGAGCGCGGCTACGCGTTCAACGACCGCGAACTCGATCCCGGATTCCGCACCATCGGCCTGCCGATCCTCGACCCACACGGCCGCTGCCGGTTCGCGCTCGGCCTGCGCGGACCTGCCGCGTTGATGATCGACGAACGCGTGCCGTTCTTCGTCGAGCTGGCCAAGGTCACCGCGGCCGACATCGCGGCGAGGTTCGCGCAGGACTGAGACCGCGCCGGACGCCGATCGCGTCACACCCTGGGAAAATGGCGCGCGGGAACAACCGTGCGGCCGATACCTTGAACCGAGTGGTTAGTCGAAGCAATGAGAGGACCTCGGTGGCGACCGATACCGTGAGCCCGGCCGTCGGCCTGCGTTCCGAACGAGGTGCGATCCTCGCCTCGCTCATGCTCTCCACCGGGTTGGTCGCGCTCGACTCGACCATCATCGCGACCGCGGTCCTCACCATCACCGACACCCTCGGTGGGTTCGCGATGTTCCCGTGGTTGTTCTCCATCTACCTTCTCGCGCAGGCTGTTACGGTGCCGATCTACGGCAAGCTCGCCGATATGGTGGGGCGCAAGCCGGTCATCCTGTTCGGGATCGTGGCGTTCGCGGTGGGGTCACTGCTGTGCGGGCTGGCCACGAGCATGGTGGCGCTCATCGCCTTTCGGGCGATCCAGGGCATCGGGGCGGGGGCGATCCAGCCGATGACGATGGTGATCGCCGGTGATCTGTACACGCTGGCCGAACGCGCCAAGGTCCAGGGTTATCTGGCCGGGGTGTGGGCGAGCTCGGCCGTGCTCGGGCCGCTGCTCGGCGGCATGTTCGCCGACCATCTGAGCTGGCGGTGGATCTTCCTGATCAACCTGCCGCTGTGTGCGGTCGCGGGCTGGATGTTGGTGCGCCACTTCACCGAATCGGCGGTGCGGAGCACCCAGCGAATCGACTATCTCGGCGCGATCCTGCTCACCGTCGGGGCGGGTGCCTTGATCCTGGCCTTGCTCGAAGGTGGGCAGGCGTGGGAGTGGACCTCGCCGATCTCCCTGACCTTGTTCGTGGGCAGCGTGGCGGTGCTCGTACTGTTCGCGGTCGTCGAGTTGCGGACAGCGAATCCGATTCTGCCGCTCTGGATCTTCACCCGGCGGGTGGTGATCGCGAGCAGCACGGTTTCCCTGCTGGTCGGCGCCGTGGTGCTCGGATTGACCTCGTATGTGCCGACGTTCGCCCAGGGTGTGCTCGGGACCAGCGCGCTGGTGGCCGGGCTCACCGTCGGTGGGCTCACGCTCGGCTGGCCGCTCGCCGCCACCCTGTCCGGAAAGCTGTACCTGCGCTGGGGCTTTCGCATCAGCGGCGTGATCGGCAGCACGATCGCCGTGCTCGGCTGCGCGACCACGCTACTCGTCGGCCCCCAGGCGAGTCCCTGGCAGATCGCGGCCTCCTGCTTCCTGATCGGCAGCGGCATGGGCTTGGTCGCCTCCCCCACCCTCATCGCGGCACAGGCCAGCGCGCAGTGGCACGAACGCGGCGTCGTCACCTCGGCCAATATGTTCGCCCGCTCCCTCGGCAGCGCACTGGGCGTGGCGGTGTTCGGCGCCATCGTCAACGCGGGCATCCGCAACCCCGACCACCCGGCACCCAGCGAGCTCGCCCACGGCATCCACCTGGTGTTCGTCGCCATGCTGGCCATGGCCGTCGTCATGCTGATCGCCGCCGCGACCATGCCGGGCCGCGCGTCCGGTGGCCGCGCCCCGGTCACCTAGCGCCGGCGCTCAGCCGTGCGGATCCGGTTGCGGGGTGTCGGTCCGGGCGCGACGATCGAACTCCTTCCGCGTCTGTTTGAGCGTTGCGAGCCGTTCGTTCAGATCGATATCGGCGGCCGATTCGAGCCCGAGATCCTCTCGAATCCCGCTACGCAACAGGCGCACGGCGAATCCCAACGTGTCGTTCACGTAGAAATCCACCGCCGCGACCGCCGCGGGATCGCTCGCGTCCACTTCGAGCACCGCTCGATGGCCGATGCCGAGGCAACGATTCGCCTCGGACGCGAAGTCGATCGCCCGATCCGACAACACCATCTGCGCACGTGAATAGCTCTCGCGCAGGGTATCCCACGCCCCCTGCAGTCCGGCGAGGTCAGGACTACGCCCATCGCGCTTCTCGTCGAGATAGCTCCGCGCCGCGGCACGCAGGGAATGAGCCGCGGTGTTGAGAGCCGCGTAGATCGCTCGCTTCTCATCGGTCGCCTCTTTGCGACCGAGCTCGCGCAGTTCTTCTGTTCGATAGACACGCTGCATCTGCGCGTCGATCCGCTTGCTGCGAATCGCGAACACCTGCGTGACGATTCCGCCACCGAGCGTGCCGACAACAGTGATCGCGGCGACTGACACATTGGTCCAATCCATACCGGCGATTCTTCCTGCCTACCACCACCATTCGCTACCCGCAGGTCGCTACGCGTCAATGGAGATGGTCGGCCAGGGAGCCGTCGGTGCCGAACAATTCGGTGGTCCACCGCTCGAGGACGGCGGTGTTGTCGACATCGTCGGGATGAAATCCCGGCCGGAGGTAGTCGCGCACGCGGCGGCGGACCGACCGCGCGACGAACGGGGAATGCCGAAGCCTCGCCAGACTCTTTCCGAGCACGAGCGGGTGATAGGCCGTGCGGTCACCCAGCAGTGACACCGCGGTGTGCGCGGCGATGCCGGCACCGAACAGGGCGATGATCGCTCCCATCACGATGATTCGCCGTCGTTCGCCACCACCGACGCTGCGATAGACGTCGAAGGCGACGGCGCGGTGTTCGGATTCCTCGACGGCGTGCCACAGCAGCATGGACCGGACTTCGGTGGAGCCGAGCAGCTGGCGGGCGCGTTCGTCGGTGAGCAGGGTTTCGGCGAGCACCGCGGTGAAATGTTCCAGTGCGACCGTCATCGCCAGGCACGTCAACGGCGAGAAGACCCGTTCGTAGGTGGCGAGGATCCGATGTGTGGTGCGGTCCTCCCATCGGGTCGGGTAGCCCATCTGCGCGAGCCGCTCGTTGAGCACGCGATGCTCACGACCGTGGGTCACTTCCTGTCCGACGAAACCGCGAACCTCGCGCAGGAGGTCCGGATCGGTGATCTCGTCCGCGAACGTGCGCACCGAGCGGACGAAGAACTCCTCGCCCTCGGGAAACGTCGCGGACAGGTAGGCGATCAGATGGCTCGAGACCAGGTCACCGTCGACATAGTGGCGATCCAACGATCCACTGGGATAGTCGAAGCGGATCCGGCGGACTCGGGGCGGGCGCTTTCCGGCGGTCGGTTCGTATGCCATGGGAACTCCGTTTCAGGCGTCTGCCGGTGCTGGATCGTCGGTGAGCTGAGCGCGCACCATCGTCTTGAACAGGTCGAGGACCGCCGCGGCGTCGTAGGGCCGGTGACCGGGCAGTGAATCGGCCACGGCCAGCCCTGTCATCAGCGAATACACCAGGTGCAGCGTGGTTCTCGGATCGAATTCGATGTCGGGGAACAGCGCGGCGAAGACGTGCTCGCTCGCGGCAAGGAAGTGGCGGTCCATCGCCGCGACGGCGGTAGCCAGCTCGGGATCGGTGCGGGCCGCGGTCCACAGTTCGTTCCAGGCGAGAAAAGTGGGTCGCGAATACATCGCCCACAACATGTCCAGGGCACTGTCGATGGGGTCGGCGGTGGGGTCCCGGCGGGCCATGGACTCCTGATACTCCTCGATTCGGCGGTCGAAAGCGTGGCCGACCGCCGCGGTGAGCAGTTCGGATTTGGCGGGAAAATGGTGCAGCAGGGCGCCCATCGACACCCCTGCGCGATGGGCGACCTCACTGGTCGTCGTCCCACGAAAGCCGAACTCCACCAACGTGTCGAACGCCGCGTCGAGGACGACGCGGCGCGTCTCACTCCGTCGTTCGGCCTGTGTTCGCCGGATTCGCTGTGTGGACATGGGACCAGCATCGCACAACAAACCGTAAACAGACACGGTTTCTTCTAAGTTAGCCCGGACGATGCCGGGCTGCTCGAGTGCCGAACCGGCGGTCAGTGCGCCATGATCCACTCCGCGATATCTGCCACGACCCGGCCGTCGACGTGCTGTGGCCGCGCGTAGTCGGTGGGCATCGACGGTGTGTCGCCAGGAAAGAACAGGTGATCGGCGGCGGGATAGGTGCGGATGTCGACGTCGGCGCGATCGGCCAGGCCCGCTCGCCACAGCGCGAGGTCGCCCTCGACAGTGACCTGATAGTCGCGCTCGCCCTGCAGGATCAGCATCGGGATGTCGAGGGACGCCGCGACCGCGACCGGGTCGTAGGAGCGCAGGTCCAGCCAGTACGCGGCGGATTGACCGAACGGCAGATCCTCGGTCGGTGTCCCGAGCGAGAGCTCGGGACTGTCCACCAGTTCCGCCTGCTCGATGACCGTCTCGACCGGCGGAAACGCCGCGACCGCAGCCGGATCGAGTTGCGCGAGGTGGCGCAGAACCCGCACCATGGCCCACCACATCGGCTGCGTGTCACCGGCCAAGGTGACGATCCCGGCGACCGAGGGAGCGGCCTCGGCCACGCGCGGCGCGATCCTGCCGCCCATGCTGTGGCCGACCAGATGGATTCGGTTCGCGTCGATATCCGTTGCCGCGCCGAGGATTTCGATCGCGGCGAGGGCATGGGGAAGGTATTCGTCGCGCAGGGTGAACTCCGCCGTGGCCGCGACCGTGTCGGCGTGGGTGAGGGTGACCTTGTCGAAGCGCAGGACCGCGATACCGCGGCAGGCCAGTCCGCACGCGAGGTCGCGGTAGATCCGGTTCGGGCCGATCGTTCCATCACGGTCGAACGCGCCGCCACCGGCCAGGAGGACGACCGCCGGGTGCGGTCCTCGGCCGACCGGCACGCTCAGAACTCCCGCGACGGCGAGCCCATCGGAACCCACGGTGACATCGCGGTCAGCGAAGGCCGCCGGGTTCACATAGTCCGGGATCCGCCACGAATCGGCGCCTGCCCGCTGGGTTTCGTTGATTGTCATGGTGCTCCGTCCATTATTCTCATCTTTGCGAACGGTAGCATATGTGAGAACATAGAAGGCATGGACTCGTTGGAGCTACTGACGCACCCGGTGCGGTTGCGCATCGTGCATGCGATGTCGGGCGGGCGGATCCACACGACCGCACAGCTGAGCGCGATGCTGCCCGAGGTCTCGAAGGCGACGGTGTACCGCCATGTCGATCTGCTGGCGTCCGGTGGTGTGCTCGAGGTCGTCGACGAACGTCGCGTGCGCGGGGCGGTCGAACGGCGTTACCGGCTGCGCCGCGAGCGCGCGAGCATCGACGGCACCACCGTGACCCCGACAGACCATCGCCAGATCTTCGTCGCCGCGATGGCCACGCTGCTCGCCGAATTCGACGCCTACATCGCCGACGACCGCGCCGATCCGGTGGACGACCTCGTCGGTTACCGACAGCACTCGCTGTGGCTCGATCCCGATGAACTCGCACAGCTGATCACCGGCCTGCGCGCCGCGATCGCACCGCAATTCGACAACGCGGCGACGCCGGGGCGTTCGGAGTACTTGCTCAGCCCGATCCTGTTTCCGCTCAACCGGGGACCCGAAGCCAAGGCGTAGAACTCCCGGGATCACCGACCGAGGTTGCGCCGCACCGCACCGGGTTGGTGCGGTGCGGCGGGGGTGCGGTCAGTCCTGTTGTTTGTGAACCACGTCGACCAGTTCATCGGGAGCGAACTCGACGACGCGGCGGACGCGCGAGTTGGCTACCGGGGCGAGGTCGACGACGATCGGGCCGGTTGGGGCATGGTGGGCTATCGCGGTGATGCGGTCTTGGAGGTGGCCCCCGTCGGGGACGGGGACGCGGATGATGTCACCGACCGCAAGGGCTTCGGCGCGGAGCTGTCCGCCGGTGGCGGTCGGGTCGAGGGTGCCGCAGCGGGTATGGCCGACGGTGGCGCCGAGGCCGCGTTCGGCGATGGTCCACCAGACGGGCGCGTCGGGTTCTTCGGGTCCGATGCGCCTGTGCCAGGACAGGATTCGGTCGCGTTCGGCTTCCGCGGCGGCGCGGGTTTCGTGCAGGGAGAGCTGACGGCGGACAGGGGCGTTGCGGGGACGGGTGGTGCCTGCGGCGCCGTCGACGACCAGGATCCAGCGGGCGCCGACGGCTTCGTCGCGGCGGGCGGTGACTCGTTTGGCCAGGGCAAGGCCCGGGGTCGCGCCGAGGCGGTCGGCGGCTTCCTCGATGCTCTCGACCAACCCCAGTGCGCGCAGCAGCTCGGCGACCGACAGTTCCGAGGTGGCCAGTTCCTGGGCGAGTGCGGGCATGGGGGTGCGTCTGCGCCAGCCGATGCGCGCGCAGTGCTCATGGCGGGTGAACCACAGGCCGCTGCGGGAGCGGCGGTGGTGGTGGTCGATCACCACCGCCCACCAGTCCCATTCCGGCTCGGCGACAAGGCGTGTGCGGATCCAGCGTTCCCGTTCGGCGGTCGGTACCCGCTCCTCCGGTGGCACGAAATTGCGCAGTGCGGTGCGCACCGCCGATTCGGTGCGTCCCACCGTGATCGCCGTGCGGGCGAGATCGGCGCCCGCGCGCAGATCATCGGCCAGTATTCGGTATTCCGATTCCCGCCAGGTGGTTCCGTGCTGGCGTGGCGGCCGCAGATCGCCGCTGTTCTCGTCACTCATCTCGTGTGCCCCCGTTCTCGCACCGCCCGGCCACACTCGCGTCCGGGCTGGTTGTGTGACACTTCGACGATACCGAGGGGGTATGACAGAAAACGGCTCTCTGCCAGCGGCTTTCCAGCAAACGGGGCTATCGGGTGTGCACGGCCTCGCGGCGGCCGAAGGCGTAATAGCCCGCGCACACCAGTGCCGCCCAGACCGCGCCGACAACCAGCGCGGTACGGCCACCATCGGTCCACAGCAGCAGCACCACGACCAACCCGAGGAAACCCAGTGCGGCCCAGGTGGTTACGGGCGCGCCGGGCAGGCGGTAGTCGCTGCCGGGCAGTTCGCCCGCTCGGACCTTGGCGCGATACTTGATGTGGCACACCAGAATCACGCTCCACACGACGATGATGCCGACGGTGCTCACCGAGGTGATGTAGGCGAAGGCCTTGTCGGGCGAGATCAGGTTCACCAGCACGCCGATCACCATCGCGCCCGCCGAGGCGCAGATCCCGGTGAACGGCACCGACTGTTTGCTCAGGGTCGCGAATTTCGCGGGCGCTTCGTCGCGCAGAGCCAGGCTGCGCAACATCCGGCCGGTAGAGTAGATGCCGGAGTTGCACGACGACAGTGCCGCGGTGAGCAGCACGAAGTTGATGATGCCCGCGGCGGCGGGGATGCCGATCTGCTCGAACACCTCGACGAACGGGCTGCGGCCCGCGTGGAAGCTGCGCCAGCTCGCCACCGACATGATCACCACGAGCGCGCCGACGTAGAACAGCCCGATGCGGAAGGGCAGGGTGTTGATCGCCTTGCGCAGGGTGGTCTTCGGGTCGCGGGCCTCCCCCGCCGTCACCCCGACCAGTTCCACACCGACATAGGCGAACACGACGATCTGCAAGACCAGCAGGGTCTGGCCGAAGCCGTGCGGGAACATCCCACCGTCGGCCCACAGATTGGTCACCGTCGGGTCGGCGGCATGGCCGAAACCGAAAACCAGTACACCGATGCCGATCAGGATCATCGCGAGGATGGCGGTGACCTTGATGGCGGAGAACCAGAACTCGCCCTCGCCGAAGAACCGCACGGAGATCAGGTTCGCGGCGAACAGCACCGCGAGCACTACCAGCGCGGTCACCCACTGCGGGATGTCGAACCAGTACTGGACGTAGTGACCGGCCACGGTGATCTCGGCCATGCAGGTGGACACCCACACCGCCCAGTACGACCAGCCGGTCGCGAACCCGGCGAAACGACCGAGGAATTCGTGCGCGTACTCGGCGAAACTGCCCGAGACGGGGCGGTAGGTCAGCAGCTCGCCCAGCGCGCGCATGATGACGAAGATCGCCAGACCGGCGGCGAGATAGGCCAGGATCAGCGACGGACCAGCCTGTTCGATCGCCGCGCCGGAACCGTAGAACAGGCCGGTGCCGATCGCACCGCCGATGGCGATCATCTGGATGGTGCGCGGGTTCAGGCCGCGCTCGTAGCCCTCCGATCCGGCCGTCTGGGCGGGCGCCTCGGCGGCTTCCGTGGATAGGCCGGAGCCGTCAGCTGACATCGAACAGTCCTTCCGTCGCGTCGATCAGTCGTGCACGCTACCGCCCGGCTACCGTGGCCGGTGTCACCACCACCGGTGCGCGGAAATACCGGCGGCTCGGCGCGGGTTGGCTTCGATAGGGGTTGATACACATTCGAGGAGGCTCATGAGCGCCGTCACGCTGTCGGTTCTGGATCTGGCACCGGTGCAGTCCGATGCGACGGCGGGTGCGGCGTTGCACGCGACGACGCGGTTCGCCCAGCACGCCGAGGAACAGGGCTTTCGCCGATTCTGGGTGGCCGAGCATCACAACATGCCCGGCATCGCGAGTGCGGCGCCCGCGGTGGTGCTGGCGCATCTGGCCGCTTCCACCTCGCGGATCAGGGTCGGTTCGGGCGGGGTGATGTTGCCGAATCATCCGCCGCTGGTGGTCGCCGAACAGTTCGGCACGCTCGAGTCACTGCATCCCGGACGGATCGATCTCGGGATCGGCCGTGCGCCCGGCACCGATCCGGTCACCGCGCGCGCACTGCGCCGCAGTGCCGAAGGACTCGGCGGTGACGCCTTTCCCCAGGAGCTCACCGCGCTGATCGGCTTCTTCCGCGGCGCCGATCCGAACGGGATCGTGGCGAGCCCCGGACTCGGCGCGGAACCGGAGGTGTGGCTGCTCGGTTCGAGTGGTTACAGCGCCCAGGTCGCCGCGGTGCTGGGTCTGCCGTTCGCGTTCGCCCATCACATCGCGCCGGACAACACCGTCGCCGCGCTGACGCTCTACCGCGACAATTTCCGGCCCTCGCAGACCCTGAGCGAGCCGTACACGATCGTGGCCGCCTCCGTGATCTGCGCCGATACCGACGCCGAGGCCGACCGCCTCGCCGCGCCCCGCGATCTCGCCTTCGCCAACTTGCGCTCGGGTCGTCCGCAGGCACTGGCCACGCCGGAGCAGGCCGTCGGCTTCCCCGGCAACGACGCCGAACGCCACTTCGCCGCGCAGCGCAGGGCCGGGCAGTTGCAGGGCTCGCCGGAGACGGTGCGTGCCCAGGCGGCGCAGCTGCTCGACGCCACCTCCCCCGACGAGCTCATGCTCAACACCCTCGTCTACGACCTCGACGCCCGCATCCGCTCACTCGACCTGACGAAGAAGGCGATCGACGGCTGAGCGGTCCTGCCCGCTCAGCGCAGCCGGAATCCCCTGGCGGCCAAGGACTCCCGCAGGCGGTGACGGCCGTTGAGGGAGGCCGCCGAGGCCAAGCGGGCCAGGGTGCGCTCGGTCCAGGAGAACGGTAGGCCCTGATCGGTGTAGATCTCGCCGATCCGCTGTTCGTACTCGGCGATCGGCTCGCGCTGGGCGGCCAGGTCGTAGGTCTCGTGGTGCAGCACCGCCGCCTGCGGTAGGCGCGGCTTGACCCGGGTGCCCTCCGCCGGGTCCGGGTGGCCGACAACCAGGCCGAAGACCGCGAAGACGTGATCGGGCAGTTTCAGCTCGGCCGCCACCGCTTCCGGATCATTGCGCAACGCGCCGATGTAGACCGTGCCCAAGCCGAGGGATTCAGCGGCCACCACCGCGTTCTGCGCGGCGAGCGCGGCGTCGACGAAGCCGACGTAGCTGGATTCGAGGTAGTCGGCGCCCTCCAGCGGGGCGCCGTGATCGTCGGCGAGCTGACGCAGCCGGGCGAAGTCGGCGGTCCACACCAGCAGCACCGGCGCCTGCTCGATATGTGCCTGACCACCCGCTATCGCGGCCAGCCTGGCCCGGCGCGCCGGATCACGCACCTCGATAACGCTCCACACCTGCAGATTCGACGAGGTCGCCGCGGATTGCGCGGCCGACGCCAACAGCCGAATCGTCTCCGGCGACACGGCGTCCGGAAGATAGCGGCGCACCGACTTGTGCGCGTGCAGTACCTCGAGCACCGGATTCCACTGGGCGGGAATCTCGGTGGCCTGGTCCGCGTAACGCTGCTGGACGGGGTGGGCGGGGCTCGGTGCGGTCTGCGTCATAGGAGACATCGTCGGACACCGCGCGGTCGGCGTCTGCGGTAACCCTCACCGTGAACCGAACCGCGGTCCGGGATCGCCCGGTCGATACAGTGGACGTGGGGAGCTCACCGACTGGTGGGACGAGAGAGTGCGTCATGGGCAAGGTGTTCGATCGGATCGACGACAAGCTGCGGGCATTCATCACCGAACAGCCGATGTTCTTCATCGGCACCGCGCCGTCGGTCGGCGGCCACGTCAATGTCTCCCCCAAGGGTTATCGCGACACCTTCGCCGTGATCGACGACCACACCGTCGCCTACCTCGATCTGTTCGGCAGCGGTTCGGAAACGATCGCCCACCTGCGCGACAACGGCCGGATCACCGTGATGTTCTGCTCGTTCACCCGTACCACCCGCATCCTCCGGCTCTTCGGCACCGGCCGGGTCGTTCGCCCCGACTCCGACGAATTCGACACGCTGCGTGAGCATTTCGGCACCGGACACCCGGGTATCCGTGCGGTGGTGACGATCTCGGTGGAACGCATCGCCGACTCGTGTGGCTGGTCGGTACCCAAACTCGACCTCGTCGAGGAGCGCTTCATCCTCGACGAGGCCCACACCCGCCGCACCGACGCCGATTTCGCCCGTCGCATCGCCGGTGACAACGCCACCAGCATCGACGGGCTGCCCGCGCTGGAGCCGGACCATCCGGTGCCGTCCAGCGTTCGCCGCTGAGGTCAGGTCGCCGGTACCGAGGTCACCGCGATCGCGGGTTCGGACAGACTGCCCAGGTAGAGGGTGCCGTTGCGTTCGGCCACCGCGGTGACCAGCGCGTAGTCGGCGCCGTCGCGCTGCAGGTCGTGCACGATGGTGCCGTCGAAATCGAGCGCGAGCACCCAGACCGATCGGACGGGCGCCGGCGTCAGCCGATCCGGCAGCGCGTCGACGATTCGCCGCACGATGCCGGGGAGCGGGAAGAGCTTGTCCAGCAACGGGTTACGTGGCGAGACGATGCCGACCCAGACCAGCCCGTCGCTGCCGATCAGCATGTTGTCCGGTGAGCCGGGCAGGTTCTCGGCGATGTAGTCCGTGGTACCGGCGCGCGGACCCGTCAGCCAGTAGCGCGTGATCCGGTAGGCGCCGGTCTCGGCGACCAGCACATTGGATCGGTCCGGCGAGAGCACCAGGCCATTGGCGAACTGGAGACCGTCGACGAGCACCTCCAGGTGTCCATCCGGATCGCGGCGCACCAGCTGTCCGCTGCCGGAATGTTCCAGAATGTCGGTCATCCACTCTTCGAACGGCCACCGCTGCGACGAGATCGTGAAGTAGATCGTGCCGTCGTCGTCGCGAATCACATTGCTGGGGAACGCGATCGGGACACCGTCGAGCTCACCGACGACGACTTCCAGGTCGGCGCCCGCCTCGGCCAGGCGAAGGATGCCTCGGCCCGCGACGCAGATCAGCAGTGAGCCGTCCGCATCGGCGTGCATGCCCAGTGGCCGACCTCCGGCGTCCGCGATCCGCTCGACCGCACCGCCCGCCGGATCGACCCGCCAGATCGCGCCGTCGTCGGTCCCGGTGACGAGGTGGCCGTCGGGCAGCACCACGACGTCCTCCGGCCCACTTCCCGGCAGCGGCAGCAGTCGGGTCGGCGGCATCGGCGGATCGCTGTGGGTCTGGCGCGCACGAGCGGTGGGGCGCGGCGGAGTCCAGCGGTGAGGGCGCATCTGCATTGCCCATTGCTATCACGACGAGGGCCGCCACGGGGCCGATGCGGGAACGGCCGCGACCAGGAGCCTGCGCCACGAGCCCACCGACGGCTAAAGTGCGGCGGTGAACACCGGATCCGCCAGCTCGCTGCTCGACCGTCTCCTCGCACCCCAGCCCGCGCCCGCCTGGTGGCTGGTGCTCGCCACCGCCGTGGTGGCGCTGATCCTGGTCGGGTATCGACCGCTGTGGCGGCTGACCAGAGCCGCGGTGACAGTGGCACACGAGGGCGGCCACGCGGTGATCGCGCTGCTCACCGGACGCAGGCTGCACGCGATCACCCTGCACACCGATACATCGGGGCTGACGGTATCGAGCGGCAAACCGAGTGGGCCCGGCATGATTCTCACCGCGGCGGCCGGGTATCCGGCCCCCGCGCTGCTCGGGCTCGGCTATGCGGCGCTGCTCGGGACCGGCCGGGTCACGGTGATGTTGTGGGCGACGCTGGTGATGCTGGCGGCGGTGCTGATCAAGGTGCGCAATATGTACGGGCTGCTCACGGTGGTGGTGCTCGGTGCGCTGGTGTTCGGGGTGTCCTGGTTCGGCAGCGATCTGCTGCAGGCCGCGTTCGCGTATCTGGCGGCGTGGTTCCTGCTTGCCGCCGCGGTACGGCCGGTCTTCGAACTGCAACGGAGTCGACGGCGCCAGCCCGGTCGCACGGATTCCGATGCGGACCAGCTGGCTCGGTTGACGCACCTGCCCGCGGTGCTGTGGGTGTTGTTCTTCACCGCGGTCTGCCTGGCGGCACTGGTCTTCGGCGCGATGCTGATGCTGGCGCCGGTCGAAGAACTGCATCCGCTGCTTCAGCGGTGAGTGGCGATCCAGGCATCGACGGCTTCGGAGACGAGCGCGCTCGGCGGCTGTAGCGCGTTGAGGGTGACGCCCACTTCGTCGGATTGCAGCGGTTCGAGGGTGTCGAGCTGGGAATCGAGCAGGATCGTCGGCATGAAATGGCCGAGTCGGCCGGTCATCCGGCGCAGCAGTTCCTCGCGGGTGGCTGCCAGGTGCACGAAGTAGGTCTGCGGCGCCTTCGCGCGCAGGCGGTCACGGTAGACCCGCCGCAACGCCGAGCAGGTCGCTACCCCACCGGTTTTCTGGTGTTCGGCGAGCCAGTCCGCGACGGTGTCGAGCCAGGGCAGCCGGTCCTCGTCGGTGAGCGGAATGCCCGCGGCCATCTTCTCGATATTGGCCTGCGGATGGAAGTCGTCACCTTCGGCGTACGGGACCTCGAGCCGGTCGGCGGTCAGCGCGCCGACCGTCGTCTTCCCGCATCCCGACACCCCCATCACCACGATGACAGGTTCGACCACAGCGACCTCCTCGTCGAAAAGAACTCCGCACAGCATGCCTGCGCATCCTGCTCGATCGAGGGTAGTGGGCGGCGATTCTCCAGCGTCGATCAGGGAATCGGACGGTCGGTGGGCAGGTTGACGAAACTCGGCGCCGCGGGGTCGAGGCGAACGTGCTGGGGCTCGAGGCCGCTGGCGTTCAGCATCGGCCGGAACGGTAGTGCCTTGGGCGCGTTGCCCGCGAAGACGTCGATGCGCAGCCGGTGTCCCGGTGCCAGTATCGCCTGAGTCGGGATGACGGCGACATCGATCGCGGTGGGTGTGCCGGGTACCACAGGAAGCAGCCGGTCGACGGTGAGCGGGTTGAAGGGCGCGGTGAAGTCGCCGTTGATCGAGCGTGCGCTGCGGCGCTCGTCGACGGCCCGCATCGACGAGGTGAGCTGGCCGGTGGTGAGCACGGTCGAGGTACCGTCGGGTGCCACGTCGTTGACGGTGACGTTCCAGAATCCGTCGGTGGCGTCGTGGATCGTGTTGAGCCGCACGTTGATCGGGCCCGAGATGACCGTCGGTTCGGTCAGTGGGGCGCTGGTGAAGGTGAGGCCGTTGCGTTCGGCGATGCGGGAGTCCTTCGCGCAGGTATCGAAGGCGGCCGTCATGCCCGCCGAGCCCTGCGCCGCGTCGCGCGAGCAGACCTGATTCAAACCTGGTGCCACGGTGAGCGTTTCGACACCGGCCGGTCCGGTGGCGCTCAGCGATCCATCGTGCAGACTGTCCTCGGTGCTGCCGCTGGGCGCGGCGGACAGGTAGACGCGGCGATGCGTGACGCCGGGCTGCGGGAACTCCTCCAACGTAACCCAGCTACCGCCTTGCTGTTTCACCGTGACGGGCCCGAATCCTTCGACGCCGCTGTCGATGTCCTTGAGCCATTTGTCGAACCAGGCCCGCTGCAGCACGTCGAGGCGCGGGGGTGCGCCGGGAACACCGGTGCCCGCACCGGGATTGGCGTGATAGGTGTCGCCGACGACGAGCTGCTTGCGTCCGGCGGGCAGCGGGATCTGCTCGTAGAGCTTGGTCGCGCTGTTGGCGAAGATGTCGTGCCAGCCGCCGTAGACAAAGGTCGGCACCGTGACGTTCTCGGGGTGGCCCATGATCGCCTCGCGGAAGTCCGAGGTGTCGTCGAGCGCGCCGTCGAGCGCGGGCGGCATGTTCGACAGCGACGGCGTGAGCAGCGACTGGGCGAGCAGGTCGAAATTGGTGGTCGGATCGGCGAGGCGGTCGTTGAACCAGGTCCAGTCGAAGCTGCCGTCGACCATGGAGGCCACGTCGGGAACGAGTTTGAGCTGGTTGACCGAGTTCAGCCACAGCGGCAGGAAGGTGGTGCCAACGCCGCCACCGGGGGCGACCACGTCACGCATGAGGTCGCTGCCCGGCTCGACCGGGAAGATCGCCTGCAACGCGGGCGGTGCGTTCTCGGCGGCACGCAACTGGTTGATGCCGGAGTACGAGCCGCCACTCATCCCGATGCGGCCGTTCGACCACGGCTGCGTGGCCGCCCAGTCGATCACCTCGCGGGTGTCGAGCTGTTCGCGCGTACCGAGGGTGTCCCATTTGCCCTGGGACATCCCGGTTCCGCGTACGTCGGCCACGACGACGGTGTAGCCGGCGCTGACGAGTTTGCGGTCGACGCCGAGCATGGTCTGGATCATGCCGCCGTCCAGTGCCTGCATGAGGTCACCGAAACCACTGATCGGGGTGGCGGACAGGTTCAGCCTGCGCACGATGTCGACGGCGGTGGACTGCAGGCCCGGAATCGCGGCAGCCTGTTCGATCAGCCCGGTCATGAGTTTCGAATAGGGGGTCAGGCTCACGATTGCCGGCAGCGGCTTCTGCTCGATCACGCCGGCGGCATCGGCGGGGCGGTAGACGTCGGCCTTGAGCACCACGCCGTCGCTCATCGTGATCTGGACGCCACGCTCCACCCGAACCTCGGGATAGGCGCCCGGCCCGTCGTGCAGGGCGGTCCACTTCGCGGCCGACGCGTCCGGTGGCTGACCACCGGCGGGACCACCGCCGCAGCCGAGCACGACGACCACCGCGACGATCGTCGCCAGCATCCGGACTAACCCATGTTCCGAGCCCTTACTCACCATGAATCGCTCCCGACCGGTTCGTCTCCAACGTTGACCAAGCCACCGCACGATCGGCGCGAAAACCATAACAGCGGTATCGAGCTGGTCAGGCGATCCTCGGCCCGCTCGGGCTGTCGCTGTGAACACGCGTTGTTCCAGTTCAGCGTGGTTCCGGGTTCCTTCTTCTTGTCGGTGACCGGTGGTTGACTTGCCTCGTGCCGGTGCGATTCGGGCCGGCCTTCATCCATCGCCGAGGAGGACGTTCGACATGCCGACACGCGACGAAGCTTGGCCGCAGGGAACTCCCTGCTGGATCGACTGTCAGGTGGACGACACCACCGCCGCCCGCGATTTCTACAGCACCCTGTTCGGCTGGGAGGTCCAGGACAGTCCCGCCGAGGCCGGTGGCTATCTCATGGCCACACTCGACGGCCGACCGGCGGCGGGCATCGGCCCGAAACCGCAGGGCATGGAAGCGATGCCGTCGGTGTGGACCACCTACTTCGCCGCGCAGCGCGCCGACGAGATCGCCGAACGCGTGAGCTCCTCGGGCGGGCAGGTGTTCATGCCACCGTTCGATGTGCTCGACGTGGGACGCATGTTCATCGCCGCCGACCCGGCAGGCGGGGTGTTCGGCGTGCGGGAAGCCAAGGCGCACAACGGTTCCGGCATATTCAATCAGAACGGCGCCTATTGCTGGAACGAACTGCACACCCCTGCCTACGATCAGGCGCACGAGTTCTACAACAAGGTGTTCGGCTGGCAGTACAACGAAATCGGTGACGGGGAGACCTTCACCTATTCCACCTTCGCACTGCCCGGTGAGAGCCGCGAGGTCGGCGGCATGATGGACGCCTCAGCGCTGAGCACCCCTCCGTACTGGCTCACCTGGATCCAGGTCGACGACGCCGACGGATCCCTGGCCAGGGCCACCGAGCTGGGCGCCTCGGTGATCATGGGCCCCGACGACAGCCCGTTCGGCCGGATGGGCATCCTGGCCGCGCCACAGGGCGAGGTGTTCGGCGTGATCGATCCGGCCAAGGCGGTCGGCGAGGTACCCACCGGGTCCTGACATCGTCACGGCGTGACGATGGCGAAGTTCGGGTCCGGCTTGTCGATCAGGCCGGGCAGCTTCGCCAGGGCGGTGACGTCGCCATCGATGGCGATGTCACCGCTCGTGACGCCCTTGCGCAGGTCGGCGCCGCCGACCAGGGTGGCGATCAGGGTCCGGCGGGTGAGGGTGATCGTCGCGTCGGGCGCGGGCAGCGCGTCACCGGGGAATCGGTCGTGGTGCACGAGCACGCCGTTGCGCAGTTCCACGCGGTGAACGCGGTTGTCCTCGTCGCTGATCCGCCAGTCCGTGCTCATCCGGGCATCCCAGGCTTTCGGACCGTCGATGCGCAACGACACCGCGTCGAACACCTGCTCCACGCTCAGCGCGGCGGCCATCGCCGCGGAGTTGGCCGTGGTCGGCGTGCCGAAGGAACCATGGCGCAGTTCGTGGGCACCGCTGAGATAGAAGTTGCGCCAGGTGGCGTTCTCCGCGCCGTAGGCGAGTTGTTCGAAGGCGCCGGCCTGCAAGTCTTTTGCCGTCTTGTTGGCCGGATCGGCGAAGATCACGTAGTTCACCAGCTGCACGACCCAGCGGAAGTCGGCGGCGTCGTAGGCCTTCTGCGCGGTCCGCAGTGCCGCGTCGGCACCGCCCATCGCCTCGACGTGGCGTCGGGCGTTCTCCACCGGCGGGTGTTCCCACAGGTGTGCCGGGTTGCCGTCGAACCAGCCCATGTACCGCTGGTACACCGCCTTGACGTTGTGGCTCACCGAGCCGTAGTACCCGTGCGTCGACCACGACGCGGTGAGCGCGGGTGGCATCCGCAGCATTTCGGCGATCTCGGCGCCGACGTACCCCTGGTTCAGCAGTCGCAGCGTCTGATCGTTGAGGTAGCCGTACATGTCGCGCTGTAGCGACAGGAACTCCACGATCCGATCGGTACCCCAGACCGGCCAGTGGTGCGAGGAGAACACCAGATCGGACCGGCGCGCGTAGCGGTTGATCGAATCGGTGAGATATTTCGACCAGACATGCGGGTCGCGGACCAGCGCGCCGCGCAGGGTGACGATGTTGTGCATGGTGTGGGTGGCGTTCTCGGCCATACACAGAATGCGCCGGTCGGGGAAGTAGAAGTTCATCTCCGAGGGCGCTTCGGTGCCCGGGGTCAGCTGGAAGACCATCCGCACACCGTCGACCGTCTCTTCCTGGTCGGTGTGGGTGATGTGCACGGTGGGCGGGATCAGGCTGATCGTGCCGACCGAAGTGGTCTGTCCCAGACCGGATCCCACCTGACCTTTCGGGCCGCGGGGCAAGGCGGCGCCGTACATGTAGGCGGCACGGCGGGCCATCGCCGTGCCCGTGTAGATGTTCTCGGCGACGGCGTGTTCCATGAACCCCGAGGGCGCGATCACCGGGCAGCGTCCGGCCGCGACGTCCTGCGGGGTGATGACGCCGTAGCTGCCGCCGAAGTGGTCGACATGGGAGTGCGAGTAGATGAGGCCGGTGACCGGCCGGTCACCGCGATGTTCGCGATAGAGCCTCAGGCCGGCGGCTGCGGTCTCCGCGGAAACCAGCGGATCGATGACGACCACGCCGGTCTCGCCTTCGATCAACGTCATGTTCGACAGGTCGAGACCACGGATCTGATAGAAGCCCGGCGCGATCTCGTAGAGGCCCTGCTTGACGGTGAGCTGGGACTGGCGCCACAGGCTCGGGTTCACCGACTGCGGACAGGACCCGGCGAGGAAGTCGTAGGAGTCGTTGTCCCACACCACTTTCCCTGACTGGTCGGTGACCCTGCCCGGTTCGAGGGAGGCGATCCAGCCGCGGTCGGCATCGGCGAAGTCGGCGGTGTCGCCGAAGGGCAGCGTGTCGGCCAGCGCGCGGTTGGCATCCAGGATGGCCTCGGTCGGCTCGGTCTGGGTGCTCGACGGGGTGACTCCGCTCGGTTGGTCACCACATCCGGTCATGGTCGCGCCGACCGCGACCGCGGCGGCAGCGCCGACTCCGACACCCAGCATCCCGCGCCGCGACAGCTCGCCGCGACCCGTGTGTGCACTGTTCACCGCTACTCCTTCGTTCCACGATCGTCCGACCCGGACAACTATTGCAGACTAACTGCAATACCTGTGTTACCTCTGAGCAATCGGAATTGTCGGCAGCGCGGCCAGCTGGATATCGAGCAGCAGCCGATCCTCGGGATCGGTCAGGTCGATGCCGAGCACGGTCTCCACCCGCCGCAGCCGGTAGCGCAGCGTGTTCGGATGCACGCGTAGCGCGGCCGCGGCGGCACGCACCTCACCGTGTGCCCGAAGAAACGCCTGCACCGATACGCGCAGGTCGGCGGCGTGAGTTCGGTCGTAGGCGTCGAGGGCGGCCAGGCGGGGATCGTGCAGGCGCGGGCGCTCGCGGATCAGCTCCATGATCTCGGCCAGCAGCACCGCCGTCCTGGCGTCGGCCAGCGTGGCGACCCGGCTGCCCGCGAGATCGGCGACCGGACTGTCCAGCACCCGGTCGACCTCGGCGCGCGCACCCGCGACCGCGGTGAGATCGGCGACCGGCGCCGCGATCGCGGCCCGCACGACCAGTTCGCGCGTCTGCTCGAGCTGGGTGACCAGCTTGCGCACCCACGAGCCGACGCTGCGTTCGGAGTGGTAGGCGGGCAGCAGGACATAGACCCGCGCACCGATCGACTCGGTGACCGAATCATCACGGAAAGCACTGGCGTGCAACCGGATCAAGCCACTCGACGCGGCCAGGCCCGCGGCGGGACCCACCGGCGCGAAGCCGATCACCGCGGCGGGACCGGTCGTCGGCAGGTTCAGCGCGGCGGCGACCGAGGGCACGTCTACGCCGTCACCGTGCGCGCCGAACAACCTGCGAACCAGCAACGCCTCGGTCGAGGGCGCGTCCAGCCGCCGCGCGATGATCCTGGCCGCCACCGCCGACGCGCCACGCAACACCTGCGCCGCGTCAGGGCGCAACTCTCCCGCGCCTTGCTGCAACCAGATGGTCCCGAGCATTCTCGATTGCGCGCCTTCCCCACGCCGGATCCCGACGACGAGCCTGCGGCGAATATCGAGCTCGGGATGTTCTGGCACGTCGACGACCTCGTCACCACGCCGCACCCGGTCGAACACACCCCATTCACGCAGGATCCGCAGGTAGTCGCTCGGGCCTTCCCGGCCGAGGATGGACTGGATGCGCAGCTGGTCGGCCGACGCGTCCGAGGCCGAGTAGGCCAGGACATGCGACTGGGGGTCTTCGATCGAGACCATGCCGCCGGTTTCCCTGGCCAGCACCTGGGCCAGTCCGAACAGGTCGGTGTCGGGGGCGAGCAGGTCGTGCTCGTCGGAGGCGGCGCGCTGACCGGGTGAGCGGGCCAGCATCCGGCGGATCAGCGAGAAGACCTGGTCCCAGCGCGCCTGCCGATGGACGTGCACCAGCGCGATTCCCGCGGCATGGGCGGCGGCGCGCACCGCGGGCGAGTCGTTGGCGCTCTTGGTCATCAGCACTCGCGGCCGCTGGGCGGGGTCGCGGTCGACGACCTCGCGCAACCAGCGCGCGGTCGCGGCGGCATCGACGCCGACGAGTAGATACACCTCGGGCAACGCACCCTCGTCATCGAGGTGTTCGGGCAGGTCGGCAGGCTCGGCCAACGCCACCGTCCGCACCGCGACCTCGTGGCCCGCGGGCGCGTCGACGAGGGTGGCGACCGTGTGGTCGAGAGCGGTCAGCAACTCGCGCAGCGTTGTGGCCCCGTCAGCCATCGAGCACCTCCATGTTGGTCGATCGGACAAACGATCGCGCCGATCTTCATCCGATCAGACGATTATGACTGCTTCCGATCGGTGTTGACTACGTCACATCCCGCCATCCCTCACGACGCAGGAGCCGCACTCATGGACGCCATCGCGACCACCCCACCACCGGTCAACGAACCCGTCGGCACCTTCGCTCCGGGCAGCCCGGAACGTAGTCGCCTACAGACCGCGCTCGCCGAGTTGTCCGCCTCCCCCACCGAGATCGCCCACGTGATCGGCGGCCGCCACCTGCCCGGCGACGGCCCGGCCTTCGACGTGGTCCAACCGCATCGCCACGCCGCCGTCCTCGGCACCCTGCGTGACGCGAGCACCACCGAAACCGCCGCCGCGGTCGAGGCCGCCTGTGCCGCGGCGCCCGCCTGGCAGGCGATGTCGTTCGACGATCGAGCCGCGATCTTCCTGCGCGCCGCCGACCTGCTCTCCGGGCCGTGGCGCGCGAAGATCGCGGCCGCGACGATGCTCGGGCAATCCAAGTCCGCCTATCAGGCCGAGATCGACGCGCCGTGCGAACTGATCGACTTCTGGCGGTTCAATGTCTCGTTCGCCCGCGAGATCCTCGCCGGGCAGCCGCTCTCCTCGCCGGGTGTGTGGAATCGGATGCAGTACCGCTCGCTCGAGGGGTTCGTCTACGCGGTGACGCCGTTCAACTTCAGCGCGATCGCGGGCAACCTGCCCACCGCGCCCGCGCTGATGGGCAACACCGTGGTGTGGAAGCCCGCCAGGAGCCAGTCCGTTGCGGCCTATCTGACGATGCGGCTGCTCGAAGCCGCCGGACTGCCGCCCGGAGTGATCAACCTGGTCAACGGGGCGGGCCCGGTGATCTCCGATGTCGTACTGGCCGACCCACGGCTGGCCGGCGTGCATTTCACCGGGTCGACGGCCACGTTCCAGCACCTGTGGCGCGAGGTGGCACAGCGCCTGGGCGGGTACCGCACGTATCCACGGCTGGTCGGCGAGACCGGCGGCAAGGACTTCGTGCTCGCGCACCCGTCGGCCGATCCGGCGGTGCTCACCACCGCGCTGGTGCGTGGCGCGTTCGACTACCAGGGCCAGAAGTGTTCGGCCGCCTCCCGCGCGTTCGTCCCGCGTTCGGTGTGGGCCGCGATGTCGGAGGACCTGATCGAACGGACATCGAACCTGCGCTACGGCGATGTCACCGACTTCACGAATTTCGGTGGGGCACTGATCGATCGACCCGCCTTCGACCGCAATATCGCCGCACTCGAGCGCGCCAAGGCGACACCGGGTCTGACCGTGGTGGCAGGCGGACACAGCGATGACAGCGTCGGCTGGTTCGTCGACCCGACCATCGTGGTCGGTGACGATCCGGCCGACGAGATCTTCCGCACCGAATACTTCGGCCCGATCCTGGCGGTGCACGTCTACGACGACAGCACCCCGACCGCCTTCGCCGACGCCATGGACCTCGTCGACAGCGGCAGCCCCTACGGCCTCACCGGCTCGGTGATCGCGCAGGACCGCACCGCGATCGCCGCCGCGACCGA
This sequence comes from Nocardia sp. NPDC058519, assembly GCF_042719755.1. Classification (NCBI taxonomy): domain Bacteria; kingdom Bacillati; phylum Actinomycetota; class Actinomycetes; order Mycobacteriales; family Nocardiaceae; genus Nocardia; species Nocardia sp. NPDC058519. The sequence continues at coordinate 99,949 of NZ_JBHXNK010000007.1, read as the reverse complement.
GCGGCTCACCTTCGCCGCGGGCAACTTCTACATCAACGACAAACCGTCCGGAGCCGTCGTCGGCCAGCAGCCGTTCGGTGGCGGACGCGCGTCCGGCACCAACGACAAGGCGGGTTCGCCCCAGAACCTGCTGCGCTGGACCTCCGCGCGCACGATCAAGGAAACCTTCGTCCCGCCGACCGAGCACGGCTACCCCCACCAGGCACCGGAGGTCGGCTGATGTCTGCTCTGCTGCGTTCGACCATGCTCGCCGCCGCGCGCTCACCCCGGCTGGAACGCACCATCACCGGCCTGCCGGTCAGCCGGGCGGTGGTGGCCCGCTTCGTCGCGGGCACCACCACGGAGCAGGCGGTGCTCGCCACCGAAACCCTTTTGCGCTCAGGGCGTTTCGTCAGCCTCGACTATCTCGGTGAGGACACCACCGACCTGGCCAGCGCGGAGGCGACCGTCGCGCAATACCGGACCTTGATCGCCGCGCTCGGCGGACTCCCCCAGTCCGAGGTGGCCGCGGGAGCTGTTCGGCCACTGGAGGTTTCGGTGAAACTGTCCGCACTCGGACAGGCCCTGCCGCGCGACGGTCACGCCATCGCCCGCGAGCACGCCCGCCAGATCTGTGCCGCCGCCGAGGCCGCGGGGATCTGGGTCACCGTCGATGCCGAAGACCACACCACCACCGATTCGACGCTGTCGATCGTGCGCGAACTCCGCGCGGACTACCCGTGGCTGGGCACGGTGTTGCAGGCGTATCTGCGCCGCACCGAGGACGACTGCCGCGCGATGGCAGGTACGGGGTCGCGAATCAGGCTGTGCAAGGGCGCCTATGACGAACCGGAATCGGTCGCCTTCCGCGACAAGGCCGAGGTCGACGCGTCGTATATGCGGTGCCTCGGCGTACTCACCGCGGGCGCGGGCTATCCGATGATCGCCTCGCACGACCCGGCGGTGATCACCGCGGCCGGGGTCGGCATGCAGTCCGCGCAGCGCAAGACCGAGGAGTACGAATACCAGATGCTGTTCGGCATACGCGCCGACGAACAGCAGCGACTCGCCGCCGCGGGCAACCATGTCCGCGTGTATGTCCCCTACGGTGACCAGTGGTACGGGTACTTCATGCGCAGGCTGGCCGAAAGGCCCGCCAACCTCGGGTTCTTCCTGCGCGCACTGGTCGGCGCACGCGGAAGATAACCGGCTCGGCCGAACAATCATCGCCGCTGAACATTATTCACTCTCGACGCCCGCGATCGCGCGTGGCGGTGTACTCGGATGAGCCCACCGTGACGCGGCGGTGTGCGCCGATGGAAGGAAACGCGAATGTCTTTCGCAGAGCTGCGCACCCAGATGTTGCGCCGCAAACCCCTGATAGAGGTCGACGACGAGATCCCCAGTGACGAGCGCCTCGCCAAATCACTCGGGCTCTGGCAGCTCACCGCCATCGGCGTCGGCGGTATCATCGGCGCGGGCATCTTCACCCTGGCCGGCTCGGTCGCGCACTCGGTCACCGGTCCCGCGGTACTGATCTCGTTCCTGATCGCCGGTGTCGCCAGTGCCGCGGCAGCGCTGTGCTACGCCGAATTCGCGGGCATGGTCCCGAAAGCCGGTTCGGCCTACACCTACGGCTATGTCTCCCTCGGTGAGCTCGCGGGCTGGTTCATCGGCTGGGACCTGCTGCTCGAATACATCGCGGTGGCGGCGGTGGTCGCGATCGGTGTGTCCGGGTACTTCGGGTTCCTGCTCGATCAGGTCGGCCTGACCCTGCCGGAGTGGATGCTCGGCGCGCCCGATACCGGCGACGGCCGGGTGATCGACCTGTTCGCGGTGCTGTTCTGTCTCGGCACCGCGTGGGTCCTCTCCCGCGGTATCGGCAGCGTCGGCCGGTTCGAGACGGTCGCGGTCGGCATCAAGGTCGCGCTGGTCGTGCTCATCGTGGTGCTCGGGGTATTCCACATCGACAGCGCCAACTACGACCCGTATTTCCCGTTCGGCACGGGCGCGGTGTGGACGGGCGCGGCGACGGTGTTCTTCGCCGTTTTCGGTTATGACGCCATGAGCACCGCGGCCGAGGAATCCATCGACGGACGCAAGCACCTGCCCAAGGCGATCATCTACTCCCTTGCCATCGCGATGGTGCTCTACGTGCTGGCCACGCTCGTGCTCACCGGCATGCAGAAGTACACCGAGATCAGCCCCACCAGTGGGTTCTCCACCGCGTTCGAGTCGGTCGGGATGCCGGGCGTCGCCAATATCATCGCGGTCGGCGCGATCGTCGGCATCATCACGGTCGTGCTCACCTTCATGCTCGGCGTCACCCGGGTGTGGTTCGCGATGAGCCGCGACGGGCTGCTGCCCATCTGGTTCGCCAAGACCCACCCCACCCGCAAGGTGCCGACCAGGGTCACCTGGATCGTCGGCTTCGGCGCGGCGATCCTGGCCGGCGTGCTGCCGATCAACACCGTCGCCGAGCTCACCAATATCGGCATCCTGATGGCCTTCATCGTGGTGTGCATCTCGGTGATCGTGTTGCGGCGCACCAGGCCCGACGCCCCGCGCTCGTTCCGGCTGCCGCTGATGCCGGTGATCCCGCTGATCGGTATCGGCTTCTCGGCCTACCTGATCTGGTCGCTGCCGTGGGAGACCTGGGTGCGGTTCGCCGGTTGGCTTGCGGTCGGCCTGATCGTGTACTTCGCCTATTCGCGCAAGCACTCGCTGATGAACCGGGCCGCGCCGGAGCCGAGCAAGTAGGTCCTCGGCCGACTGTGCTGTGATGGGCCGATGAGATCGGAGCGGGACGCCGCGGCGGCGGGCGCGAGGCAGGCGCGCGCGCCGCGGCGGCGGGATCCGGCGAAAACGCGCGAAGCCATCATCGACGGGTTGCTCGCCGCCGTCACCGCGGGCGACTTCGCGCCGACCGCGCGCGAGATCGCCGCCAGAGCGGGCACCTCCGAACGCAGCGTGTTCGTGCACTTTCCGGACCGGGAAGCGTTGCTGGTGGCCGCGACCGAACGCCAGTCCGAAATGGTCGAGGCGTGCCTGGTGACCCCCGATCCGTCGCCTCCCGTGGCCGAGCGGATCACGATCGCGGTCCGGCAGAGCACCGCGATCTTCGCCCTCCAGCGCGTGCCCCGCCTGCCCGGTCTGCAGGAATCCCGGTCGATCGCCGCGGTCGACGCGCGGATGCGGCGCACCGACGAACGCATCCGCGCCGTCCTGGCCGCGCTGTTCGCGCCCGAACTGTCCCGACCCGACGGTACGCACGACGACGTGCTCCTCGATCTGATCGACGGCGCCCTCGGCTGGCCGATGCGCCACCATCTGCAGGATCGGCGCGGACTGCCGGGCGAGCAGGCGTCGGCGACGATCGAGCGGGCGGTGGGTGCGCTACTCGCTCAGCACTGACCCCGGCACGAGCACCCGCTTGAGGATCTTGCCGGTCTCCCCGCGCGGCAGCGCGGTCAGGAACGTGACGTCGCGCGGGACCGAGAATCGACTCAGCCGGTTGCGGATATAGGTCCGCACCATGTCCGAATCCAGTCCCGCCCCTTCGCGTTTCACCACGAACGCGGCCAGCCGCTGACCGAACTCCCGGTCGGGAACGCCGACGACGGCGACTTCGCTGATCTGCGGCAGGTGGGCGAGCGCCTCCTCGACCGGTCGCGGGAAGACGTTCTCACCACCGGAGATGATCATCTCGTCGTCGCGGCCCGCCACGAACAGCCGCCCCGCGGCGTCGAGGTAACCGAGGTCGCCGGTATCGAGCATGCCGTCGGCCTCCTCCGGCGGCGCGGCGTTGACGTAGCCGTCGAAGAGCATGTGGTTGGCGACGAAGATGTGCCCGGTGGCGCCGACCGGCACCGGACGCAGGTCGGGCCCGAGCACCGCGACGCGGGTGCCCAGCGGTGGGCGGCCCGCGGTCGTCGGCGATACCCGCAGGTCGTCGGGGGTGGCGACACTGGCCCACGACACCTCGGTCGAGCCGTACACGTTGTAGAGCAGGTCGCCGTAGCTGTCCAGGAATCGCAGCACGGTGGCCCCGGCCAGCGGCGCACCACAGCTCACCACGAACCGCAGGCTCGACAGGTCCAGGCCGGCCCGGACCTCGTCGGGCACCTCGAGCAGGCGTTCCACCATCGTCGGAACCACGATCAACGTGGTGATCCGGTGCTCGGCCACCGCGCGCAGGCAGTCCATCGCATCGAAACCGTCCGACAACACCACGGTCGCGCGCAATGCCGTGCTGAGCTGCAACCCGGCCAGACCCCAGGTGTGGAACAGCGGCGCGGGAATGAGCAGGACCTCCTCCACGCGCAGCGGGATCCGCGAGAGCAGCGCGGCGATCGTGCCGAAACCCTTGGCATGCGGGCGGCGCGCGCCCTTCGGCGAACCGCTGGTGCCGGAGGTGAGCACGATCAGTCGGCCGGGATGCGCGGGGACCGGGAAGTCGTTGTGCGCCTGGGCGATCAAGTCATCGACCGTCGTGCGATCCGGGTCCGGCGGACAGTCGTCGGTGGTGTAGCGCGGGACCTCGCTGTGCAGGTAGCGGATCAGCGTTTCCAGCGCACCGTCGACGAAGACCGCGCTCAGCCGGTGCCGCTGCACGATCTCCTCGATGCGACGCCCCGACAATCCCGCGTTGAGCAATGCCACGTCGACGCCGAGTTTACCCGCGGCGACCATGGTTTCGACCATGCCCGCGTGATTGCGCGCCAGCAGACCGATGGCGTCACCCTTGCGCAGACCGATCGAGTACATCGCCGCGGCCAGCGCGGTGGATCGGGAGTCGACCTCGGCGAAGGTGCGATGCCCGCGCGCATCGATCAACGCGAGCCGATCGGGTTCGTACGCCGCGCCCGCCGCGTAACCACCGGCCAGGTTGAAACCCCACTTCGACAGGGAGCGAAGCTGTCTCACGATCGACACCGGCTCGGGCCGCATCAGCCCGGTGGCCGCGATACTGCGCGCCACCCCGGCATTACGGCGCACCATCGAACGCTCGGCATTGACCACCACCGAGGAACGGGTGCCCGCGATCGCGTCGGCGGTACGGCGCAGCCCCGCCTTCACCCAGTCGGTGACCAGAGAGTTGGCGCCCTGCTCGATCAGCGGATGGACACGCGCGGCGGCGAACAGGGTGATATCGAGCCGGGTCCGCTCCTGATCGCCACGCAAGCGGATCGCGGCGAAGCTGCCGAGCACCGGGCTACGCAGTTCGAAACTCTCGTACCAACGGCCGATGACGAGGATGAACTCGTGGGTCCTGATCCCGCCGCTCGCCGAGCCGACCCGCACCTGCCAGTGGACAGCACCGTCGGGGCGTTCCACCGGTTCACAACTGCCGATGCCGGTGAACATCCGTGGGTAACTCTGGGGATCGAGCAGCACATCCCACAACGCTTGTCGCGCGATGGTGAAATCCGCGCTCACATCGATGACGTCGTTGACCAAGCTCCGTGCTCTACTTCCCGTCGGCCTGTTCGACCCAGCTGGTCGGCGGGCAAAAATGGGCGCTGCGGCCGTTACCACCTCGCGGGTCGCCACGCTACCCGGCCGCGGCGCCCCTTCATCAAGAATCAGACAAAACCGGTGGTTCGGGACCGTTTCGGCCGGATTTTGGTTTGTGGGCTACACCTGCCGACATCGCCGATGTGAAACTATCCAATCGCTTGCACGCGCCCCGAGGATGCCGAAGTATTGCTGGCAGTACCGACCCGATCTGCAGGAGTCGCCGTGACACACGGCGCGACGAGCGAAGAGGTGTGGACATGACAGCGAGCTTTCCGAGCTCTCGGGACCCATTCGACGACATCTTCCAGCGGTTTTTCGGTTCCGGAATGTCATCCAAACCACCGGTACAACGCATCGACCTGGGCAGGTTGATGACCGACAACGCGAAGTTGCTGGTCGGCACGGCCCGTGAGGCGGCCAGGGAATGGGGCAACCCCGAAATCACTCCCGAACACCTGCTCTACGCGGCCACCGAGGCAGAACCCGGACGCAGCATCGTGGCCGAGCTCAGCCTGGATCCCGACCAGGTCGCCGAGCAGATGCAGGACTACCTCGACACCGGCGAACCCAGTGCCGACGACCTCGCCGACATCACGCTCGGCCCCGCTGCCAAGGTCGCGCTGCGCGCGGCTCAGCGGCAGGCGGCCCAGTCGGGCAGCAGCTACATCGGCCCGGAACACATCCTGCTCGGCATCGCCTCGCTCCCGGACAGCGTCGCGGCGCAGGCGCTGGTCGCCGGGATCGCGGCCACCCAGAGCGGCGGTGTGCCCGCGCCGGGAACGCCGATGGCGACCGCGCCCTCGAAACGCAGGCAGCCGGAATCCGGCACACCCACCCTCGACGAATACGGTCGCGATCTCACCGCCGAAGCCCGCGAGGGCCTGATCGACCCGGTCGTCGGCCGCGCGGAGGAGATCGAGCAGACCATCGAGATCCTGTCGCGGCGGCGCAAGAACAACCCGGTGCTGATCGGTGATCCCGGGGTCGGTAAGACCGCCATCGTGGAGGGGCTGGCCCAGCGCATCGTCAACGGTGATGTGCCGGTGACCCTCGCCGACCGCCGCGTGATCGCGCTCGATGTCGGCTCGCTGGTGGCGGGCAGTAAGTACCGCGGCGAATTCGAGGAGCGGCTCACCAAGATCCTCGACGAGGTCCGCGCGCACAAAGACGAGCTGATCGTCTTCATCGACGAGTTGCACACCATCGTCGGCGCCGGTGGCGGCGGCGAGGGCTCGATGGACGCGGGCAATCTGCTCAAGCCCGCGCTGGCCCGCGGCGACCTGCACGTCGTCGGCGCGACCACCATCGACGAGTATCGCAAGCACATCGAGAAGGACGCGGCGCTGGAACGCCGGTTCCAGCCGGTGATGGTCTCGGAGCCCTCGGTGGCGGACACCATCGAGATCCTGCGCGGTCTGGCCGATGTGTACGAAGAACACCACCAGGTGCGCTACTCCGACGAATCGCTGGTCGCGGCCGCGCAGCTGTCGGATCGCTACATCACCGACCGGTTCATGCCCGACAAGGCGATCGACCTGATCGATCAGGCGGGTGCGCGGATCCGGCTGCGTTCGGGCACCCCCGATCCCGAGGTGAGGGCGCGGGACGAGGCGATCGCGCGGCTGTATCGCGAGAAGGACGCCGCGGTCGACAACGAGGACTACGAGAAGGCCAAGGCGATCAAGGCCGACATCGCTGCCGCCGAGGAGGAGCTCGAAGAGTCCGGTGCCACCTCTTCGGAGCCGATCGTCGACGTCGTCGACATCGCCGAGGTGATCTCCAAGCGCACCGGCATTCCGGTGGCCGATCTGACCGCCGAGGAGAAGCAGCGTCTGCTCCAGCTCGAAGACGTCCTGCACAAGCGGGTGATCGGGCAGAACGAGGCGATCGTGGCGGTCGCCGAGGCGGTGCGCAGGGCAAGGGCCGGGCTCAAGGATCCGAACCGGCCGATCGGGTCGTTCCTGTTCCTCGGCCCCACCGGTGTCGGTAAGACCGAGCTGGCCAAGGCCCTCGCGGAGGCGGTCTTCGGCGACGAGGACCGGCTGATCCGGTTCGACATGAGCGAGTTCCAGGAGAAGCACACGGTCTCGCGGCTGGTCGGCGCGCCGCCCGGATACGTCGGCTACGACGATGCCGCGCAGCTCACCGACAAGGTGCGGCGGCAGCCGTATTCGGTGATCCTGTTCGACGAGGTCGAGAAGGCGCACCCCGATGTGTTCAATGTGCTGCTGCAACTGCTCGACGACGGGCGCGTCACCGATTCCAAGGGCCGCACCGTCGATTTCAAGAACACGATCGTGATCATGACGTCCAATATCGGTTCGCACGTGATCCTCGACGCACCTCCCGGCGACCTCGATGCGATCGTGCCGCAGCTCGAAGAGCTACTGCGCCAGCACTTCCGGCCCGAGTTCCTCAACCGGATCGACGAACAGATCGTGTTCCATCGCCTCGACTCCGAGCAGCTGGAGCAGATCGTCGAACTGATCCTGGATCGCACCCGGCGCATGCTCGCCGCTCAGGACATCGAACTCGAGATCAGTCAGTCCGCGGTGGACTGGTTGGGCGAACGGGGCTTTCAGCCCGAGTTCGGTGCACGGCCGTTGCGTCGCACCGTGCAGAAGGAGCTCGACAACCGGGTCTCGCGGTTGCTGCTCGACGGCGGGTTGGAGCCGGGTGGCACGGTGAAGGTCGATACCGCCGACGACGATCTGGTCGTCACAGCGGAGCACCCGGTGGGCAAGCCCGAAACCAACGGGTCGGCACCGGCGCCGAAGAAGGCGCCGAAGAAGCCTGCCAAGAAAGCCGCGGGAATGATGGTTGCGGCCAAGACGCTCGCGTCTAAATCGCGGATATAACGGGGGGGCCGGTTTCGCGCGACCCGGGCCACCGCTTTGTCGCCTGGGTCAGCCGCCGGTGACCACGCAGGATTCCCCGAAGCGGAAGCCCCGGCCGACTGTCACATTCGAGCTACTGGCGATGCCGTCCTGGACGGCGGTGAGCGCGTGGGCACCGGTGTAGGACGGCACCCAGTTGAACATGGCGACGCCGTCGGTCGGGGCGACAACGGCCAGGAGCGCGCCGTTGTCGTAGAAGGCGACAGGAACGATGCCGATGCTGAGCCTGGCCAGCAACTGATGGGTGCATCCGGTGCCGTAGTCGGTTGCCGAGCCGACGCTGAGGTTGGGTTTCACGGTCAGCTGCGAAACACCGGCCGAGGCGGCGGGAGCGCCGAGGGTCGTGGCCAGCATTGCCGTCCCGACGGCCGCGACGGCGATGGCGAATTTCCTGTCACTCATATCTCACGTCCTTGTGCTGCGGGGCCGACCGAACGCGAGGCCGGCGAGTCGGTCTCATCCTCACCCCATCGCGGGACCGATGGTGGGAGAACACACGAACCGTTTCGCCGACCTCGGTGCGCCGACTACACCCGAGACCAGAGTGCGGGAGTGTTCGGCGGTGTCCAGTTCGGGTCGTGCACCGTGTGCGCCTGCCTGCAGCGATAGGTGGCGCCCTGGTAGGTGACCTTGTCGCCGATGGCATAGGTGGCACCCTGACGCCACGGCGATCCGGAGGGGGCAGCCGTGGTCGTCGGGTGCTCGTGCCCGGGGGTGGTTGTCACCGGCGGTTTCGGGGTCGTGGCAGGGGGTTTCGTGGTCGTCGCGGGCGGAGCGGTGGTGGTCGGCCGGGAAGTGGTCGGCTTCGGGGTGGTCGTAGCCCCAGGTGTGCCGCCTACCTCGAGATCGACGCAGCTGTAGAACGCCGCCGCGGTATCACCGATATTCCATACCGCCCGCAATTTCTGCCTGCCGGAATAGTTCGACAAATCGACGGTATGGGTCACTTCCATGGACGGCTGTTCGTTTCGGCCGTCGAACACGGCAACCCTGGTATTTCCGATGAAGTATTCCCAATTCAGCGTGCGATGGTTCGCGGTGTTCTTCCACGTGAAACTCGCACGGCCGGAGACTTTCTGCGGTACCCAGCCCAGGCTGTCGTCATCGAGCTCGGTATATTTGTTCGCACTACAGTTGGTGAGCCCCTTCGGACCCTCCACACTCTGCGGTTCGTATTTCACCGCACCGCAGGGCACGAGGCCACGGGCGCATTGTTCCTGCCTGCTCGCCGGTCCGTTGATCCAGCCGTGCGCGGTGGCACTCCCGGCGGGGACCAGCGCGGTGACGATCGGCGCCAATGCCATTACTCCGGCGAAGAACAGAATTCGACTTCTCACTATCAATACTCCTTGGAAACGCACGCGGAGGACGGCAGGGGCCGGCTTGCCGTCCGGGAAACATTTCGAGCGATGACACCGAACACTTCGATATCGAACTGTGACAGGGAGATTAGGGTGGCGAAGATCAACCGTCAACCGCCCTGGTAGCGAAAAATACTGCTACCGGCCGGTATTCGCGAACCGTTCCGCAGGTGTGCGAACTCAGCGAATGAAAACGTTTCAGACCAACCGGTTCCCACTCGGAGCAAATGGCGAGTTAATTGACCAGCTATCGCGGGTGCACAGATTTGCCAGCAGCTGACGATAGGTAGCCATGTTGGCAACAAGCCGCCTTACTGTTCGAGCGCGGACGCCGCCGGAGCGGGCCTGGCGAACATTGCGCGACTCCTCCGAAATCAGCTGGCGGCGCTCGGCGAATCAGCCGAGGAACGCGAGGATTCCGGCGGTGATGAGCTCGGCGTAGCGGGCCCGCCCCGCCGGGGTCTCGATGAGGGCGGCGTCGGTCGCCGAGCGCATGTTCCCGCATTCGACCAGGGCGCTCGGCCGTTCGGCCAGATTGAGTCCGGCCAGATCCGCCCGCGGATCCAGTCCCGCCGACCCCACATAGGTCGACGGCACCGCGCCACCGGAGACCATGGCATCGCGCAGCGCGGTGGCCAGTCGTGTCCCCGCCTCGGCCTGCACCGGGTTCAGCGGGGGTTCGGCATAGGCGATGTGGAATCCGTGCGCGCCCGCGCCGGTATTGCCGTCGGCGTGGATCGAGACCACCGCGTCGGCGCCCGACTGATTCGCGATGGCGGCGCGCTGGTCGACACACGGTCCGACGCCGGTGTCGTCGGAGCGCGTGAGGATCACCCGAATACCTTGTGCGGCGAGCGCGTCGCGCACCCGCAGGGTCACATCCCAGGTGAACTCGTGCTCGGTGTAGCCACTGTCGGCCGAGGTACCGGTGGTGTTGCAGGCCTTCGTCCCACCGCGCCCGTCGGGCACCTGCGCGTTGATCTGCGCGAGATGGGTGGCGTTTCCCCCGTTGTGACCGGGATCGAGGACAACGGTGCGGTTCGCGGCGGTGGAAGTCGGCGGCACGACACTCTCCGAGGAAACGGCCGTCGCGGTCGGCATCGTCGGGTTCGCATCCGTGGACGCGCATCCGGCGAACAACGCTGTCGTCGCGAGCAGGCAGGCGGGCAGGAACAGACGGGGGCGCACTCCGACACCGTGCCACACCCCGTCCAGGTGGGGACTCCGCCCGTGCCGTGTCACACCCCGCGCCGATCGCCGCCCGACCGTGCCCTCGGGCGGACGCGGCACCGTCCCAGGAGACTTCAGCACCGCGAGGACAGGCGTCGAACCGTACTCAGGAGCGGGTAATGCGCAGGGGAAGAGTCGCGTGGCGCCTGGCGAACAGGCTGGGTACCCATCGTGGCGTTTCCGCATCGATAAGGCTGAACCGCTCGGTGCGTTCGAGCAGCAGGGTGATCGCGGCGGTGCTTCCAGTCGGGCAAGGGCGGACCCGATGCAGAAGTGGGCGCCCGCGCCGAACGCCACGTTGGCACGTCCACGCGGCCGGTTCAGGTCGACGATGTCCGGATCCGGGTAGGCGGCCGGATCGCGGTTGGCGGCTCCCCACAGCAGCAGCAAGTGGCTCCCCGCGGGCAGGTCGACGCCGTCGAGCTGGGTATCGGCCACGACGTGGCGGTGGTGGCCGCGGAAGGGCGACTCGAGACGTAACGCCTCGTCGAGGAACGAGGGAACGAGCTCAGGGCGTTCGCGCAGCCGGGTCTGTAGTTCGAGGTCGGTGGCGAGTAGTCGCGCCGCCGAGGCGATCAGGCCCGCGGTCGACTCCCCGCCCGCGCCGATCAGCTGCACCACGATCAGCACCGCCTGCTGTTCGTCGATCGTGCCCGCCGCCATGGCCGCGACGAGGACCTCGAGCAGCGTGCGCGGCGAATCCTGATCGGCCACTCGCTCTTTCGCACGGCTGATCGCCAGGTAGGCGTAGTGGGCCAGCTCGGCCGCCGAGGTGATCAGCGCAGTCATCCGGCCGTCGGCGACGACACCGCCCAGCATCTCGGTGGAGTCGTAGGCCAGGCCGAGCAGGGTCGGCACATCGGCCCGCGGCAGGCCGACAAGTTCGGCGATCAGCGCCAGCGGCAATCGATCGGCGACCCCGGTGGCCCAGTCGATCCGATCGCCGTCGAGTTCCTCCGCCCACAGCTGTTCGGTGAGTGCGGTGACGACCGGGCCCAGCGTGCGAATCCGTTTGGCCAGCGCCGGTCCGACGATGCCGCGGTGCGCGGCATGGACATCGCCGTCGGCCGTGGCGATCACGTGGACGCCCTGCCCTGTCGCGTCGAGGTCGAAGGTCGTCGGCGCCGCACCGGGCTGGGCGACGAGCACGCCGGTCAGATGCGAGGAGAAATCCGCCGGGCGGCGGGTCGCCTCGGCGACCGCCGCCCACGAGGCGACGAGGAAGAAGTCGGTGCCGGGTACCCGGTAGACGGGCGCCTCCTCGCGCAGAGTGCGATACATCGGGTAGGGATCGTCGAGCACCGCCGCGTCGAACAGGTCGATCGCTCCGAGGTCCGTGGTCATGGCCGCCGCCTTTCCTGGTCAGGCTGTCGGCGCTCACCGTGCATCGCCGAGAAGCACGCGGTCAATGTCTGTCTCAGTGTGAGACGGCGTGGCGATGGTGTCGTCGTCGGAGCGACCCACACACTTCTTCGAAAACCCCCTCTGCCTAGCTGGATTCGACTAGACAGATTTCATCGAACGTCTCACCCTGAGACAGACCCTGCTGGAGGATTCGCCGATGACCGACCATGCGGACTGGTTGACCGGCGGTGACCGACGCACCATCGCGGTCGACCGCATCGAACGCGCCGCCCTCGCGCTGTTCCTCGAACGCGGCATCGACAACGTCACCGCCGAGGACATCGCCGCGGCCGCGGGCTGCTCGCGCGCGACGCTGTATCGCTACGTCGGCGGCAAACCACAACTGGTGCGCGCGGTGATGGTCAGGGCCGCCGGGTCCGTCGTCGCGCGCGTCGAGGCGGTCGTCGACTCGGTCCCGCCCGGCCGACGACCCATCGAAGCCATCCTGGCCGCTGTCGCCGCGATTCGCGCCGACCCGGTGCTGCGCCAGTGGCTGATCCGGCACCGCTCCCCCGATACCGACGAATTCCTCGCCGGCGCACCGGAACTCGGTCACATCGCGACCGCGCTGACCAGGATCGCCCCCGACGACGAGGCCGCGGGCTGGGTCGTGCGCGTCGTCTTGTCGTTGCTCACCTGGCCGCTGCCCGACGCCGCGGCGGAACGTCACCTGGTCGAACGATTCGTCGGGCCCACCCTCCGCGCGGGCTGACTCCCCCGTTCGGTCTGCGCGACCTCGACCTGTTGCGCGCGATTCAGCCGCGGTGGTGGCGAGTCTCGTAGGCAACGCGCTCGACTTCGGCCCTACGGCGTTCGGCCTCGTTCGCCAGCTCGGGATCGAAGCCATGGCTGACCAGGCGATGCCGCCGGTACACGTAGACCAGCGCCACGGTGAAGTAGACCAGCGGCAGGTACAGCAGCGCCAGCATCGACAGCCCGATCCACAGCGGGCCCGGCACCAGCAGGAACAGGCACAGCACGGGAAGCACGGGCAGCAGGAAGCGCATCAGGTATCGGCGGGTCGCGCCGGGGCCGGTGAGGTCGGCCAGCACCCAGTCCGCCATCGAGGGCGGCAGGGTGCCGCCGGTGATGTAGCGAAAGCGCTGCCAGAGATTCGGGGTCGAGGTGCTCATTACTTCTCCCTCACGTCGGATGCGCGTCGCGCGGCCGCGTTCACCCGGCCGAGGACATCGCGCAGTTCTTCCAGATCCGCCAGGCTCACACCGAGGCGTGCCACAACGGCGGGCGGGATCCGCTCGGCCTGCTCACGCAGGTCACGGCCCACCTCGGTGAGGTCGATGTGCAGCGTGCGCTCGTCGTGCGGATCGCGACGGCGGGTAATGAGACCGGCGGATTCGAGCCGCTTGAGCAGCGGTGACAACGTCGCGGAGTCGAGCTGGATCGCCTCGGCGACGGCCTTCACCGACATCGGCGCCTCACCCCACAGGGCGAGCATCACCAGGTACTGCGGATGGGTCAGGCCGAGCGGTTCGAGCAGCGGCCGGTAGACCGCCAGCACCGATCGATTGGCCACCGCCAGGGCGAAGCACACCTGCCGGTCGAGCTGCAACGGGTCTTCGAGCTCCTGCATCGTCCACCACCTTCCTTAGCCCACACACTATTACGCCACTAATAGTTAGTGCAATAACTATTAGCGGCATCACAGATGGACGGGAGGACGGTGCGGGTCAGTCCTCGTCGACGACCAGCGGCTCACCGGCGGCGGCGCGGCGCACCTTCTCGCGGCCGTTGTCCTCCTCGGTACGGCCCTGACGCCAGTAGCCCGTGAAGGTGATCGCGCGCTTGTCGACGCCACGGTCGCGGACGAGATTGCGCCGGGTGAGCTTCACCAACTCGGCCTCACCCGAGATCCACGCGTAGGGCGCGCCAGCGGGGAGCTCGGCGGCGCGGACCGCGTCGACCACCGCGTCGCCGTGCGGGCGATCGCCGCGATGCACCCACTCGATCCGCACGTCGCCGCGGGTCTCGAACCGCTGCTCGTCGGCCGGGCCGTCGACCTCGATGAACGCTCGCACCAGCGCACCCACGTCGAGGCGCTCGATGATCGCGCCGATCGCCGGAATCGCGGTCTCGTCACCGACGAGCAGCTGCCAGCCGGGATCGCCGGACGGGGCATAGAGCGCGTGCGGCGGGCAGAGCAGGCCGATCTCGTCGCCCGGCGCCGCGGTCGAAGCCCAGTCCGAGGCGGGGCCCGCGTGCTCGGCATGCAAGGCGAAGTCGATGTCGAGCTCGCCGAGTTCGGGCCGCTGCGCGCGGATCGTGTAGGTGCGCATCGGCGGGCGGACCTCGTCAGGCATCGCGAGATACCGCTGGTACCAACTCATTACGCTGTCGGAGTCGTCCAGCGGCGGCGGCACGACGGGACGCGGCTGACCCGGGAGCGGGAAGAAGAGCTTGGTGTACTGGTCGGGCCCGGTGTCGGCGAGGGCTGCCGGGTCCTGGCAGCCGAGGGTGATCCGCACCATGCGCCGCGTCAGCCGTACCGCGCGACGAACCACCAGCGGCGCGTAGACCATGGTCGGTCGGTTCACAATCCCAGTCGTCATTAGGCAAGGCTAACCTACAAGCAAGCCGGAATACATGCCCTAATCGACGGCGAGACCGGAGATGAGCTGCTCGACCACCGCTCGGATAGCGACGATATCCCCCGGGTCCTCGGAGTTCGCCAGGTATTGCGCCGCCTCGTCCAGCGCACCGACCACCACCAGCGCCAGCGGCCGCACCGGCTGCTTCCTGATCCGACCGGCGGCCATGGCACCGGCCATCGCGTTCTCCACCAGGCCGATGGTGTGCCGAAGTTCGATCTCGCGCCACCGGCTCCACCCGAGCACCGCGGGCGCGTCGAGCAGCGCGATCCGCCGCACCTCGGTCGCGGTCGAGGCCTGCAACCACGCCAGGCAGCCCACGATCAGGCTCGCGATCGGATCCTCGGCACGCGCCTCGGCAACGGCAGTGGCGATCACCTCGACCAGGCTGCGCTCGAGATCCTCGAACACCGCCTCGAACAGATCCCGCTTCTCGCTGAACTGGTGATAGAGCGCGCCGCGACTGACCCCGGCGGCCTCGGCCACCGCGATCGTGCTCACCGCGCCATAACCGAACCGCCCGAACAGCTCTCGCCCGGCACGGATCACCGCGGCACGTGTCGAGGCCGAGCGTTCGGCTTGGGTCCGGCGATCAGGGTTCATGGCGACGTCGAAGTCTAGGGCAGGACGACGGCCGCGGCGGATTCGAGGCCCTTCGCCCCTTGACCGGCCACACCCGATTCGGGAACATACAGTCATCCTGTTTGTATATTGGAAGGGCTTGGCGACCATGTCCGATGCCACCAAGGATCTGTTCGAGCGCTATCACGCCTGCTGGGCCGAGCGCGACCCCGACCGGATCGCCGCACTGCACACGCCCGATTCGGTCTTCCACCTGCACTCCGGGGGCGCACCCGCGCACGGGCGGGCCGAGATCCGCACCGCCGCGGCGGCGAACTTCGCCCTCGTCCCCGACCTGACCTTCACCCAGGTCGACCTGCGCGTCGGCGACGACTTCTGGGTGGTGCGATGGAAGCTGTCCGGTACCTCCGTCACCGGCCGCACCGTCGATGTCGATATCGCGGACATGGTGACTGTCGAGGACGGCGCGGTCAAGGAGAAGCACACCTACGTCGACGGCGTGGCCATGCAGGCCGCGCTGAGCGTGCCCTCCGAGATCGCCTGAGCCACAGCGCGTTCGCCGGTGTCATGGCATCGGCAGCGGCGGTGTCTTCGGGAATCTCACGGGCAACGCCGCGAGCGACCGATGGAACGGGCCCGGCCGCCACACCAGGTCCTCGACGGGCACGGCCAGGGCCAATTCCGGGAGGGCATCGAGCAATTGGTCGATGGCGTCCTGCACGATCAGGTACGCCACCGGCTTGGCCGGACAGCCGTGCGGACCCGCGCTCCAGGCCAGGTGCGCCCGGTTGTCGACGACGTCGCGCCCGGCGATCGCCGGATCGTTGTTGCACGCCGACATGCTGATGACGACCGGTTCGTGCGCGGGCAGCCAGGTGTTGTCGACCAGGATCGGCTGACGAGGGTAGGTCATGCAGAAGTTGGCCAGTGGCGGGTCGGTGAACAGCACCTCGTCGAGCGCATCGCGGGTGGACAGGCTGCCGCCGAGCACATTGCCCGCGAACCGGTCGTCGGTGAGCATCAGCCGCAACGTGTTGACCACCAGGTTCAGCATGGGCTCGATGCCCGCGCCGTAGAGCACCAGCAGCTGATGCACCATTTCCTCGTCGGACAGGGCGGCATGGTGCTGGAGCAGACGGGTCGCGACATCGTCACCGGGCTCGCGCTGACGCAGCCCCACCAGATCCGCCAATGCCGAGGCGAGCAGGTTGTTGCCCGCCTCGGCGTCGTCACCTTCGAAGATCTGCGCCATCCCGGTGGCGACCTGCTGCCCGATCTCGGGGGTGCACCCGAGCATCGAGTTCAGCGCCTGGAACACCAGCGGAAACGCGTACTGGCTCAACAGGTCCGCGGATCCGGTCACACAGAAGCTGTTGATCAGCGGGATAGCGAACTGCTCGACGGTGCTGTGCATCGCGTACAGATCGACCCCGGCGATCCCGGCGACATTGGCCTGCCGGTACCGGGTGTGCTCGGCGCCGGTCGTGCGCAGCGCGGCAGGCCGGAACTGCAGCATCGGCAGCACCGGGCAGTCCAGCGGGATGTCGCGTTCCCACATGCGTGGGTCGGCCGGGAAGTGCTCCGGGTCGTTGAGGATGCGCACGGCGGTGTGATAGCCGATCACCAGCGTGGCCCGGATGCCCGGCGACAACTCCACCGGCACCACGGAGCCGAACCGGCTCCGCATCCGTTGGTAGGCCGCCTGCGGATCGGCGGCGAACTCGGGTGCCCACATCGCCACCCGCTCGTCGGCGGCGATATCGACCGTCATGACGCTGTTGCTTCCTGTCTGCGAAAGAGGTATTCCGCCAACGTGATCAGTGCGCGCAGACCCTGGTCACGGCGACGTGCGTCGAGCGCGATCACCGGGGTCTCGGGGGCGAGGTCGAGTGCCTCGCGCACCTCCTCGAGCGGGTAGCGCCGGAAACCCTCGAATTCGTTCACCGCCACCGCGTACGGCACGCCACGCTGTTCCAGCGCCGAGAGCACGTCGTCGGCCTTCTCGATGCGCCGGGTGTCGACGAGCACCAGCGCACCGAGGGCACCGCGAGCCAGTTCCTCCCACAGCGGGGCGAACCGTTCCTGACCCGGCGTGCCGAACAGATACAGCGCCAGCTGGGGATTCAGGGTGATGCGGCCGAAATCCAGTGCGACAGTGGTGGATACCTTGGTGCCAAGCCCGGCCATGTCGTCGACGCCGATGCTGGCCTCGGTGATCGTTTCTTCGGTGCGCAGTGGCCTGATCTCGGACACTCCGCACACGAAGGTGGTTTTGCCGACACCGAAATTGCCTGCGACCAGGATCTTCACCGACCGTGTCACGGTTTCCGCGACGTAGTCGACCTCATCCCGCAATGGCGCGGAGGCCATGCAGCACCTCCTTGATCAGTGCGAGTTCCGGCTTCACCTGTGCCGGGGTGGGGCAGTGCAGGTGGCCGCTGTCGAGCAGATCGGACACGATGATCTTCACGACGGAGGCGGGCAGGTCGAGATAGGCCGACAGTTCGGCGATCGACAGCGCGCCGCGGCGGCTGGTGAGTGCCAGCAGGCGGCGCTCGTCGGGGCGGTGGTCGGGACGCGCGTCGTCGGCGGACCGGACCAGCGTCACCAGATCCAGGTCATGCGCGGCACGCACCCGCCCGCCGGTGCGCACATAGGACCGCACCAGGTCGGGATCGCGCCTGCCGCGGCTCAATTCCTCCCGCCTAGGCGGGGCGCGCTACCGATCTCGTGTCCGACGCGCGAAGCCAGTTCGTTCATCCGATGCGCCACCAGCGCGACATCGACATCGGCGGTGGTCGCGACGCCGAGCAGCGCGCCCGCTCCGGCGGCGGTGATCATGATCATGCCCTCGTCGTACTCGGTCATGTTCTGGCGCACCGTATTCGACGGGCCGCCACAGAATTCACCGAGCGCCTTACCGAGCGAGCGCAGGCCCGAGGCGGCCGCGGCGAACCGTTCGGCGTCGTCTTTGACCACGCCACGGGAGTGGGCGATGCGCAGTCCGTCTTCGGACAGCAGGACCGCGAAGCGGACGCCGGGGATCTCGAGATCCTCGAGCAGCCACGCCAATCGGTTGGTGCTATCGGCTACCGGTGTGCTCATCGGCTGTTCCTTCCGTGGTTCGCTCGGCCGCAGCGGCACGACCGCTGCGGGATCCGCTGCGCCAGGCAGCGGCGAGGTCGGGACGCGCCTGCCCCGACTCGATCGTTACCCCCGCCGAATCCGGGGCAACCGGTCTGCGGCGGCGCTTGGGCAGCCCGCCGCTGGTGATCTCGTGGACATCGGCACCGGGCGATTCGATCTCGGCGACCGGTACGGGAATGTGGGCGGGCGCGGCGAGTTCGGGCTCGGGCAGGCGCGGTGCGTCCCCGCTCACCAGCAGCGCCGACGGTACATACACCATGGCCCGCATGCCACCGAAGATATTGGGACCGTCGACGTGTACGGAGAATCCGTAGCGCCGGGCCAGCGCGGCGATGCCGGGGAAGCCGACCTTCGGTGCGGGACCGAGATCGTGGATATCGACCGGGCGTTCGCCGCTGAGCACCAGGCGCGCGTCCTCGAGCTGCTCGGGGCTCATGCGCATGCCCGCGTCGTCGATGATCACGGTGACGCCGTGATGGCCCTCCTGGAAACCGATCTCGACGAACGACGACGGCGGCGAGTAGCGCAGCGCGTTGTCGAGCAGGGTCGCCATGGTGTGCACGAGCGGTTCGACCGCGCGGCTGATCACGATCCGGTCGGACTGCGACGCCCGCACGCGCAGGAATTCCCTGACCCGCCCGGTGGCGCCGCCCGCCACATCGGTGAGCGACTGTTGTGGCCATCGACGACCGGGCAGACCGCCGGAGACGATCACATAGGACTGCGCCTGCCGGATCATCTGCTGCACGGTGTGGTCGATCCGGGTGAGCGTTTCGTAGATCGCGTCGTCGCGATGTTCGCGCAGCGCCGCACTGACGACCTGGCCGAGGTCGGTGCCGAGGCTCACCACCGAGGTGCCGAACGAGCGCACCGCGGCGCTGGTAGCCGCCCGCGACGACGCCGAGAGCTCACCGCGGGTCTGCTCCTGCGCGGCCTGAATATCGCTCACGCGGCGTTGCTCGACAAAGCGTTCGACCATCGCCCTGGTTTCCTCGGTGACCACACGCAGATCTTCGGCATGGCCCGTGGCGATCCACTGCAGCGCTTGGCCGAACTGCGAATCACCGAGTTCCACCGGCAGATCCACGACGACCGACGGGATCTCGTGTCGGCGCACGGCAGTGGTGATCGCGGGCAGTGTGGTCTGCGCCAGCTGCATCAAGGCGTTCTCGCAGGCGATGCGCTCACGGATGGCGGCATCGGCCCGCTGCCGCTGTCGGCGCTCGTTCCGCATGGCAAACACACTGACCGCGATCGCGAGCAGTAACAGCGGCGCACCGATGACAAGCAACAGCACCGCGATTCCTGAGTTCATCAGATCTTTCGTCGTCCTCGACCACACGGCACTGTTGCCGGTGGCCCTCGCCGGCCGGCCCGCCGAGGCATTCGCCTTCTACCGCGGGGTGATTTCGGATACCCGATTCACACGCCCCGCTTCCAGCGACTCGCACACATTAGCAGCACGCATAACGATCGCGACACGGATCATCCTGTCAGACATCATAATTCCCGCTCGAAACAGGCCACACTACTGGACGGCTGATCTATTCTGGTTCGCTATGTCTCGAGCCGCCGCTTGTGGAACCCCGGGTACCGGATAACATCCCCGGCGTGGCGAAACTGAAGCTCTCCGTCGATGTCCCCGTCCCGCCGGACCAGTCATGGGCGCACGCGTCCGACCTTCCGCACCTCGGCGATTGGCTGTCCATTCACGAGGCGTGGCGCGGCACGCTGCCCGAGGAACTGACGCCGGGCACCGTCCTCGTCGGCATCGCCAGCGTGAAGGGCTTCCGCAACAAGGTCACCTGGACCGTGCGCGCCGCCGAGCCGCCGCGCGAGCTCGCCCTCAGCGGCAAGGGCATGGGTGGCACCAAGTTCGGCCTCAGCCTGCGCGTCGAACCGAGCAGCATCGGTTCCAAGGTGATCCTCGACATCGAACTGGGCGGCGCACCGCTGTTCGGCCCCATCGGCTCGAGCATCGCCAAGGCGTTGCGCGGCGATATCGAACGCTCGCTCGAGACGTTCGTCAAGCTCTACGGTTGAGATCGCGTTTCCCGTGTAAACAGCGTTCCGCTGAGTGGTGCGCGAAAGCCCGGACGAAACATGGCGTCGGCGTCCGGGCTTTCGGGTGGCAGGGTCAGATCATCATCGAGGCTTCGGCATCGACCGGAGCCTTGGGTTTGCTGCGGGGTAGGAAGAACGCGGGGACCAGGGTCAGCGCTGCGAGGATCACGGTGACCCAGTAGGTGTTGCTGAACGCTTTCGCTGCCAGCTCGAGTCCCTGCTCGATGACCGACGGCGGAATCTGCGCGGCGAGGTCGGGCCTGGCGGTGGCTCCGATCGCGGCCTTGGCCTCCGGATGATCGTTGAGCTGGGCGGCCAGCACGACCGACATCGTCGCCGTGCCGATCGACGCCGCGGTCTGGTTGACGATGTTCATCAGGGTCGAACCGCGTGCGACCTGTGCGTGCGAGAGCGTCTGGATGGCGGCGGTCATCACCGGCATCATGGTGGCGCCCATACCGAGACCCATCACGAACAGCGCGCCACCGATCAGCAGGTACGAGGTGTCGGCGCCCAGTTGAGTGAACCCGGCGAGGCCGATGGTGATGAACGTGATGCCGAACATGACGATCTTGCCGGGGCCGATCTTGTCGACCAGGAATCCCGCGATCGGCATCGTCAGCATGGCGCCGATACCCTGTGGCGCCATGAGCAAGCCGGAATCGAACGCCGTTTCACCCCGTACCTGTTGCAGGTAGTTCGGCAGCAGGAAACCGGCGCCGAAGAACGCCGTCGCGAACAGCGACATGGTCAGCACGGAGTAGCGCAGCGACGGGTTGGAGAACAGCCGCAGGTCGATCAGCGGATGCTCGGTGCGCAGCGCGTGGAACACGAACGCCACCAACAGCGCAGCGCCGATGATCGCCGGAATCAGCACGCGCGCGGCCATGACGGTGCCCTTCTCCGGAATGGAGGAGACACCGAACAGGAACAGCGCCAGGCCCGGCGAGGCCAGCAGCATACCGACGAAGTCGAACGACTCCGACGGCTTGGGCTTGTCTGGAGCGAACACGACATAGGCCAGGATCAGCGCGATGATGCCGAGCGGCAGATTGATCAGGAAGATCCAGTGCCAGCTGAAGGCGTCGATGAGCCAGCCACCGAGGATGGGGCCACAGATCGGGCCGAGCAGCATGGGCACGCCGAGCACCGCCATCACGCGACCGATCCGCTGCGGGCCCGCGGCGTGGGTCATGATCGTCATACCCAGTGGCATCAGCATGCCGCCGCCGATGCCCTGGATGACGCGGAACGCCACCAGCGACTCGATACTCCACGCCATCGAACACAGCACCGACCCGATGATGAAGAAGGTCAGCGCCGCCATATAGAGGCGTTTGGTGCCGAAGCGGTCAGCGGCCCACCCCGTCATCGGGATGACCGAGGCCAGCGCCAAGGTGTAGCCGGTCATGGTCCAGGCGACGACCTCGACGGAGGCGTTGAAGTCCTGCATGAAGGTCGGGATCGCCACGGTGACGACGGTGATGTCGAGAATCGACATCACCGCACCGAGGACGACGACACCCGCCACCTTCAGCACGGCGGCATCCAACTTGTCGGGAGTGCGATCGGGCGCGGCAGCACCGATATCCGGAGGTTTCGTCACCGGTTAACCCAAGCACTTTTCGGTACCGAAGACCAGTGAAATCTACTGTTCGTAATCCCGGCGCCGTCGATACCGAGACCTCGCTGTCACACCCTCGTGATCGTCGCAGCCTCGCTCGCCACGAGCGCCGCCTCGGTCGCGGCACGCGAGGCGGGCAGCATCGGCAGTCGAACGGCCGCGCTGGAGATCTGGCCACGCTCGGCGAGTACCGCCTTGATGACGGTGGGGTTGGGCTCGGCGAACAGGGCCGCGGCGAGTGCGTCGAGGCTGTTACCGATCGCGCGGGCCCGGACGACGTCACCGGCGTGCCAGGCCTCGATGAGATCGGCGTATCCGCGTGGCGCGATGTTGGCCGCAGCCGGGATGGCGCCGTGCGCGCCGAGGGCGAGCAGGGCAGAGGCGAATCGGTCGTCGCCGCTGAGCACCGTCGCCGGAGTCTGTGCGGCCATCAATTCGACACTGGCCGCGTCGATTCCGCCTACGGCGTGTTTGAAGCCGGCGATATTCGGTGTGTTCGCGAGACGAATCAGCGTGCTCCCGCTCAGCGGGCGCCCTGTGCGGTGCGGCACGTCGTAGACCATCAGCGGAGCCGGGCTGATCGCCGCCAGCTGCGTGAAGTGCGCGATCACGCCTTCTTCGCTGGGGCGCACGTAGTACGGCACCACCGCCAGCACGGCCGCGACGGGCCGCGCGAGTTCGGCGATCGCCCGGACCGATTCGGCGGTGGCGTTGCCCCCCGCACCGGCGATCAGTGGTGCGCTGCGGTCGGCGCAGACGCTCGCACAGATGTCGAGGACTCGGGCGCGCTCGGCGCCGGTGAGCGCGGAGGGTTCCCCGGTGGTGCCGAGCGCGACGAGGCCGGTCGCGCCCCCGTCGAGGACGGCGTGCGCGTGGCGTTCGAGTGCGGCGGGATCGAGTGCCCCGTCAGCGGTGAACGGCGTGATCAGCGGGACGAAGAGGCCGTGTAGCGATGTCATGGCTCCATCATCGAGCCGGACCTATCATCAGGTCTAGTTCACATTCATAACGTCGACCGTAAGCTGAACTGATGCTCGATGTCCGCAAACTTCGCCTGCTCCGTGAACTCGCCCACCGGGGCACCATCGCCGCGGTCGCCGAGTCGCTCAGTTATACGCCCTCGGCGGTGTCCCAGCAGCTCACCGCCCTCGAACGCGAAGCGGGCGTCCCGCTGCTCGAACGCTCGGGCCGCCGCGTCACTCTCACCCCCGCCGCCCATCTCCTGGTCGGCCACACCGAGACCATCCTGGCGGCTCTCGAACACGCCGACGCCGAATTGTCCTGCACCCGTGACGAACTGGCGGGAACCCTGCGCATCGGCACCTTCCCGACCGCCGCGCGTACCCTGCTGTCCCCCGCCCTGGTCACCCTGAGCACCGACCATCCGCGCCTGGAACTCACCGTCACCGAAATCGACCCCGCCGACATCCCGAACGCCTTACGCGCGGGCACGTTGGACATCGCGCTCACCCACGACTACGACCTGGTCCCCGCCGACGCCGACGCGTCCTTGCAGACCGAACCCCTGCACACCGAAACCGTCTACCTCGCCACACGAAACCCCGTGCCCACCAAGGACTCACTGGCCGCGCACCGCCGATCCGCCTGGATCGCGGGAACTCCCGGCACCCTGTGCCACACCTTGACGATCCGAGCCTGTCAGGCAACAGGATTCACCCCCCACATCCGCCACCACGCCGACGACTTCGACACCGTTCTCACCCTCGTCGCCGCGGGCGCGGGCACCGCGATAGTCCCCGCCCTTGCCCTCTACGCACCTCCCGAACACATCACCCTCACTCCCCTGCCGATCCGCCGCCACACCCAGCTCGTCTACCGAAACGGCACCGGCCTACATCCCGCCATCCACGCCGCCCGCGTCGCCCTGCACGCCGCGGGATAGCGATACCCGACTCTCGCCGACCGGTGGGACAATCGAGGTGGTCGCGTGGAGACCGGACGAGCGGCATCGAGTAGTGGGAGAAACCCATGGCACGAGTCAAGACCGGAATTGTCGATCCAGGCCTTCATTCCCGCTATGCGCCGGATTTCACCCAGCGCACCGCGAAGTTCGTCGCCGCGACGACCGGTGCCGACTCTTTGTGGGTCATCGACCATTTGATCGGGCTGTTTCCCTCGTCGGTGTGGAAGCCGAGCCATGTCGGCGGCGCGCGGATCGCCCCCGCCGCGGACGCGTTCTACGAACCGTGGACCCTGCTCGGGCGCGCGGCGGCACGGAACCGGTGGAGTCGGCTGCGGCTCGGGGTGGGCGTCACCGACGCCGGTCGCAGGCATCCGGCGGTGACCGCACAGGCCGCCGCGACCTTGCATCTACTCAGCGGCGGCCGAGCTATTCTCGGGATCGGTCCGGGGGAACGCGAGAACAATGAGCCCTACGGTGTCGATTGGCAACGCCCGGTGGCGCGCTTCGAGGAAGCTGTCGCGACGATTCGGGCATTGTGGGAATCCAACGGTGAGCCGATCTCCCGGGATTCGGAATTCTTCCCTTTGCGCGACGCGGTTTTCGCGCTGCCGCCGCACCGCGGCACCCGACCGGAGCTCTGGATGGGGGCGCACGGGCCGCGCATGCTCAGGTTGACCGGTCGATTCGCCGACGCGTGGCTGCCTGCCTTTCCGAGCAGCCCGGCCGAATACCGCGACAAGCTCGACACGATCCAGACCGCGGCCTCCGATGCGGGGCGCGACCCGGCTGCGGTCAGAGCGGCCGGATGGCATTGGATCATTACCGCGAAGTCGCAGACGATCGTCGACGAGATCCTCGACTCGGCCGTGATCCGCGCCTACGCGCTCGCCGCGTCCGCGCAGGCCTGGGCACGCCACGGTGTCGAACATCCGTTGGGCCCCACGTTCTCCGGTGCACAGGACATTCTCCCGCAGACCATCGATGAAGCCACCGCGCTGGAGTACGGTCGTCGCGCACCCCGGTCGTTGATCAGGGATGTCTTCCAGGTCGGCACACCGGAAGAGGTGCTCGACCAGTTCGCCGAACGACGCGACCACGGCCTGACCTACGCCGTGATGGTCGACCTCGGCGCGTGCCATCCGAGACTGCGGACAGGACTGGGAACCGGGTCATCGTTCGCCAAGGTCGCGCGCGGAGTCCGCCGGTTGTGACACCGATCAAGGTATTTCAGGCGCTCTTGCCGCGCTGGCGGGTGCGGGTAGCCGACACCGGGTCGATGGTGGGCATGGACCATTGCGCCGACAGGGCAAGACTGGGTTCACGACCGGAAGCCACGTGGCGATAGGCGATTTCGGCCGCCGAGTCGGGGTCGTTGGCGGCGATGGCGGCGTAGAGGGCTTCGTGTTCGTCGCATTGGGTGCCCGGGTCGCGTTCCTTCGTCAGGTGGAACAGCCAGCGGACTCGGGATTCCAAGGGGCGCAATAACGATTGCAGCAGCGGATTGCCGGAGACCTCGACGATGACCGCGTGGAATCCGGCGTTCGCGGCGGCGATCGCGGCTTGGTCGCCACGGGCGGTTGCCTGTCGGGCCGCGGTCAGTTGTGCACGGAGGGCGGCGAGGTCGGCCGGCTCGGCGCGCTCGGCGGCGAGGCGGGCCGCGAGGACCTCGAGGCTCTCGCGAACATCGAAAAGGTCGCGCACATCGGTCACCGTGAACGGGGCGACGATCGCGCCCTGCCGCGGCACGATCACCACCAGACCTTCTCGTTCGAGCATCTGCAGGGCCTCGCGCAGCGGGATCCGCGAGATGGCCAATTCGGTGGCGAGGTCGCGTTCCACCAGCCGCTGACCGGGGCTCAAGCGCAGATCGATGATCCGGTCACGCAGCTCCTCGTAGGCCTGATCCCGCAGCGACTTCTTCGCCGGTTCGTCTGCCACCGCATCATCCTTCTGCTCCTGCACGCCCACAACGGTAGCCCGCTCGCGGCATGCGACCGTTTCTTACTTTTCCGTAATCCGCCTGTCATCTACGAGCCCCAGGCTGACACTTAACGGTATACCGCTAAGTGAGCGGTTCGTTCGAACAAGGAGTACCCCGTGCACAAGTCCACTCGGCGCGCGATCGCCTTCGGCTCGGCCGCCCTCGCCGCCGCTGCTCTCCTGTCGGCCTGCGGTTCCGCCGACACCTCGGCATCGGGGGGCAAGCTGAAGGTCGGTGTGTTCTTCCCCGGCTCGCTGTCGGACACCGGCTTCATGCAGTCGGGGTATCTCGGCTACCAGCGCATCGCCGACACGCTGGGCGACAAGGTGGAACTCAGCAAGGTCGAGCAGGTCGCCGCCAGCGACTACCAGCAGGCATTGGTCCGCTTCGCCTCCACCAACGACCTGGTGATCTCGCTCGGCGGCCAGACCGACGCCGATGTGCGCAAGGTGGCGCCGCAGTTCCCGAACGTGAAGTTCGTCGAGATCGGCGGCCCGGCCGACGCGAAGCCCCTGGCCAATCTCGCCTACTACGACCCGCAGCAGGCCGAAGCCGAATTCCTCAGCGGCGCGGTATCGGCGGCGGGCTCCAAGTCCGGTGCGGTGGCCTTCGTCGGTGGTGTCGAGCTGCCCGCGATCGTCAACGCCGCCAACGCTTTCAGCAACGGCGCCCGTTTCGCCAAATCTGACGTCAAGGTACTGACCCCGCAGTATGTCGGCGATTTCAACGATCCCGCCAAGGCCAAGCAGGCCGCACTGGCCGACTACGGCGCGGGCGCGGGCACGCTCGGCCAGATCGTGAACCTGGGTAAGGCGGGCATGGAGCAGGCCGCGACCCAGTCGGGCGCCACGATGGTCGGCGGCCCGATCCCCGGTGACTGCACCAACCCCGTGTACCTGGGCTATGTGCACACCGATATCGGCGCCGAGGTCGAGTTCGCGGTGAATGCCGCGCTCGACAACTCCTGGAAGGCCGAGAACGTGCGATTCGGTCTGACCTCGCCCAACGACGGCACCGATTTCGTGTTGTGCAGCAAGGATTCCGGAGTCGTCGACGCACTCGCGAAGGCGAAAACGGCCTTGTCCACCGGCGCGGTCAAGCCGTACTGAGCACCATGAGCACTCCCGCATTGACCCTGCACGGGGTCGGTAAGCGCTTCGGTGACGTGCAGGCGCTGCACGATGTGGACGTCACCGTCGAATCCGGCACTGTCCATTGCATTCTCGGCGAGAACGGCGCGGGCAAGTCGACGGTGTGCAATCTCGTGTTCGGTGGCTACCGTCCCGATTCCGGCCGAATGCTACTGGGCGGCAACCTTTTCCGGCCCGACTCCCCCGCCGCCGCGATGGCCTCCGGTGTGGCCATGGTGCACCAGCACTTCAGCCTGGTCACCACCATGACCGTCGCGGAGAACCTGCTGCTCACCCAGCACGGACTCCGGATGCGGCGCAAGGACCTGACCGACCGGCTCGACGAGATCGCCCGGCGCTACCGCCTGCGCATCGATCTCGACCAGCAGGTCGCCACGATGCCGGTCGGCGCACGGCAGAAGGTCGAGATCGTCAAGGCATTGCTGCGCGATCCGGCGCTGATCCTGCTCGACGAACCGACGGGAGTGCTCGATCCGTCCGAGATCGACGCACTGATCGACACCTGCCGCGCCATCGCCGCCGACGGCAAGGCGGTGGTCCTGGTGACGCACAAACTCGGCGAGGTGGCCCGGGTCGCCGACGCCGCGACCGTGCTGCGACGCGGCACGATCGCCGGTGGCGGACGAATGTCGAACACGAGCATCGCCGGGCTGCTCACCGCCATGGTGGGGCGCACCGCTGCCGACCTCGACCCAACGGTCGCCGCCACTCTCGGCATCGACGCCGCGTCGGCGGCACCGAAACCTGCAGCGAAAGAGACGATTTCGCTCGACACGACCCCCGTGCTCGCAGTGGACGGACTCAGCGCGCGACGTGCCGACGGCAGTACCGTACTCGACGAGGTGCGCCTGCTGGTGCGCCCCGGTGAGATCGTCGGCATCGCCGGCGTGGAGGGCAATGGCCAGAGCGAACTCGTCGCGGTCCTTGCGGGCAGCACCCCCGCGTCCGGCGGCACCGTCACCCTCGACGGCACCGACATCACCGCCGCGCGCCCCGCCACCCGCACCGAACTCGGACTCGGTGTCGTCCCGGAGGACCGCCATCGCGACGCGATGGTCGCCGACATGACCATCGCCGAGAACCTCTTCCTCGGCCGACTCGGCCGATTCCGGCGCTTCGGCCTGCTCGACAAACGAGCCATCGGCCGCGCGGCGCAGACCGAGCTCGACAGGTTCGATGTGCGAGCGGCGGGACCGTGGGTGCGGATGGGCTCGCTCTCGGGCGGCAACCAGCAGAAGGTGGTGCTGGCCCGCGAGCTGTCCGCCGCGAACCTGCGATGCCTCGTCGCCGCCCAGCCGACGCGCGGATTGGATATCGGCGCAGTCGATTTCGTGCTGACCCAGCTGCGCCGCGCGGCCGCCGACGGCTGCGGCGTGCTGGTGGTTTCGAGCGAGGTGCCCGAGCTGCTCGCCCTGTGTGACCGGGTGTTCGTCGCCTATCGAGGTGCACTCGCGGGACCGGTGGAAACCTCCGACCCCGCAGCGGCACAACAGATCAGCGAAATGATGATGGGAGTTTCGGCATGACCGCGGCGAACGAGAACCGCCCCGCGCGGCGATCGGCCATCGCGGCCGGACTCGGCCGGATCGACCTGCGGCAGTGGGTGCGTCAGCCGATCGTCGTCGCCGCCGCGGCCATGGTCGCCGCCGGTGTGATCGGTCTGATCCTGGCCGCCGTGGCGGGCGCCGCACCGGGCGCGACGATGACCGCGCTGTGGGAGGGGATGTTCGGCAGCGACTACGCCATCGGCGCCTCGCTCAATGTCGCGGCCACGCTGATGCTGGTCGCGGTCGGTTTCACCATCGCGCACCGCGCCGGGCTGGTCAATGTCGGTGGCGAGGGGCAGATCTGCGCCGGCGGCATCGCCGCCACCGCGATCGGCACCACACTGACCGGCGCTCCGACGGCGATCACCCTGCCCGCTGTCCTGATCGGCGCCGCGGCCGCGGGCTGGCTGTGGGCCGCGATCGCGGCGTATCTGCGGGTCCGGCGCGGCACCAGCGAGATCATCACCACGCTGCTGCTCAACTTCGTCGGCCTGGCGCTGGTCCTGCTCGTCGTGCACGAGCCCGCGCTGCTGCGTCAGCCGGTGACCTCCTCGGAGACGCTCCCACAATCCGAGCAGCTCACCGCGGCAGCGCATCTTCCGCTGCTCGGCATCGAACGCTCCCCCGCGACCATCGCCTTGTGGATCGCGGTGATCGCGGCACTCGGTACCGCGATCCTGGTGCGCCACACCGCGCTCGGCACCCGTCTGCGCGCAGTCGGGCTCAATCCCGACGCTGCCGCCCGGCTCGGGCTCCCCGTCCAGCGGTTGCGTTTCCTGAGCCTGTCGAGCGCGGGTGCTTTCGCCGGTGTGGCGGGCGGATTGCTGGTGGCGACAGCGCCTTTCGTGCTCGCCGAAGGATTCTCCTCCGGCTACGGCTTCTCCGGCCTTGTGGTCGGCCTGCTCGCCCGCGGCTCGTTGTCGGCGGTCGTCGCGGTCTCGCTGTTGCTCGGCTTCCTCGTTTCCGGCGGGATCAACCTGCAACTGGCGGCCAACGTGCCCGCCTCGACCATCGCCGTCGTGGAGTCGCTGATGATCGTGTTCATCGCAGGCGCCGCCATCTGGACCAGAAGCGTCCGCAAGTCCGAACCCGCTGCACCACAACCGGTTCCCTCAGTGGACACCGCCGATCTGGCAGGAGCGCCGCGATGAGCCTCGACACGGTCACCGACATCGCCACCAGCGGAATCGGTTTCACCCTGCCCATCCTGGTGGCCGCGAGCGGCGAGTTGGTGAGCGAGCGCGCGGGCGTGCTCAATCTGAGCCTCGAGGCGATGATGCTGACCGGCGCGTTCGCGGGTGTGCTCGGCGCCGTCACCACCGGTTCGCCGGTCCTCGGTGCCGCCACTGCGGTGATCGCCGCGCTGATCTTCGGTGCGCTGCAAGCGATCTGGAGTATCGGCTTGCGCGCCGACCAGATCGTCGTCGGCATCGCCAGTAACGCGCTTGCGCTCGGCGCCACCACCTACGGTGCGCGGCTCCTTCTTGCCGACGGCAAAGGGCACAGCGTGCCGGGCTTCGACCTGCTGCAAATCCCTCTGCTGCACCGCATCCCGGTCATCGGACCAGCCCTGTTCGGGCAGACCGCACTCGGCTATCTGTGCATCGCGGTCGTCGCCGTTCTGGCGTTCGTGTTCTCCCGCCGCACCAAGCTGGGCCTGGTCATCGACGCGATCGGTGAAGACGCTGTCGCCGCCGACCGCACCGGTCTGTCCGTGCGAACCGTCCGTTACGGCTGCGTGCTGCTGGCCGCGTTCGCCGCGGGCCTCGGCGGTGCGCAACTCGCGCTCTCGGAAGTGCATTCGTTCAGCGACAACATGACCGGCGGCATCGGCTATCTCGCCGTGGTCGCGGTGATCGCGGGCCGCTGGCGCGCGCTCGGGGTGATCTGGGCATCGGTGTTCTTCGGCATCGCCCAGGCGCTGCAGTTCGCGTTGCCCGCACTCGGTGTCGACGTGCCGTTCGCCCTGCTGGTGATGCTGCCCTACCTGATCGCGATCGTCGCCGTCAGCGGCCTGGTCGGTAACAGCCGCTCGCCGCGCGACCTCACCGTCGCCTTCGCCCGAACCTCTTGACCTGCCACTACTTTCGTAGGAGCCACCGTTGACTCTGATCCTGTCGCACTCCGATGTGACCGCCGTACTCGATCGCGGCGAGGTGCTCGCCGCCGTCGAGCGCGCGCACGCCGACCTGGCACTCGGCACCGCGTTCGTGCCCGCCCCACCGGCGATGACCCTTGGCGGCGCGGCCTTCGTGCCGATGGTCGCCGCCGCCGAATCCGCCGGGGCCGCCGCCGTGAAACTGCTCGCCGACCTGCCTGCCAACCGCGAGCGCGGACTGCCGGTCCAACGGTCGGTGATCGTGGTGACCTCGGCGGCCGACGGCGCGTGCGAGGCACTGATCGACGGCCGCCTCGTCACAGCCGTCCGCACCGCCGCCGCCAGCGCCGTGGCCACGAAACATCTTTCCCGACAGGCCAGTTCGGTACTCGGCGTGATCGGCGCCGGCAATCTGGCCGTCGAGCACACCCGCGCGATCGCGACAGTGCGTG
The DNA here is from genome assembly GCF_042719755.1 of Nocardia sp. NPDC058519. NCBI lineage: Bacteria > Bacillati > Actinomycetota > Actinomycetes > Mycobacteriales > Nocardiaceae > Nocardia > Nocardia sp. NPDC058519. The sequence goes on along the minus strand of NZ_JBHXNK010000007.1, from coordinate 68,382 downwards.
AGCTCGAGACCGTGCTGGTCTGGTCGCGCACCGCGGCCACGGTCGACCGATTCCGCCGTGCGATAGCCGATCTCGGACTCGAGGTGCGCGCGCTCGACAGCCCGGAGGCAGTCACCCGCGCCGCCGATGTGCTGTGCACCCTGACTCCGTCACGCGAACCGATCGTGCGCGGCGCCTGGTTCGGTGACGGACTGCACGTCAACGCCGTCGGCGCACCGCCGCGTGCGGATCACCGCGAGGTGGACGGCGAAGCCATGCGCCGGTCCATGGTCGTCGTAGACTCGATCGGCACCACGCTCACCAAGTCCGGGGACACCCTGCTGGCCATCGCCGAAGGCGCGATCACCCAGGACGCGGTGGGCACCGAGCTGGGCGAGGTGATCGCGGGCCGGGCACCCGGCCGTCGCGGCGATCGCGACATCACCCTGTTCAACTCGGTGGGCATCGGCCTGCAAGACCTGGCCGCGGCCCGCCTGCTCATCGACAAGGCCCGCGCCAACGGCATCGGAACGGAAGTGGATCTCACCTCATGAGCGAGCTGACCGATATCGACATCACCCACCTGCGCCGTGCCATCGACCTCGCCGGGCACGCCACCGCGCTCGGCGACCGGCCGTTCGGCGCGGTCGCTGTCGGCGACGACGGTGCTGTCCTGGCCGAGGGCGTGAACGCGGTGAACACCACCGGCGATGTCACCACCCACGCCGAGCTGGTCGCGATCACCCTCGCGACCGCGGCGGGCCGCGCCGCGCATCTGCGTGGCGCCACCGTGTACGCCAGCGGCGAACCGTGCCCGATGTGTGCCGCCGCGATGGTGTGGGCCGGGGTCGGCCGCATCGTCTTCGCGGCGGCCGCAGCCGAATTCGGGCCGATCCTGCCCCCTGGGACCAGCTTCGCGCTTACCTGCGCCGAGGTCGTCGCGAGCTCGAACGTGCCGGTCGAGATCAGCGGACCGCACCTCGGCGAGGAAGCTCTCGCCGTGTTCCACGCGGCGGCGAAGAACTAGTCCCGGACACACCGAGGGCGCGGCGCCGTCTCGACGCCGCGCCCTCAGGTGTTCGGGTCACTTCACCGCGACGACCTCTTCGGGCTCGCCCAGTTCACGCTGTTCCTCGATCGCCTCGGGAGTGCCGGGCACCTGCGTGCCGCGCAGCGATACACCCTTTGTCTCGATGAGGAAGAACGACGCGATCAGACCGACCGCACACGCACCGAACATGTAGTACGCCGGAATCATGTTGTTTCCGGTCGCGCTGATGAGCGCCTCGTTGATCACCGGCGCGGTACCACCGAACATCGAGGTGGCGACGTTGTAGCCGATCGCCACACCGGCGAAACGAACGATCGTGGGGAACATCGCGGGGAACGTGGCCGAGATCGTCGCCAACTGTGGTGCGTAGAGCAGGCCGAGGATCGCGAAGCCGACGATCGCGCCGGTGAGCGACGACCCGATCAGGTGGTAGACCGGGATCACCGCGATCATCATCGCCGCGCACGAGAACATCCACATGGGTTTGCGCCCGATCCGGTCGGAGAGAGCACCCAGGAACGGCAAGGTGCACAGCATCGCGACCTGGCCGATCAGCGGCACCAGCAACGCATCGGATTCCTCCATGCCGAGAGTGGAACCGAGGTAGGTCGGGGTGTAGCTGAGCAACGAGTAGTTGACGACGTTCAGCGCGATCACCAGGCCGAACAGGGTCAGCACCGGACGCAGGTACTTCGTCACCAGATCGCGGTAGACGCCGGAGACTTCCTCGGTCTCGTCCTTGCGCTCGACCTCGCGGAACACCGGGGTGTCCTCCACCCGGCTGCGCAGGTACATGCCGATCAGGCCGAGCGGACCGGCGATCATGAACGGGATACGCCAGCCCCACGAATTCATCGACGCGTCGTCGAGCACATTCACCAGCAGCAGGGCGACCAGATTACCGAGGGTGAAACCGGCGAGCGTACCGACCTCGAGGAAACTGCCATAGAATCCGCGCTTGCGATCGGGCGCGTATTCGGCCATGAATGTCGCGGCACCACCGTATTCGCCACCGGCGGAAAGCCCCTGGATCATGCGCAGCAGGTACAGCAGAATCGGGGCGCCGATGCCGATCATGTCGAAGCTCGGGATAAGGCCGACGGCGAGTGTCGATCCGGCCATCAGAATAATCGTGGTGGCGAGCACCCGCTTTCGCCCGATGCGGTCGCCGAGCGGACCCCAGATCATCCCGCCCACCGGCCGGATCAGGAACGATACGGCGAAACCCAGGAGCGTGTAGACCATCCCGGACTCGCCGTCACCGGGGAACAACGACTTCGCGATATATGTCGCCAGATAGGCATAGACACCGTAGTCGAACCATTCGACCGCATTACCGATCGCCGACGCACCGATAGCCCGGTGCAGCACCGATTTCGATTCCCTTGCCATCCACAACACCCTCTCGTCGTCGCCTTTCACGAATACCCGGCCTCTTTACGGGCAAACGTTACGAGCGCGCGAAGACCCGTGTTTATGGCCGCTGACCTGCGAATATGAACATTCGTCCGCGCATTCGCTTCGCTGTCGACCGAACGGAATCCAGGTCAGGCGAGGGCGGCGAGTTTGTTTGCGAGGACGGCCTTTTCGCGTTCGTTGCCGCACCGCCGGATGGCGTCGGTGAGCTCCGCGCGAGCTTCGGTGGTGCGGCCGAGCCGGGTGAGCAATTCGCCGCGCACGCTGGGCAGCAGGTGCGAGGCGGACAGGGCGCCGGATGCGGCGATCTCGTCGACGATCGGCAGGGCCGCGGCGGGCCCGTCGGCCATCGACACCGCCACCGCACGGTTGAGGTCGACCACCGGCGAGGGCGCGAGCCTGCCCAGCGCCTCGTACAGCACCACCACCCGTTCCCAATCGGTCCGCTCCACCGAGGGTGCCACCGCATGACATTCGGCGATCGCGGCCTGCAGACCGTAGGCGCCGAGTCCACGCCCGACCTCACCGGCTTTCACCAGAGCGGCACGGCCGCGCCGGATCGCCGAACGGTCCCAGCGGCTGCGATCCTGCTGTTCGAGCAATACCGGCGCACCGTCGGGACCGGTGCGGGCGGGAAACCGCGCCGCGGTCAGTTCCAGCAGCGCGAGCAGGCCGTAGACCTCAGGTTCGGCGGGCATCAGCCGTGACAGCACGCGCGCCAGCCGCTGCGCTTCCCCCGCGAGATCGAAGCGGATCAGGTCGTCGCCGGTGCTGGCCGACGATCCCTCGGTGAAGATCAGGTAGATGACGCCGAGCACCGAACCGAGTCTGCCCCGGCGCTCGGCGGCGGGCGGCACCTCGAAGGCGACCTCGGCCGCGCCGAGCGTCTTCTTCGCCCTGGTGATCCTGGCCTGCACGGTTGCGGTGGGCACCAGGCACGCCTTGGCGATCTCGTCGCTGGTCAGACCGCCGACGACGCGCAGCGTCATGGCCAACCGCGCCTCCCGCGAGAGCACCGGGTGACACGAGATGAACATCAGCGCCAGCACGTCGTCGTCGATCTGATCGGGATCCCACAGCACGTCCTGCGCCGCCCGCACGGGGTCGCCGCCGGTGAGCGCATCGCCCTCGCCGAGGTCGGCGGCGAGGGCGGTGTAGCGGTCATCGAGGGCGGCGCGGCGCCGGAACGCGTCGATCGCCCGGCGTCTGCCGACGGTGAGCAACCACCCGGCCGGCTGACGTGGCACGCCTTCGCGCGGCCACGTCACCAGCGCCTCGGCCAGGGCCTCCTGGGCGAGGTCCTCGGCCATCGCGAAGTCGCGGGTGTAGCGCGCGAGCGCGCCGACGATGCGGGCCGATTCGATCCGCCAGACGGCGGCGACGGCCTCGCGGCCGGTGTGGTCGCTCATCGTGATTCAGATCTGGCCGGTGGCCTCACGCCACGCGCGCTCCTTCACGACCCAGACATTGTCCTGCGGGAATTCATCGATGCTCGGGACTCGTCGGATCTCGGTCTTGGTGCCCGGCACGACGACCGGCATGCGCTTGGCCCACTCGATCGCCTCCTCCTTGGAGGCCACGTTGAGAATGTAGAACCCGCCGAACAGTTCCTTCGTCTCCCCGTAGGGCCCGTCGGTGACGACCGGAGTCTCCGACGAGTAGTCGACGACGACGCTCTGGGCCGCGTCGTCGAGCCCCTCGGCGGCGACCAGCACCCCGGCGCTGATCAACTCGTCGTTGAACTTGCCCATGGTCTCGAGCATCTCGTTGAAGTCGATGTCGGCCGCCGCGGCCCAGGCTTCGTCGGTGGCGCGCATGATCAGCATGTACTTCATGGTTTCTTCTCCTCGGATCGGTGTGGACCCGCCTGCCGGGCCCTGCCTTCATCCCTAGGTCGAACGGGCACCGCTGCGGATCGACACCCGGCCGAAATTTCTTTTCGCGAGTGTTCTGGCAGCCTACGACGAGTGGCGTGCGCGCGCCGGTGACGGACACGAATGCCCGATTCGGGTCTTCGAGATCGTCCGGCGTGATACAGATCGAAGAGGTTTGTCATGCGGGCAGACACAACAGAAGGAGTCACTCGTGAGCGCAGTTCTCGTCGAGCAACGCGAGCATGTGCTCGTGATCGTGCTGAATCGGCCCGAGGCCATGAACTCGGTCAACGCCGAAGTGAGCACGGGGGTCGGCGAGGCGCTCGAGCGAGCAGAGGCCGACCCGCAGATCCGCGCGGTGGTTCTCACCGGAGCAGGCGAGCGGGCGTTCTGCGCGGGCGCGGATCTGAAGGCGCTGAGTCGCGGTGAGTCGATTCTCGCCCCGGGACATGAGGATTGGAACCTGGCCGGGTATGTCCGGCACCCGATCAGCAAGCCGACCATCGCGGCGGTGAACGGTTTCGCGCTCGGCGGTGGCACCGAACTCGTCCTGGCCAGCGATCTCGCCGTCGCCGCCGAGACGGCCACCTTCGGGCTGCCCGAGGTGGCCCGCGGCCTGTTCGCCGCGGCCGGTGGCGCGTTCCGCCTGCCCGAGCAGCTGCCACGCAAGGTCGCGATGGAGATGATCCTCACCGGTGAGCCGATCACCGCGGCCCGCGCGCTGGAACTGGGCCTGATCAACCGTGTAGTCCCCGCCGCCGAGGTCCTCGACGCCGCACTGGCACTGGCAGGCCGGATCGCCGAGAACGCGCCGCTGGCGGTGCAGGCGAGCAAGCGGGTGGCGCTGGGCATGATCGACGGCAAGCTCGCCGACGACGACGCCTGGGACCAGACCAACCGCGAGATCATGGCGGTCGCCATGACCGAGGACATGCGGGAAGGCGCCATCGCTTTCGCTCAGAAGCGCAAGCCGAAGTGGCAGGCGCGCTGACACGATGCGGATCCTGATCCTCGGCGCCTCCGGTTTCGTCGGCAGCGCACTGCACGCGCAGTTCGCCGAGAATCATGAGGTCGTCGGGACCAGCCGGGGCGGGCGCGGACTCGCCCCGGTGGATCTCGCCGACACCGGCGCGGTGCGGGCACTCGTCGGGCATGGGTTCGACATGGTGGTCCATACCGCCGGTGTCGTGGATCTCGGTGCCGCGCAACGTGATCCCGCCGCGGCCTACGCGGCGAACGTCGCGCCGATGGTGCCGCTGCTCGATGCCGTCGGCGCTACGGGCGCGAAACTCGTCTACCTGTCGACCGACAATGTCTTCGACGGCACGGCCGAGAACTACGACGAAAGCGCAACGCGCACACCGATCAACGTCTACGGCGAAACCAAGGTCGCTGCCGAGGATCTGGTCCTCGAACACGACCGTCACCTGGTTGTCCGCCTCCCGCTCGTCTATGGACGCAGCCCACTGTCGAACAAATTCCTGGCCCGCTTCGCCGCACCCGAGATCCAGGCACGCACCGATATCGTCTGCAATCCGCTGTATCTGCCGAGCCTGGCACCCGCGCTCGAGCAGCTCGCCGACGAATCGGGCGTCGTGCACATAGCGGGCGCGGAAACACTCAGTCGCTACCAACTCATGACCCGTGTCCGCGACCACCTCGGCACACCGGCGCGCATCGTGGCGACCGATCGCTTCTCCACCGCCCAGGACTGCCCGCGACCATTGCGCCTGGTCATGCGCAGTAATAGGCACAGCCTCAGCGGCCCCGACGTGGACACCGCCCTCGCCGATCTCCGCTGATCCCCGGTCAGGTGTTGACGCTCCACCAAGAGTGAGTGTACAGTCACTCACATGACCAAGCGCGGTGCCACCCTCTCCACCTCGGACATCCGGCGGGACGCAGTTGTCGACGCCGCGATCATCGAGTTCGCCAAGACCGGCTACCACGGCACCCCGATCAACACGGTCGCCGCGCGTGCCGACATCTCCCCCGCCTACGTCTTCAAACTCTTCCCCGGCAAGGTCGCCCTGTTCGTGGCCGCGCTCGATCACTGCTTCGACCTCGTCGAACGCGCGATGTCGACGGGCGCGGCCAATTCCACCGCCGAGGATCCGGCCGGAATCCTGCACGACATGGGCGGCGCCTACGCCGAACTCATCGCCGACAAGAGTCTGCTGATGCTGCAAGTGCACGCCCAGTCCGCCACCGACATCCCGGAAATCGCCGACGCGCTGCGCCGGGGCCTGGCCAAGGTCACCACGTTCGCGCAGCGCCGCTCCGGTGGCACCCCCGCGCAGATCCAGTACTTCATCGCCTACGGCCAGCTCTGCCACCTCGTCACCACCCTCGGGCTCGACGGCAACGACAGCGCCTGGGCCACCGCCCTGACCACCGGAATGCGCCACCCGAAGGCCCGCTGACCCTCTCGCTCCAGCCTTGTCAGGTTGGAGCTTTCTTTTCCACCAAGAGTGATTGACCAGTCACACACCATGGAAGGCACCCTGATGAACACCACCACAGCCACCGAAATCGTCCTGCCCGGGCGAGTGGACCCCAGCGGCCTGCTCGTCACCCAACGCGAACTGCCCGCACCGGGTCCCGGTCGCGCGCTGGTCCGCGTCGACGCCTCCGGGGTGTCCTTCGCCGAGCAGCAGATGCGCCGCGGCAAGTACTACGACCAGCCGCCGTTCCCCTTCGTGCCCGGCTACGACCTGGTCGGCACGGTGATCGCGGCCGACGACGCGACGCTGATCGGGCAGCGGGTCGCCGCGTTGACCAAGACCGGCGGCTGGAGCAGCCACGTCGACCTAGACGCCGCCGACCTCATCCCGGTACCGGACTCCGTGACGGCCGCCGACGCGGAAACCTTTGTCGTGAACGGCATTACCGCGTGGCAGATGCTGCATCGGGTCGCCGGTGTCCGGCCGGGCGCGACAATCCTCGTCCACGGCGCCAACGGCGGTGTCGGGTCGACATTGGTCCAATTGGCCCGTGCCGCAGGCATTCACGTGATCGGCACCGCGTCCGCTCGCCATGCCGACGCGGTCGCCGCACTTGGCGCCACCTGGATCGACTACCGCGGCGATGTGCCCCAACAGGTTCGGGCGATCGCGCCGCACGGTGTCGACGCTGTGTTCGACCACGTCGGCGGGCCCGGCATCGCCGACTCGTTCGGCCTGCTCGCCGACGGCGGCACGCTCGTTTCCTACGGAACGGCGGCCACCAAGAACGACGAGGGCGACTCCCGGCTGCCCGTCCTGAAACTGCTCGCCCGCCTGCTGTGGTGGAACACGCTGCCCAACAAGCGAAGTGCGCACTTCTACAACCTGTGGGCGGGCAAGCGCAACCTCACCCGCTTCCGCGCTCGTATCGCCGAGGATCTCGCCCAGGTCTTCGCGCTCGCCGCCGCGGGCACCCTGACCGCCCAGGTCGCGGCCCGTATCCCCCTCACCGATGCCGCCCGGGCGATGGAGCTCGCCGAATCCGGCACCGTCACCGGCAAAGTCGTCCTCGTCAGCGCCTGACCCGCTCACACACTGGAGATCGATCATGTACGTTGCCCAGCCCGTCCGCACCGTCCTCGACAATCGGCCGATCTATCTGAGCTTCGGGCTCGCGTGGCTCGTCGGCCATGGCGCCTTCGCCCTCAGCCACGGCACGAACCCACTACTCGACCTGCCAGGTTTCGTGCCGGGCGCACTCCTCGGCGTCGGCCTGCTGGCGGCGATGATCGTGACAACCGTTGTGTCCATCAGAGCCCAGCGGGGCGCGACGGGACACGAAGCGGTCGTGGGTAATCTGCTCGGCGCCTCGTGGCTGATCGGTTTCGCGGCACTGTTCTTCCTGATCACCGCGCTCGGTTCGACGCTGAGTCCGGACATCGCCGCGACACTGTGGCCGACCGGGTCCGGGCTGATCGTCGGACTGCTCTACCTGGCGGGCGGTGCCGCCTACCGCGACGTTCTGCAGTACACGCTCGGCGCATGGCTTGCCGTAAGTTCCACGGCCGCACTGTTTCTCGACGGCGCGTATCTGTACTGGGCGCTGGCGCTGGCCGGTGGCGGCAGCTATCTACTCGCCGCCGCGATCGAGCCGCGCAGGATCGCCGCGGCGAGCTGAACGATCCCGCGGGTGCCCGTCCGGTATTTCCGGGCGGGCACGCTCGGCGTTCAACTCCCCTGCTGCGCGCCGATCGCGGATCCCATCCACCGGCGCAGGTAGCGGCGCAGTTCGTCGTCGGAGCGTGCCGGGTTGCCCGGCGACAGGAAGAACGACTGCATCGTGCGCAGGCAGTATTCGACGAGTTCACGTAGGGCGGGCTCGTCGTAGCCGTAGGCAGCCCAGTCGACATCGAAGCGACGGATCATGGTCATGCCGAAGGCTTGGGCCTCGTCGGAGGTGAGGCTGTCGGCGTGGGCGGTGGAATACGAACTCGACAGCAGAATGCCCAGATGGGGGGTGCGACGGACATCGGTGAGGGTGAAGACGACGGCCTCGGTCATCGCCTCGACGGGGTCACCGAGGCCACTGACCTGGCGGGTGAGGCGGTCGAGGAATTCGTCGACCGAGGCGATGGCCGCGGCGGTCATGAGCGCGTCGGCGCTGGGGAAATACCGGTAGACCGTCTGGCGGATGACGCCGAGCGATTCCGCCACGTCGGCGATGCTGATCTCCGCACCGGTCCGGCCGATGAGTTCGACTGCGGCAGCGACGATCCGGCGGGTCGCCTCCGCATCATCCCCCGGCGGACTACCGCCCCACCCACGTCTACGCGCCACCGGGTGGACGCTAGCACAACCCCAGGTCAGGGCGAATTCCGCGAAAGTGATCATACACGCGACCACCTATTCGTATGATTGCTTCATCAACCGAGTGGCCGACAACGAGGTAGCCCCACCGTGACCGAACTTCACGTCCGCAAAATGGATTTCGCGTTCTCCGACTACGACGTGCCGTTTCTGTGGAACCCACAGAACCCGGCGTTCTCGTCGATGGCCAATGCCGTCTCTTTCCTGGCGATCGGCTTCGAGAAGATGATCGTGCAGCTGATCACGCAGGCGAAACCGCAGATCACCGACCCCGAGGTGGCCTCGGAGGCCGATGCGTTCATGCGTCAGGAGGGCCAGCATTCCACCGCCCACCGCCAGCATGTGAAGGCGCTGATCCGCCGCTACCCGGGGCTGCAGCAGACCCTGGACGCGGTGATCGGCGAGTTCGACAAGCTCACCGCCGAGACCCCGGTGAAGTACCGCCTCGCCTACACCGCCGACCTCGAGGCAACCTTCACGCCGGTGTTCAAGCTGATGCTCGACAACGACAAGAATCTGTTCGCCCCCGGCGACGACCGCGTCGCCTCCCTGTTCATCTGGCATTTCGTCGAGGAAGTCGAGCATCGCAGCTCGGCGCTGATCATCTTCAACTCGGTGGTCGACAGTGAGCTGTACCGGATGCGGGTGGCGGCGTCGATCTTCCGGCACGTGCTGCAGGTGATCCGGGTGGCGTGCGAGGGCTTCAACGAGCATGTGCCGCTGGAGGATCGGCAGGTCGACGCGCTGTCGATGTTCGCCAACTACCGCAGGGGCCAGACGCTGCGCCGGTGGCTGCCGTTCCTGCAGCCCGCCGACAACGGGACGATGCCGCGCGCGTTCGACGATCTCGGGCTGCGCGAACAGCTCGTCGCCCTTGGCGGCATCATCCGCAGTCAGATGCCGCGGCACAATCCGGAGCACGAGAAGCTGCCCGCGCTCGCCGACGAATGGTTCCGCCGCTACGACGAGGGCTACGACGTAACCCGCTGGTACACCGCCGATTCCGTCAGCTCGTAGAAGGTAACCCCGATGGCCGACCACTGCTCAACCACTTTCGCCGAACTCGCCACCGAACTCGGCTTCTCCTGCGAGGAAGCGGGCGGACTCGTCGAGTTCCGCAGCCCGTTCGCCCTGGAGAACTGGACCCTGCCGGTCCTCGAACTCACCATCGTCGTCGGCGCGATTCTCGCGCTCTGGTACGCGATCGTGCGCCTGCGCCGCCACGGCGACCCCACCAACCTGGTGCTGTGGTTCGGCGCCACCGCCTACCTGTTCGTCATCGAACCGCCGCTCTACTTCCCGGCCGCGTTCGGCATCGAAGAACACGTCGACACGATGTTCGCGCACAATGTGTTCACCGTCGACTTCCTCTGGGGCCGACTGCCCATCTACATCATCGCGATCTATCCGCTGATGGCGACGATGGCGTTCGGCATCGTCCGGATGCTCGGCATCTTCCGGCGATACGGCGTGTTGATCGGCGCCACCTGCGTGGGCTTCGTGCACCACGCCTTCTACGAGATCTTCGACCATCTCGGACCGCAGCTGCGCTGGTGGGAATGGTCGGTGGACAACCCGATCAACCAGCCGATGTTCGATTCGGTCCCGATGGGCAGCGTCGTCGTCTTCGCGGCACTGTGGCCGATGTCGCTGGCCTTCTGCGTGCAGTATTTCGTCGGGCGCCATGTCGATGACGGCAGACACTTCTCCGGTATCGAATTGACCTGGCGCACAGTCGTGATCGGCCTGCTCGCCTCGGTCGGCACCTTCGTGCTCCCGCTCCCCGCGACCGTCATCGGCATGAGCAACACCACCGTCCGGGGCGTCGTCTACGCACTGGAACTGGCCGTCCTCGTGGTGGTCGCCGGGGTCGTGATGGTTCGCCAATGGTCCCAGCTCCGCCGAGGTACCGCGGCAGATCCGCAGTACGCAGACCCGTTCGTGCAACGATTCAGCGCCCTCTACCTCGTCGTCTTCGCCTTCCTCTGGATCGCGTCACTACCCGACTTCTTCGACGCCGTCGACGGCCGGACGAGCAACGGCGACCCCATCGGAAACCTCTGGTACACAGCGGCGTGCTTCGCCGTCGCCATCGCCTCGGTCCTGGCCACCTTCACCCTGCCACGCCCACAAACGACCCCAGACGCCCCCGCTTCGGCGGCTTCGGAGGTGTCCAGCTGACCCAGGGCCGCGCCCGGGTGGGTGCCTCGAGCACTCACCCGAGCGCGGCCCTGGCCAGGCGGTCAAAGAGGACGACTCAGCGGTACGTTGACCCAGCTCGGCGCGCTGGGATCGAGGAGCAGATGCTGTGGACGCAACTGGGTTTCGATCAGCAGCGCGGGTATCGGGAGGCCCTTGGGCATGTTCGACGCGTACACGTCGACCCTGAGCCGGTGCCCGGGTTGCAGGACAGCGTGGACGCCGGTCAGGCCGATGTCGAGGGTTGTCGCCTGGCCCGGGACGGTGGGCAGGCGAGTTTCGAGGGTCAGGTACTGATAGGGGTCGATGTAGTCGCCGGTGGCCGACTTCCGGCTTCGGCCCTCGTCGATCGCCCGTAGCGAGGCGGTCAACTGCCCGGAAGTCATGACCTTCGAATTGCCATCGGGGGCAACATCATTGAGAGTGATGCTCCAGTAGCCGTCGGTGACGTCGTGGACGGTGTTCAGATGCACCGCCACGGGCCCGGAGACCAGGGTCGGTGCGTCGACGGCCTTGCTGGTGAATGTCAGCGCCGCGACCTCGGAGATCCTGGAGTCCTTCGCACACCCGTCGATGATCGCCAGCACTCCCGCCGTCGCCTGGGCCGCATCGCGCGAACACAGCGTCGAAAGGCCGGGAGCGACCGTGAGGTCGGCCTTTTCGACCGGAACTTCCGGTGTGAGGGAGCCGTCGTGTGCGACGATCCCGGTGGTGCCGCTGGGGACCGGAGACAGGTACTGCCGGGTGTGGGTCATACCCGGCAGCGGGTAGTCGCCGCTGGTCCAGCCGCCGCCCTGCTGGAACAGCGTGGCCGGGCCGAACTCATCGATACCGTTGTCGATTCCCTTGAGCCACTTGTCGTACCAAGCGCGCTGCAACACATCCAGCCGGGGCGGCCCGCCGGGGCGGCCGGCGCCGGAGCCGACCGACACGTGGTAGCCGTCGTTCATGAAGATCCGCTTCTGCCCCGGCGGCAGCGGGATCTGCTCGTAGCTCTTCATCTGCGACTGGCCGAAGAGGTCGTGATATCCGCCGACCAGGAAGGTGGGCACCTTGATCTTGTCGGCCGACCGTTCGATGCCCGCGCGCAGATCGCTGTTCGGCGCCAGGTGCTCGGCGAGATGCGGTGGAATCGCGTCCACCGAGAACACGAAGACGGCCTGGATCAACTCCACCAGCCAGGTGGCGGGACTGGCCGCTCGATCGGCGAGCCATTTCCAGTCGAACGTGCCGTTGAAGATCGATGCGAGGTCGGGCAGCCACTTCCCGGCGTTGATCGCCGCCATCCAGGCCGGGGTGAACACCGGATTGACCGCACCGCCCGGGAGCGCGTACGAGCGCACCAGGTCACTGGCTCCCACCGCGGGGAAGATCGCCTTCAACGCGGGCGGATTCTGCTGAGCCGCTTGCAGCTGATTGATGCCCGAGTGCGAGATCCCGCTCATGCCGATATTGCCGTCCGACCACGGTTGGTTCGCGGCCCAGTCGATCATCTCGAGGGTGTCCTGAGTTTCGCGCTCGCCGAACATATCCCAGGTGCCCTGTGAGAAGCCGGTGCCCCGGATATCGGCGACGATATAGGTGTATCCGCTCTTGATCAGTTTGTCGTCGGCCGAGAACAGCCGGGCCGCCCCGCCGGAGGTCACACCGATCAGATCACCGATACCGGAGAACGGCGTTCCGGTGAGGTTGAACAGGTCGAACCGGTTCATCACTGTGGTGAACAGGTCGTAGAGGACCGGAATCGACAACGCCGAGGAGGCGAGCATCGACGCCAGTTTTGTATACGGCGTCATGTTGAGGATGGTCGGTGTCGGAGTTTCCACGATGCGACCGGAGGCATCCATCGGCCGGTAGACATTGGCCTTGATCACCGTGCCGTCGCTCATCGTGATCGGCACATCCCAATCGATATGGATGCCCGGATACAGCGGCGGGCCGTCTGCGGTCGCCGTCCATGCCACGCCCTGCGCGCCACCATCGGGTTGCGCCTGTGTAGCGGGCACTACCAGCGCCGACACGGCGATCGTGGTCGCGGCAACCACCGCCCCCGCCAACCACCTTCTGGAGAACAACCTCATCGAATCCCAACCAGCCCTTCGTTGAACGCTTCGGCTCCAAGATAGGTACGCACTCGTTCCCATCAGATCGGAACTGTAACGTACCTAACATTCGGCCGCAATGAGCGACACACGTCACAGCTCTTCGGGCGCGGGAACAGCGCATTGGGACACCGTGAGCAGGCCGACGATGGCCTCGATACGATGCGGGTATGAGTGTTGTCGCGCCGGCGTCCTCGGAACCGCTGCCACCGGGACCCAGCGCGATGAGCCGCGACGAGGTACTCGCCTCACAGCGCGGCCGAGTCGCCTGGGCGGCATTGCAGGCGGTCTCGGAACTGGGCTACGGGCCGACGACCGTGAGCGAGATCGTCAAGCGCGCGAAGGTGTCTCGCCGTACTTTCTACGTTCTGCACCGCGACAAAGAGGACTGCTATGTCGCCGCGTTCGAGATGATCGTCGAGGTCGTGGACAACGCGCTCAACGCCAAGCTCGAGACCTTTCGCGACGCCGATTGGAAGGTATTGCTCCGCAAGTCACTGGAGGAGTATCTGGCCCTGCTGTCAGCAGAACCGGATATCGCACGCGCCCTGCACGTCGAAGCACTCTCGGTGGGACCAGCACTGGCCAGACACCGCGTGGAAATGAAGAAGGTGTTCGCCAACCGGATGCTCGGCGCGCACCGCCGCGGTGTCGCACAGGGAGAGTTGCACACCACTCCGCCCGAGGGCATCATGCTCTTGCTGATCGGCGGAATCGACGACCGGATCCGCGATTGCCTCAACGAAGACGGCCCGGAAGGTCTACCCGAACTGATCCCGGACCTCTACGCGGCATCCATCGCACTCATCCAGGATTCCCCCAGCAGCTGAGGACAAGACGTGTCACAGCGGCCGGCAGGCGGAGGAATGCTCAGGGGCACGAATTGATTTTCGCGACAAACCATCTCGGGCACTTCGCGCTGGGTGCTAGCTAATCGATTGGCGATGCAGGAATTCGGTGACAGTGGTGACGTCATAGTCGGTGCGGCTGAGCAGTAGCTAGTCGCCGCCGTCGGAAAACACGCGGTATTCGGAGTCCTGGTACATGGCCCGCAGTCGGCTGGTGTGCAGGTCGGTGATGTGCGGGCAGGGATCGGTCAATTCCTCTCTGCGCCGGACTGCACGCGGTAGCGTGACTGGTCGTCGCCGCTGCCATTCTGATCGAGTTCGCCCGGAGGTAGTCCTCATGCCCAGACCCGGACCACGTCGACCAGTGCTCGCATTGCGCATGTCCGACGACCAGATCGCAGCCCTGGATGACCAGGCCATCGCTGAGGAGCTGCTCACCAAACAGGGCGAGCCGAACCGATCCGAGCTGATCCGGATCATGGTCGAGTACGCGCGCGAGAACATGCCTGCATCCTGGCGACCGGAGGGCTGGACCTACCGCGGCTGATCCAACGCCACTGCGGCACAAGAAGTTCCGGGATGTACGGCTCCGCACCGGCGGCAACGATGCCTGGAAGCAACCGAAGCGAGGACAGTGGATGTCGCGGTCGTCAGCCGAGCCGTCCTACGCCTGGATAACCTCGATCCCCACCAATGCGTTGAGTGAGTCGCAGCTGGCCCAGGACTGGTTCTGCCCGTACTGCGCGGGGCCGTACTTCCAGTAGACGAACGGGACAGGCCATGCAACGCAAGTGAGCTTCACTTGATGCCAGGTCGGCAGCTCGCAATTGGCCATCCCGCCGGTGTTGAAGATGTTGTACACGTGACAGTTGGCCTGCCACACCGGCACGTCGGCCTGGGCTACGCCGCCGACACCGACGAGCGCAGCGGAAGCAGTGGCGGTAACAACGACGGCACTCGCAGCAAGTCTCTTCGCAGAAAGCATTCGAACCTCCTGAATCGATGTTGTCTGGAAGATCGCTGGGCGATCGAAGATGTTACTCAGGCCACCCATGACGCTTGCGTCCATTCGGCCATGCGGCGATCTGCGTTCAACCGAATCGACCGTTGACCCGCGGCACGGCCGGAAGTGTCGAGAAAACCGGCGGGTGTCTATTCCGGTCGTTCCGAGTCGGCCCGCAATCCGCTGAGCAGGGTGACGATGACGGTTTCGACGTCGTCGGCGGTCCGGCCTGGGTCGTGTCCGGCAGCGATGACCAGGACCGCGTTGCAGTAGACGCTGAAGAGGATGTCAGCGGCGGCGGAGACGGGGACGGGTTTGGCTTCGCCGGTTCGCATGGCCTCGGTCAGGGTTGCCCGGATCAGTGGCAGCGACAATTCTTCGTCGAGTTCGCGCACACGGTCCCATCCGAGCACGCTGATCGCCTGCCTCAGCAGCGTCCTGGCGTCGTCATCGTCGACATAGCTCCGCAGAAAAGCGCGGGTGGCCTGTTCGACGCGTTGCCAGGCGGTGGCGTCGGACGGCATGGCAGCGACGGCGGTTTGCATGATCGACGCCTGGCTGGTGCGGAAGAGCTCGGCAAAGATCTCCTGCTTGTCCCGAAAGTGGTGGTACACGGCGCCGTTGCTGGATTGCGAGGCGCGGGCGATCTCGTCGATCGAGGTCGTCTCGAAACCCTTGCTGATGAACAGGGTCCGTGCCGCGTCCAGCACTGCCGTTCTGGTGAGGGCCGCACTGATGTCGCGGCGGCGGGGCTTGACGTCACTCATAGAGCCGACCATACTCGCAGACCATGACTCGGTAACAGAGCGCGACTCTGTCAATGATCGGACGAAGGTGTCTGGAGGCGGCATGGCATGCCTACACATTCGTCAGCGAGGACCAACCCGACACCCTCGCCCGTGAACTCATCTCGTTCATCGCCGCCACCGGCGCGGCCCGGAACCCGAACCCGAAGAAAGGCACCCTGCGATGACCCCCACTACGCGAACACCCAGTGCGTCAAACGATTTCACCGACCACGAAGTGCCCGCCGAGGCCGCCGTGCGGCTGCGTCGCGACGTCGAACAGCTCGTCGGTTTGGACAGACGCACGATTGGCCGGGGTGAACGCGAATCCGCGCATTACCTCGCCGACCGGCTAGCCGAGATCGGCGCGAAGGACATCACTACTACGACATTCCGTACTCAATCATCCTGGGCACCAGCGCATCTGGCATATCTTGCGGTCGGGGCGGAACTGGCACTGCTGTCGCATCCTGCCGCGCGGGTGGCCGGAGCAGCGGTGGCTGCGGCCTACGAGCTGGAGGTCTCCGGTCGCCTGAATGTGGTGAAGCGATTGTTGCCTGCCCGCCGCGGAACTTCCGTGTGGGCCCGGATCCCCGCCGAGGGAACGCCCCGGCGAACCTTGGTGCTCGCCGCCCACCACGACGCCGCGCACATGGGCATGGTCTGGCATCCGCATGCGGTCGCAGGCAGCCGCTTGTTGGCGAAGTCGACCGGCCGCGCGCTCCCGAGCCACGCGATGCCGTTGGCGGCGTTGGCGGCAGCAGCGATGCCTTCCCGAAAGGTTCGCGCCGCCGCCGGGGTGATCATGGCGACCAGTGCCGCATTGATGATCCAGTCGATGCGCAGCCCGACAGCGCCGGGCGCCAATGACAACGCTTCCGGTGTGGCGGCGGTCCTCGAGGTGGCACGCCGGCTGGTGCTCGACCCGCTGCCCGACACCACTGTCGTGATCGTGTTTCCTGGTGGCGAGGAAGCCGCCAACGGCGGCATCCGGGACTGGCTGCACAAGACACGACGACACCTCGACCCGGCAAACACGCTGGTCGTCAATCTCGATGCGGTCGGCAGTCACGGCCCGCTCGGCGTTGCCCGCCGCGAGGGGCTGACGAACCGCTCCCACGCCGGCGCCGTCGACCGGGCGATGCAGGCCGCGGCCGAATTGAACATTCCGATCGACGAAATCGCCATCCCTAACGCGACAGACGCCGCCGTGATGACCGTCGCCGGCCTACCGACGGTGTCGCTGCTGTCAGTCGAGAACGGATGGATCAGTAACTTGCACCAACCCTCGGACACAGTCGACAACGTCGACTGGACCACCGTGCACAACGCAGCGCGACTGACCGGACACATCGCGCAGACGTGGGCGACAGAACACGGCCGGACCCGCATCGGGGGTCGCCCCGTCCACGGTGTCTGAGCATCGAACAACAACCGTCGCGTTCACCACCATTACGTCAGAAGGAGTCATCCAATGCCTGGCTACCGCGCCAACGAGGTCGCCGTCTTCGGAGCGACCGGCTACACCGGCAGACAGATAGTTCGCGAACTACTCGGCGCGGGCCGTGACGTTGTCTGCGTCGGCCGCGACCGCGCCAAGCTCACCGCCCTCACCGCCGCGCTGGGTCGGCCCGTTCCGATCGAGGTGGTGGAATTGACCGATCGTCCTCGGCTAGAGGCCATCTGCGCCACAGTGACCACCGTCGTCAACGCCGCGGGTTCGTTCGTCGAGACGTGCGAACCGATCGCTCGCGCCGCCATCGCCACGCGAACCCACTATGTCGACATCAGCGGCGAGCAGAGCTCGATCCGCTTCGCTTTCGACAACCTGCACGAACCCGCCGTCCGCGCCGGGATCGCGGTGATTCCCTCCGCAGCGTTCTATGCGGCGCTCGCCGACATGCTCGCGTCGATCACCGCCGCCGACTTCGACCACATCGACACGGTTGACATCGCCTACGACATCACCGGCTGGATCCCCAGTGGCGCCGCCTACACCAATTTCCTGCGCGGCATCGGCGAACCCATCACCCAGTTCGATCACGGCTTCATCGACGTCGCGACACCTGCCTATGGCACGGCAGACTTCGGCCGACCGCAGGGAATACAGCCCACTTTCACCTACCCCGCACCGGAAGTCCTCACCCTCCCACGACACCTGAGCATCGACCGCATCCGGACATCGATGACGACGTCCACGTTCAAAACAAGAGTTCCGGACCGACTCGCGCCGACCTTGACCAGAGCGATCGGAAAAGGGTTGCGCAGTCCGGTCGCTCCACTTGTGAAAAAGGTTTTGAGCGCCACGACCGGCTCCTCACACGACAGGATCGATGACGATCCCACCCGCTTCCGGATCGCGATCACAATCCGAACCGACTCGATCGTGTGAACAGCAAACCTCGCCGCCGAGGGGATCTTTGACATCACCGCACCGATCACTGCCAGAATCGCCGAGCTCACCCTCCAAGACTCATTCGAGGCAACCGGTGCGTTGGCCCCCGCGCAAGTAGTCGAACCGAACACCTTTCTCAACGGGCTAGCTGCGCAGGGCCTTTCGTACCACCTAGGCCCTGCGGAAGGCGGTTTCGTCTAGCGTGACCGGCAGGTCGGTCGCCGCGGAGTGGGAAAGGCCCATTCGTGGGTTCGATGTCAGGAGGCCCACTGGTGTCGAGCGAATTTCCTGGGGCACGAGCCCGTGCCGCCGATCCCCCGACCCGTGGCGCTGCCGTCGGCTAGGTCATGTCTCCCAATAGCTTCAGCCATTCGACCGTGAGGGCCGCGTCGGTCGCGATAGCTGGATAGGGTAACGGCGTGGCTTTAGATTACGTCGTTGACCTACCGTGTCGGCCGAAGCAGACGCTTGGCACCGGAAAGATCCTCGAACTGCTCATCCTGCGAGGTGCGGCGATGTTCACGCTTGACGATAACCAGCACAACGTCGGAAGGCCTTGGCGCAGACTGACTTTCAGCAATGTAGTGACGCGCCCGACGGGCGCGGTGAAAGTCAAGTCAAGCGTCACCAAAGCACTCAAGCAAGCGGCCCAGCTCGACGCCTTCGTCGACGATTGCCTAGCCTGCCCAGCCAATAACGACGGACACAGCGGCTTTGGCTGCTACGGCCGGGTCAACTACCCCCTCGACCTCGCTACCGAAGAAATGCTGCTGTCAATGTTGCCCGATGACCTCACCGCCGCAGGCGCGGGTACCGAATTCAAAGCTGGGTGGGACTATTTCGGCTGGGACGGTAGTCAGGCGGCCGAGGTGCGGGCGGCGAGCCGGACCTTCTTCGAGTCCCCAGTGGCCCCTGTCCGGCAATGGCCGACTGGTGAAATACTTACCGGGGACCAGGTTTTCGAGATGCTGTTCATTGGCCAGGGCTTCGAATGGTCCTTGGCGAAGCTGCTCGCCATCTCCTTCCGCCTCATCATCCTCGACGAGGAAGCCGGCCCCCTCCTGGACCTCGCGATCCCCGAGAGTGAGCAGGCGAGCCAGGTCATCGCATATCTCAATTCCATCAGCTTCGCGGCCTTGAACGAACTGCCCGTCCTGCTCGACGGTTAGGGTATCGGGGCTAACGCGGCGGCGGGCCGATGACGATTCGGCTAGGTCATGCCTCCCAATCGGATTTCCAGTTCACGACCGGTAGGCCGTCGGGACGGGCATCATGTTCGCCGTGGCGGAGACTGCGGGTGATCGGCATCAGGTTCTGACGGACAACCAGTGGGAACTGCTCGAGCTGCTGTTACCGAAATCCGATGGCCGCGTGGGCCGTAACTTCTCCAACAACCGCCAGGTCGTGGAGGGAATGTTGTTTCGGTTGCGAACCGGGATGCCCTGGCGGGACCTGCCCGAGGTGTTCGGTCCGTGGCAGACGGTGTGGAAGCGTCACCGCCGTTATGCCGCCGACGGCACCTGGGATCGGGTGTTGGTCGCGTTGACCGCGTTGGCGGACGCGACCGGCAACCTCGATTGGGTAGTTTCGGTCGATTCGACGGTCGTGCGGGTGCATCAACACGGCGCCAACACCCGTCGTGGTGGTGGCGTGGTTGCTGGCCCGGATGGTGAGTTATGAGCCGGCTGATCACGGGATCGGCCGGTCTCGGGGCGGGCTGACTACCAAAGCCCATCTGGCCACCGACGGCAACGGTCGCGGTCTGGCGGTATTGATCACCGCGGGCGGGCGTTCAACAAGGCGAAGCATTGGCGTGGTGTCGCGACTCGTTACGACAAGCTGGCCTGCACATACCGGGCCGGGATCGTCATGGCCCTCGTGGTCGAATGGCTGAAGCTATTGGGAGACCTGACCTAGTCGTCAGGAGATGCGCGGCGGTTGCGTTTGGTGACGCCGCGCCGCTTCTTCGCGGAGATGCGACGCTCTTTCGCTCCACGCGAGGGCTTGGTCGCGCGGCGAACAGGTGGCGGGGCGGCCGCGGCGTCACGCAGTAACGAGGCCAGGCGTTCGCGGGCGGCCGCGCGGTTCTGCAGCTGTGCGCGTTGCTCCGATGCGGCGATCGTGAGCACCCCGTTGACCAGGCGGGTGGCCAGGCGGTCGAGCATCCGGGTGCGCAGCCACTCCGGCACCGAGGGCGAGTTGGCGAGGTCGAACGACAGCTCTACCCGGCTGTCGGTGGTGTTGACGTGCTGTCCTCCCGGACCGGACGACCGGGAGAACCGCTCGCGCAACTCGGACGCGGGTATCACCAGCACCCGAGTCACAGTCAGGTCCTCTGCCATGATCCGACGCCGCTCTTTCCCATTCGCGAGTCGACTTGGCCAGGTCGGTCCAGCTGCGACTGAATGCTGACCTTGTCGTTCATGATAGCGATGCTTGGAGACCTGTCCTAGCGGAGCTCGTCGGCAAGCTGTCGAGCCCGATCGCAGTTTTGCCCTTCGGTCAGGGTGCTGACAGTGGGGACATCGACGTACACCACCTTGTCGCCGAAACGCACCAGCACGCCGTTAGCGGGGTCGTCGTCGTCCTTGGTGACAGTGCAGAACGCTTCGTCGCCGTGCCGGATGTCGTACAAGTAGAAGGCTCTCAGCGTTTGCGCCTCGTTGGGGTCGCGGGTGAGGGATTTTGCCCGCTCACGCTGAAAAACAGCTGGCGCATCGCTTCCGGTCTGCGTCCTCGCGTACACCATGCTGTTGCCCACGCGATCGCCGTCCTTCCATCCGCTGACATATCTAGCGCAGATGTCTCCTTCCGCCAGCACGTTGCTGTCCAGGTGCGGGGCCGAATCGCCGGAAGGCGAGGGCCGGTAATTGAACCCGTCAACCGTCGTTCCTGCGTCGAACACATCGATGACGTCCGCATTCGACAGCTTCTTGCACCCATCGCTGAAGTCGGAGATCCGGGGGATGTCACACGCAGTAGCTGCCATCGCCACAGCTATCGCGACCACCACTGCCGATGTCGCTGTTCGCAGCGTCATTACGCGGCCCGTGTGTTTGGAATCCATCGGTCCCCCTTGCGGCGCTTCGTGTTCGGCTAACACCTAGAGCAAACCATCAGTTCCGGCGCCTTGCATCATCGTTCCACAGCGTTGTCAGCCACCCACCGAACGCGAGCCGTTGCTCGATACCGACCAATGGAGCCGGGACCCTGCGGGAGCGGACTCGATCGAGAGACATGACCTAGGCGAACCGGGTAGTCAGCTCGGAGGCGATCTCGTAGTGGCGCACGAGGAACGAGCGTTCGTCGAGCTTCTTGCGCCGCAGCCAGCCGGTCACCTCGGCATTGCACTTGCTGGCGTTGCATGAGCCGCACGCGGGCACGACATTGCCGAGCGTGTAGCGGCCACCGCGCGAGATGGCCTGCACGCAGTCCTTCTGCAGCGAGGTGACCGGGGCGCCGCAATACGCGCACCCGCCCCACGACGTCTTGAGCGCGTCCCACTGCGCGTCGGTGAGGTCGTGGGTGACCTGAGCCATCCGCTTCTTGCGCTTGCGCGCGGCGCGAACCTGTTTGCTACCACCAGTCGGCACGAGGGGTGACAGTACGCGTCGCGATAGTCAACGGGTCGGAGGCGAGCACAGTTGGGCTCTACCCACTGGATTCGTCAATGCCAGGTGTGGTGGGTGTCGTACCACTGATCGCCGGCCGGCTCCCCGGCGAGATTCCAACTCCAGGACTGCACGGGTGTGATTCGTAGGTAGTAACCAGGTCCCACCATGCCTGTTCGCTCGACTGGCGGTTCGGCGCGACCGTAGACGCGCAGGCCGCGGGCGATGAACGGGTCGAGCGACAGCAGGTCATCGACGACCAGTGCCACCTCGCCGTTGCCCGCCGCGACATTGCGCGCCTTGCGCGTCCTGGGGAAGGTCGCACCACCGCCAACCCAGAAGAAGGTGCCGTCGAATTCGAACGCGACCGGGACAACGTCGGGCTGTCCGTCCGCGGTGCGGGTGGCGAGGCGAGCGAGCGGTTGTGACCGGAGGTAGCCGACTTCGGCATCGGTGAAGCTCATACCATCGGATTATCCCTTACGGACCACGCAAACCGAATCAGCTGGGTTCGCCCGGGACGCTCTTTGAAGTGCAACAGGGCGCGCAGTCGCGAACGCCCGCTCATGCCGACGAGCGTCAATCAGTCTCAACCCGGTCGGGCTGATCTACGCTTTTAGGCGGATCGATTCTGCGGAGTTCACTCGAATGTCCCGCCCCCATCGTGCGAGGAGACGCTCATGACCTCGAGTTGGAGAACAGATCCCGTCCAAAGCGGCTGGTCGGTGGAGCTTTTCTGGATGCGGTATGAAACCGGCACGCTATACGGCTACGGCGTCACTGGGACTGCCCCGGCGACCGGAGATGGGAACGTCTACCAGGTCAGTTACAGGTTGAATGAACCCTTCAAGCCAGAGCCCGGCGACTCTGCCACCGACAGCTTTCCGACCATCTTCCAGTCGACAGCGAAGATTTTCTGGAGACAAGTTCAGAGATGGACACGAGGTTAAACTCGTCGACGGACGCGCTACGGTTTTCGATGGGCCCAAACGGCGGTACCGAATCGTCGCTCGCGAAATGGACCTGAAACCGCCCCGCGATCGCCTGGAGCCGATTGGGCCTGTCATCGTCGTCGGCGAGGGCGTCAGCACCGTTCACATCGGAGGAGTTCGTTGATTCAGCAGCCATCTCGTGCACTACCGCTGATCGAGTGAATTGACTCGCACGGCCCCGCCTCACCCCTGAGCAGGCGGGGTCGTGGTCGTGCAACGCACTCACATGCCGCCTATCGTGCGGTTCAGGCCGGCCGGACTGAGGCTCTGCTCAACGCACGCAAATGCCGATGAGCGATAGTCCGCTGAGAATTAGCCCGGCAGGGCATGGTTCGAGCCCTCGCTTGGTGCGCCGGTACAGTTCGGTGCGACGCTTGGCAGGAGATGCTCGAACCCAACCAGGCCGTGGCCAACAGTACCTCGGCTGCGATCAGGAGAACATGTTGAGCGCGGAACCTGTAGATCCAGCGGCTGCCAACTACGCGCCGTGGAGTCCATCGAGAGCGTATTCAACCCCGGGCACCCGCGTGTCCTACAAGAATGTGGTCTGGCAAAACTCGTACTACATCGATTCCGGCGAGAACCCTCCTGACCTCAATCCCGGTTGGGGGCTAGTCAGCAAGGCCTAGAAGTAGAACGACGGCGTCGGTCTCGGTCTGCCTCCGAGCTTCAAGCGGATCGGATCGCAACGGTGCCGACAGGACCGACGTCCGGTAATGCCGTGAACTGCGCGTTCGGCAGACGAGACCGCTGAGACCCAGGACATCCCGTAACGCCGAGTTGAGTGTGTTTGTCTGGTTCTTGACCCACCGGCCGTTGTAGCCGCCTTCGTCCGTGGGCGAGTTCACTCATTCGTTTCGAGCTCTGCTGCCCGTGGCTCACCAGTCTCGCCCGGCGATCAATTCCGCGGAATCCGCCTCCGTGAAGCCATAGGCCGCAGCGATCAAGCAGAAATCGTCGGCGATCAATTCGCGCGCGACCGTCTCGATTTCGCTACCGGCCGCCTCGAACTCCGTCTGCAGGTCGTTGAATTCCGCCGTCGCGGCTTGCGTAAGCACGTACAGGGTCGCCAGATCCGATGGTCGTTCCGCCTCGATTGTCTCGCACAGCCGCAGCAATACCGCCCTGCACTGGTCGAGCACGGCATCGGGAAAGTAGGGGTCCTCGTACATCTCTTGCAGGAACGCATGCCCTGCGGTCTGATGGTTTGTGATCGGCATGGCGCTTCTCCGTCTCTCGGTGTGACGCGTCGATCATGCATGACACCACCGACAGTTGCGCCGTCACCGATGCCCTCTGATCCGCTGTCCGAACTGACCACGAAGCGTCAGCGACGTGCACATCCGGGACCGCCCCAGGATCGGCATAGCCGCGCTGAAACTATCGTGTCCTCAATCGCACAGAGATGCCGCTGTGCGCGCAAAGCGAAGCAACCATGCCGGAGTAGCTGGTGGACCAGAGATGCCGGGCTCAGAACATCCGCATCTGCCGCGACCCACCGGTTGAGGCTAGTCTCGACCGGAGGCTATTGCTCTGCCGCGAAACCGGTAATCGCCTGTATTCGCTTTGCGAGTGCGGCGCAATCGACTGTTCGGGTGGTGTCGACCACGACGGCGGGGCCGAGCCCCAGCGGTGCGGCATGGACAGCCCAGTGGTCCCATTCCTGGTCCAAACGTTGCCGGTCTCGATGGATGGCCGCACGTTGCCGAGTGGCGTATCGGGAGCGTGCGACCTCCGCGGGAACATCGCACCATATTTCTACAGTGCGGCGGGCACCGGATCTTTCGATGCCCGCACGTGCGAACGCCAGATCCCGTGGCTTGAACCACCACGAGTCGATGACAACATCGGTCGGCGTTCGGGCGGCCAGTGCCCAGATCGTGTCCATGGCGACGCCGCCCAATTCCGGTACGTCGACAGCATTTTCGATACTGGCGGCGAGTGCTTCCTTGACCGCGTCCTTGGATAGGAACCACGCGTCCAGCGACCGTGCGAGTTGGGCGCCCAACGTCGTCTTGCCCGCCCCGGGTAGTCCGTTCACCAAGACCAGAAGTCCATCCACCCGACAGATCATCGCTCAACGTGGATCAAGTCCGCCGGAACGCACCCTTCTGCCGCCAATCGTGCGGTTCAAGCCGGCCGGACTGAGGCTCGGCCGAACGCACACAAATGCCGAATGGGGCGTCTCTCCCGGGGGTCATTGCCGAGTCGGGAGCTCGGCCAGCCGCGCGGAGATGGTGTCCTTCAGCTCACTCATCGTTTTCGAGAAGGCGGCTTCGACATCCACCTCGTACCGATGGGCCAAGATCAGAACCGACCAAAGACAGTCGGCGAGTTCATGTTCCAGCGCTTCGCGTCCGCCTGGCATGGATCGCGTACCCTCCGCTGCCATCACGAGTTTCGCGAGGTCACCTACATCGCCTACGAAACCGAGCACGAAGTCTTGCCGAGTCCATGTCCGGCCTCGTTCGACGAGGTTCAAGTCGTCGTAGAGGTCGTGCACTTCAATTGCGCGTGCTTGAAGATCCTGAATGTCCACGTGTCAGGTCTACCAAGATCTATTGTGCGACGGTGGATCTGGATATCCGCACGTGCCGCTGGGCGCGCAGCTACCCACCACGAGAACCTGCGCAGGTATAGGCCACCCACAACCGATCGTGGTTGCCTCGCCCAGCTCCGGGGCTCACACGCAGTCTGCCGCGGCGCCGAGTGTGCGAGGGTGGAGGACATGACGGTAGAACGGTTCGAGGTCCAGCGGCATGTCTCCGCGTCTCCTTCGGAGATCTTCACGCTGCTGTGCTCCCCCGAAGGGCATGTAGCCATCGACAGTTCGGGCATGTTGCAATCGGCGGAGGGAAAGCCTGTCGCGGGTGTCGGCGACGAGTTCATCGTGCACATGGACCGCGAGTCGCTGAATGACCTGCCGATGGGCAAATACGATGTGACAGTGATCATTACCGAGTTCGAGCAGGACAAGCAGCTCGAATGGACGATCTCGGGCACGATCAAGCCGCCGATCGAGCACCGGTACGGCTATCGCCTGGAGGCCGACGAGACCGGCACCCTGGTCACCTCGTACTACGACTGGAGCAAGATCGCGCCCCGCTACCGCGAGGCCGCTATCTTCCCGATCATTCCCGAGTCGGCACTACGAGCCACCCTCGGCATACTCGCCCGTACCGTCCAGAGATAGTTCATGGCTGCGTCGCGGTCCATTCGCGGATCGCGGCGACGAACTCCGCGGGCGCGTCCGATTCCACGTAGGTGCCCGCGCCTTCGACGATCACGGTCTTGTGGTCGGTGAACGTCGCTTCCAGGCGCTCGCGCTCCTGAGGACGGAAGGCGATGTCGGCGTCACCCCACACGATCAGTGTCGGCAGGTGGGCGAGGTCGGTGAGGCCGGCCTCGACTTCGGCGAAGAAGGCCCGGCTGGCGAGGACCCGACCAGGGAGTACCGCGGAGGCCTGGCGCCGCTCGGGGGTGTCCAGTGCCCGGCGGTAGTGGGTCATCTCGGCTGCTGTCGGCTTCCGCCTGCGGTGGCCGGTGGGGATGAACGTGGTGACGAGAACGTTGAATCGCCGGATCAGGAAGCGGCTCGGGAGTCCGCCGATGATGCGGGAGAAAGCCTCGAAGTGGAGGACGCCGTTGACCGGCCACGCCCAGGTGTTGGCGAGCACCAGCCGATCGAAGACGCCCGGCCGCCGCTGCGCGACCGCAAGGCCGATCAGGCCGCCCCAGTCCTGCCCGACCAGCGTGACCTCATCGAGGGCGAGCGTGTCGACGAACCCGGTGACCACGTCTGCGTGCTCCTCGGGCCGGTGACGGTAGCCCGGCTTCGGCGTCGACAGCCCGAAACCCGGGTAGTCGAGGGCGACGCACCGGAAGTCGTCGCGCAGCGCGCGGATCACGTCGCGCCAGAGGAATGACCAGGTCGGGTTGCCGTGCAGGAACAGGAGTGTGGGACCTGACCCCTCGTCGACGTAGTGCACGGTGTGCCCGTCGATATCGACGAATCTGCTCTCGAACGGGAACAGATCGTCGTCGACCCAGCCGGGCCGCACACTCTTGGTGATATCGGCCATGGTGGCCCCCTCTGGGCTCGGCATCGAAGGTATGCTTGAGCATGTCACGCGCACTTGAGAATTTCAAGCGATTGTAGGAAATGATGCGTAGCTACGGCCAGTACTGCGGGCTCGCCCGATCTCTCGAAGTCGTCGGCGACCGGTGGAACCTGCTCATCGTCCGCCAGCTCCTGATCGCCCCCGCCCGCTACCGCGACCTGCTCGACGGCCTTCCCGGTATCGCGACCAACCTGCTCGCCGACCGGCTCCGCGATCTCGAGGCCGCCGACGTGATCGAGCGGCGATTGACCGGCGAGGGAAGCATCGTCGAGTACGCCCTCACGCCGTGGGGCGCCGAGCTGCGCCAGCCGATCGACAGCCTGATCCGCTGGTCCACCCCGTTGATGGTCCGCGGCCCCGCCGACGATGATTCCTTCCGCCCCGGGTGGCTCGCCCTCGCCGTCCCCGCACTGCTCGATACCCGGGTCGAGGTCCGCCCCTCGGCGACGGTCGGGCTCGAGATCGGCGGCCCGCCCCTCCAGCTCCGCGCGACGCACTCCGGCTTCGAAGTCGGCCCACACGACGGTCGCGACCTCGACGCGACCGTCCGCGCCGACCCCGCCTACATCCTCGGCCTCGCCGCCGGCGCCCTCCCCCTCGGCGACGCCCTCGCCCTCGGACTGGTCGAGATCGACGGCGACGAGTCCGTCGTCCGCACCGTCTTCGCCGCCTGACCGGGCCGCTCCGCACGGTGGCAGCATCTGTTGTCGCCCAACGCATACCGGATCGGTCCGAGCCGGGGGGTGCCGTCCAGGCGTGCTGCGGTGTGATGATCGAAGTCGCACGGAATGGGCAGTCGCCGTAAGAGCCACGGGTTCAACAACGTTCACCGCATGGCAAGATCGGCGAATGTGGAAGGACCTGATCCGAGAACTCTATGAGGATGCGGAATTCGGACCGGAAGCTTCCGGCACGGAGATAGACCAGGTCGAGGGGCGTTTGGGGCAGGCCGTGCCGAACGAGTTGCGAGAGCTGCTGCGGCACACGAACGGTGTCCAGGCCGAGTGGGGATCAGGGCTGGTGTGGTCGGTCGAGGAGATCATCGATCAGAACACCCAGTTCCGTCGTGATGCCGAATTCGCGGAGCTGTACATGCCCTTCGACCAGCTGATGTTCTTCGGCGACAACGGCGGTGGTGACCAGTTCGCCTACGTCCGACTGCCATCGCGACACAACACCGGCGTGTATGTATGGGATCACGAAACCGATGACCGCAAGTGGGTTGCCGGTTCGTTGACCGACTACTTGCAACGGCGAGCAGCCGCCGAGGGCGACAGCTGGTACAAGTGACCGCGCCGCCACCCTCGAGCACCCACGATGCCCGACTACTCGGCGCCGCGACTGGCGAAGTCGAACGACCCGCCGTCGATGCCCCAGGAGATGATCCGTTCGGGATGAATTCGGATGATCGTGCGTTCCTGGTGCGGGAACGGTGGTTCCTCGTCATCGAGCACCTCGGCCTTCCCGCGTACCTCGATGCCGCGAATCACGTAGGGCTCCAAGGAAACCTGTTGGTCGATAACGAACGACACCCGGCTGCCCGCCTCCACATTGCGATACTTTCGACTGGCACGCATCCGCATGCCCCCGATATCGATCGTGCCGTCGGCGTTCACCCGATAGTTGGTCGGGTTGTTCTGCACAACGCCCTCTGGTGACACCGTGGCCAGTCGGCCGATCCCGGCCTCCGCGAGGAACTGCTGTTCATTGATGGTGAAGGTCATGACGATTACTCCTCGGTGAATTCGATTTCAGGTGCGCCCCGCACCGCGTGCTCGGAGATCAGAACAGGATCAGCGCGGCGCACAGGCCTGCGATGGCGATGAACTGCAGGGTGACCCGGTACTTCAGAATGCTGTCCCACTTGTCCTGCAGCGCACGGGCATCGGCCGGAATGATGCCGGTCTGGGCAGCGGCGGTCTGCTGGGTATTGATCGGTTTCGCGATGCGAACGTAGAAGGCGAGCCAGGTGAGCAGTGCCGCCACCGTGATCCCTGCCGCGACAGCGGCACCGATCCGGCCGGCCGCGATCGCGATCACCAGGGTGAGCACCGCGGTGACCACACCGCCCACCCCGAAGACCGGCATGCGTTTGTCGCCGTAGTAGTGGCCCCAGCCCGCACTCACGGTCACGGTCGCGTCATCGAGCTTGCGGTACACGGACCGCATGATCACGGCCCCGCAGACATCGGTGCCATAGACGATGGCGTTGGCGAGAACGGCGACGGCGGCGATGATCTGGCCGGTGACAATGAGCATTTCGGCTTCCCTTCCTACTATCTAGCATCGCTAGAAACTGGAGCAACGGTAACACTTGCCCATCGGCCTGTCTAGCGCTGCTAGATTTCAGATCGCTGCCGTGGCGGACCCTCAGGCCTCGCCGTAGAGCTGACGGAAGTCTTCGAGGGTGCCCGTGTAGTACTCGTAGTCGTCGACGAGGTGTGCCCGGGTGATCCTGTCGGGCTGCTCGTGCGCGAACTGTTCGCCGAGATCGGACCAGAATGCCTCGGCAGGCAGCCTGTCCGCGCCTTCGGGCAGATCCGGCCGAAGCACGACGTGAGCACGCGAAAACCTGCTTGCGGCAGGACTCAGGGGTGCCACACAATGGGCGACCGAGGCCAGGACCTGTGGAAATCCCGAATCGTCGAGACGCATGCACACGCGGCGGCGCTGGGGCGTGGCGACTGGATGGGCGAAATTGGGCGAATGGGTGGTTCATGTTCGATGTGATCATTGCCGGGTGTGGGCCGACCGGTGCGATGCTGGCCGCCGAACTACGGCTGCACGATGTGCGGGTGCTCGTTCTCGAGAAGGAACCCGAGCCAGTGGCGTCGTTCGTGCGCATCGTCAGCCTGCATATTCGCAGCCTCGAACTGATGGCGATGCGCGGACTGCTCGATCGCATTCTCGAACGCGGACGACAGCGTCCGGTCGGCGGCGTCTTCGCCGCGATCGCCAAACCCACGCCCGAGGGCTTGGATTCCGCGTACGCCTATCAGCTGGGTATCCCGCAGCCGATCATCAATCATCTGCTCGAAGAACATGCGATCGACCTGGGTGCACAGGTCCGGAGCGGTTGTGCGGTGGCCGGTTTCGAGCAGGACGACGAGGGGGTGACGGTCGAGCTCGCCGACGGGGAGCGGCTGCGCTCGCGGTACCTCGTCGGCTGTGACGGCGCGCGCAGCACGGTGCGCAAGCTGCTCGGCGTCGGCTTCCCCGGCGAGCCCTCGCGGACCGAGACGCTGATGGGCGAGATGGAAGTGGGTGTGCCGCAGGAGGAGGTCGCCGCCAAGGTGACCGAGATCGGCGACAAGCGATTCAGCCTCAGGCCCTTCGGCGAAGGGGTCTACAGCGTCGTGATCCCCGCCGCGGGAGTCAGCGAGGATCGCACGGAACCGCCCACTCTCGAGGATTTCGCACAACAGTTGCGCGCTGTCGCCGGAACCGATTTCGGCGTGCACTCCCCCCGCTGGCTGTCCCGCTTCGGCGATGCCACCCGGCTGGCCGAGCGCTATCGGGTCGGTCGGGTGCTGCTGGCAGGCGATGCGGCGCACATCCACCCGCCCGCAGGCGGTCAGGGCATGAATCTGGGCATTCAGGACGCAGTCAACCTCGGCTGGAAACTCGCCGCACAGATCCACGGCTGGGCGCCGGAAACATTGCTGGACACCTACCAAGCCGAACGTCATCCGGTCGCCGCGGACGTCCTGGACAACACTCGCGCCCAGGTGGAGCTGTCGTCCACGGAACCGGGCCCGCAGGCCGTGCGCAGGCTGCTCACCGACCTGATGGACATCGACGAGGTGAATCGCTCTCTGATCGAGAAGATCACCGCGATCGACATCCGCTACGACTTCGGCGCGGGCCCCGACCTGCTCGGCCGCCGCCTGCCCGACCTCGACCTGAAACAGGGCCGCCTCTACGACCACCTACATCAGGGCCACGGCCTGGTACTCGACCGCACCGAACGCCTGACCGTCGACGGCTGGTCCGACCGGGTCGACCTCATCACCGATCCCACTGCGGCACTCGATGTTCCAGCGCTGCTGCTGCGCCCCGACGGCCACGTCGCCTGGATCGGCGAGCACCAGCAAGACCTGAACACCCACCTCTCCCACTGGTTCGGCGAGCCCACCAACTGATTTCACCGGAGCAACGGGCGCGGACGATGACCACGCTCAGCGCATCCTCAGGCATGTCGACAATCAGCGCATGGTCGATCGCGTCGCCGACCTCGTCCAGCGCGACCGTTGTCCACGGTTGCCGGAAGCGGGAATCTCGACCCGTCCACACCGAGCACGCTGATCCTCAAGTGCGCTCAGCACCGTTCGGCCACACCACATCGACCTGAAGTCCCCGCTCACGCGCCGAAACGACGACCGTCCCGGTACCGGCGCGCCGGCCTTCCTTCCCGTCCCACACTGCGATCATCCGATCGGCCTCGCCGATGAGGACCTCGTTGGCGGCCTCGTACGCATCGGCGCCCGCGCTGTCGAAGTCCATCACCCGAACCGTCGTCGCCCGGTCGATCAGCGCGTCGAACTGCGTCAGGTGGTCCGGCGGCACCTTCGCCTCCCGGTAGTCGCGCGAGGGCAACACCACCTCGAGGTGTCCACCCGCGTCGAGGATCGCTTCGGCGAAGATGCTGTCGGCGCCGCGGGCGATACAGGAAATGCCAACCAGATTCGGTGTGTCGGCGATCAGGTCGGCGATCGCCTCGCGAACTATCGGGACCGTGTCGGCGGCGAGGTTCATGTGCCCGGTGATGCTGATTCGCATTGCGCCATGATGCCGGATCGATCAAACAGTTGAGCGGATAGCCGGGCTCTGCTCCGGTCCGGCCAGGTTCTCGACGTATTCCGCACCCCACTGGTTCAACTCGGTGACGAAGCCGCGCAGCGCTTTCCCGGTCGGTGTGAGCGAATACTCCACCCGTGGTGGGACTTCGGGGAATGCGTGTCTGCTGACGATGCCGTCTTGTTCCAGCTCGCGCAGCTGGCGGGTGAGGACCCGTGGGGTCACCTCGCCGACCTTGCGGCGCAATTCGCCGTAGCGCAGGGGCTCGTCGAGGAGGTATTTGACGATCGTCATCTTCCAGGCTCCGCCGAGCACGGCGATGCTCACTTCGACGGGGCAGCTACGCATCGCTCGCACGATCGGTGCCCGGACTTCGACCTCGGTAGTCATACGCTCGATGGTATCCAATTCGTCCATATGGACAAGATTGTGCATACTGTCGATCCTGACCGGTGGTTGATAGAAACGAGCGTAAGGACGTCGAGCAACGCGAAGGATTCCGGTGAGTATTTCCGAAGTCGATATCGAGCAGCGCGCGATCGGGCGGGCGCCCCGTTTTCATCCGGCGTGGACGATCGTGGCCGTGGCTGCTCTCGCGCTCGTCGCGGCGGGAAGCTTCGCCACGATCGCGGGCCTGATCACCGAACCGCTGGTCGAGACGAAGGGGTGGAGTCGCGCCGGGATCGGTGCCGCGGTGGCGGTGAACATGGTCCTCTACGGGGCGGTCGGGCCGTTCGCGGCGGCCATGATGGACCGCTACGGCATCCGCCGCGTCACGTCGTACGCGCTGATCACGCTGATCGCGAGTTCGGTTCTCACCGCGCTCTTCACCCCGTCGGTGTTCTGGTTCGTGCTGTGGTTCGGTTTCGCCATCGGTGTCGGAACCGGGTCGATCACCACGGTGTTCGCCGCGACTGTGGCGAACCGGTGGTTCTACCGCAAAATCGGTCTCGCCACCGGATTGCTCACCGCGGCAAGCGTATTCGGACAGTTCGCGATGCTGCCCCTGCTGTCGGTGCTACTCGGGCGGGCCGACTGGCGCGCGCCCGTTCTCGTGTGCGGCGTCCTGGCCACGGTGGCGCTACTCGCCGTCCTGCTCTTCCTGCGCGAAGGTCCCGCCGCGGTCGGCACCGTCCGGTACGGCGCGGATCCGGGCAGCGAAACGGTCGGCACGGATCGCCCGATCAACCCGTTCGCCCGCACCATCACCGCCATGCGCAGCGCCTTGCGCGATACCCGATTCTGGGTCCTGGCCTCGATGTTCGCGCTGTGCGGAGCGACCACGAACGGGCTGATGTGGAGCCACTTCACGCCCGCCGCCCACGATCACGGGATGGCCGCCACCACCGCGTCGGGCCTGCTGGCCATCATCGGTGTCGCCAACATTCTCGGCACAGTCTCGGCGGGCTGGCTCACCGACCGGATCGAACCGCGCCTGCTACTGGCCGTGTTCTTCCTCGGCCGCGGCGTGTCGCTCGCCCTCCTTCCGGTTCTGTTCACCAGCGGACGGTCCCCCGACCTCGTCGTGTTCGCCGTGGCTTTCGGCATCCTCGACGTCGCGACAGTGCCACCGACACTGACCCTGTGCCGCCACTACTTCGGCGCCGACAGTGCCCTCACCTTCGGCTGGATCAGCGTCTTCCACCAACTCGGCGCGGGCGCGATGGCCCTCACCGGCGGCCTGATCCGCGACATCAACGGCTCCTACACTCCCCTCTGGATCACCGCCGCCCTCGCCTGCCTCACCGCCGCCGCCCTCGGAACCACCGGCTCCCGAATCAGATGAGTCATGGCGTTCATGACCTCACTCGCAGCGGTCGTCGAAACCATCGGCCCCGTTCGATCAGATAAGGGCCCGGTGCTTGCTGATACGGCTGCGCACATCGCGCATCATCGCATTGGTGCCGGCGAACCTGATGAACTTCGGGATGAAGCGGTTGACGAAGCCGACGAACTGGAACAGGTGCTCGAATCGGCGCTGATCCGCCGTGCTCCATTCGATCGCCATCTGCTCACGGAAATGCGGTGGCAAAAAGCCCGCCGTCAAGTACCGCAGGAGGCTGCCGAACACCACCCGGATGGACCAGTGGATCATCCGCAGGTGCAGCAGATCGTCTATATAGGCGCGGAATCCGTCGTCGCACACCACCTGCTTGCACGCCTCCAGCCAGTACTCATCGAACTCGGCCCGCGTCTTGGGCCACATGTCGGGGTGTACCTGCAGGGTGGTGCCGAAGGTGTCCGAGCCCTGGAAGAACGCCTCGAGTTCGTCGTCGGTCATCTTGCCGCACAGCAGTTGATGGGTGTCCTCGAAACCGATGTAGATCGCCGCGGCCACGTACATCTGCAAGTTCCGGTCGAAGGCGTTGTACTTCACCTTCGAATCCGGGCGCGACCTGACCTGGCGGTGCGCGACATTGACCGCCTCACGCATCGCCGACTTGTCCTCGTCGGTGCCCAGAACAGCCACCGCGAGGTAGGCGGAGGTGGTCCGCAACCGCTTCCACGGATGCACCATGAGCGCACCGGATTCGACCGGACTCTCCATCACACCCGCCGCGACTCCCTGGTGGGCGAACTGCATCGCCACGTTCGCGGCAGCACCCGCGAACATCCAGAAGTCCAGGGCATCGGCCAATCGGGCGGGCCGTTTGCGTGGAGACCGGTGGGTGTCGGGAATATGGAGGCGAACCCGATCGAGCGTCAGCGCACGCTCGGTCGCAGCGGGTTCCACCGCCGGGGTGGCCGACCGACGCCACGCGGGTCCGGCGCCTTCGTCGACGTAGGAATCACTGTGTGGGTCGACGTAATTGGGTTCGCCAGGCCTGATTGCCGTGCTCATCGTCATCCTTTCCCGGAGATGTACCGCGCGACCGAGCAGCCGAGGCGATGCACAGCAGCCCGGCGTACCTCGCGAGCGCGGTTCGGTGCCAAGCGGACCTCGACACACTCGATATGTTACTGCTCATTCCTCACATAGAGAGATATTTTCAGGAACCAGACGATCGGTTTCACAGGTGATTGACAGCTCTACTCGCGATCACTAAGTTGATATCCATTCATCAATGGTTGCGGAGCGGGCATGCTCTGCGGCGCCGGGTGGACAAGACCGCCGCCGACAGGCGGCATTCCGGGAGTTCACTCCCGGAGCACAAGGCTCGCGGCACGGGATGTCCAGGCCCTTTGCCCCCACTGCCGCGAGTCTTGTGGCCCACCCCAGGTGGAAGGAGTCCGCCCGCGATGAAGTCCGCGGCATCCCAGACCGGATCGTCGGCAGGTCCACTCCTGCGCAGGCATCTGGGTGATCGACGTTTTCTGCTGATGCTGCCGCGAGCAGTCGGACTGCAGATCCTGCACCCGTCGATCGCACCCGCACTGGTCGAGCACGCGTCGACTCGCCTGTGGGAGCACAAGAAGCGCGCCGTTCTGCAGATGATCTACCTGGCTTGCGCCGGCCACGACACCGCATCCGCGATACGTTTCGCCCACGAACACGTCAAGGGAACCGACGACCTCGGCCATCGCTATCACGCCCTCAACCCCGACGCCTTCCTCTTCCAGCACGCCACCTACGTCGAGACCCTCATGACGGCGGCCGACGTGTTCGGACCACCGTTGTCAGAGCAGGCCCGCGTACAGCTCTATCAGCAATGTTGTGATTGGTACCGCGGCTACGGAATCAGCGATCGGCACCTACCGCCCACTTGGCCCGAGTTCACCGAGTACTTCGCCGACGCGTGCACGCGGAATCTCCGAAAGAGCCCGGCGGCAACAGAACTGGCCGATCAGGTCCTGCACCCCGACGCCTGGATCGTCCGGCGCCTGCCCACCGCGGCGGTACGGGCAATGCAGCACGAGCGTGCCGCGCACCTTCTCGGTGTGCGACAGCGCGATTCGGATGGCGCCGCATTGCGTGCCGTTGCCGCGATGACCCGAGCAGGGTTCGCGACGGTTCCGCGTCGAGTCCGCTTCGTGAGCCAGGCCGGGCTCTGACACTCGATCTGCGACACACCGCGACGACCCCGCCCGCCGACCTCATGTCGTGTCCGGCGGGCGGGGCGTCCACCGACGCGTTCTCAGAGACGTTCGATGATCGTGGCGTTGGCCAGTCCACCTGCCTCGCACATGGTCTGGAGCCCGTAACGACCGCCGGTCTGTTCGAGATGGTTGACCATCGTCGCGAGCAACCGGGTTCCGGAGCCCCCGAGCGGGTGCCCGAGCGCGATCGCGCCGCCACGCGGATTCACCTTGGCCGGGTCGGCGCCGAGCTCGTGTTGCCAGACGAGCGGAACCGGGGCGAACGCCTCGTTCACCTCGAAGGTATCGATGTCGTCCACAGTCAGGGAGACCCGGTCGAGCGCCTTGCGCGTCGCCGGGACCACGGCGGTGAGCATGAGCGTCGGATCGTCGCCGACAACAGCGAAGGAGTGGAAGCGGGCGCGGGGGGTCAACCCCAGCTTCGCCGCCATCGCCTCGCTCATGATGAGCGCCGCCGACGCACCGTCGGTGAGCGGCGAGGAGTTGCCCGCGGTCACCGACCAGTTGATCTCCGGAAACCGGTCGAGGAGAGCGGGATCGGTGAAGGCAGGGCGCAGGCCTGCCAAACCTTCAACAGTAGTGCCGGTGCGGATCGTCTCGTCGGCATCGAGGTCTCCAGCGGCAACGAGCTCGGCATCGAACCCGCCAGATGCCGCGGTGGCAGCGGCCAGTCGATGCGAGCGGGCCGCGAACTCGTCGAGGACCGCGCGGTCCAGTTTCCAGCGGGCAGCGATGATCTCGGCCGCGATCCCCTGTCCGATCAGGCCGGCCGGATAGCGAGCGGCGAGTGGGCCACGCAGCGAGTCTTTGCCCTGGGTATTGGAGAACATCGGCGTGCGGCTCATCGACTCGACGCCGCAGGCAATCGCCACGTCGTACGCACCGGCGAGCACACCCTGGGCGGCGAAATGCACGGCTTGCTGGCTCGAACCACACTGTCGATCAACCGTGGTGGCAGGTACCGACTCCGGGAAGCCCGCCGCCAGCACCGCGGTCCTGGTGATGTTGTTGGCCTGTTCACCGCTCTGGGTGACACAGCCGCCGATCACGTCGTCGACGAGGACCGGATCGATACCGGTGCGCGCGACCAACTCTGCCAGCACACCGGCCAGCAGGGTGGCCGGATGCACCGACGACAGCCCTCCGCCGGACTTACCTCGACCCGACGGTGTACGAACCACATCGATGATGACAGCTGACATCATGAACCTCCTGCACGGTCGCCGGCCACGCGGCGACATCCCTCACGTAAGTTAATGCCCATTCTTATCATTTGCCATCAGATGGTAGCCAACTAAACGTTTTCCATGGTCCCGCATTGCCGATTTATGTTACTGTCGATTCCGCAGCATCACGAGTTGGGGGCATGATGCGCGGGCCGCATCGGCACCGGCACGCACCCCTCAGCGGCGTCCGGTGCCGTTGCGATGACCCCTCCCCTCGCAACAGCCCGCGCCGACTCGCAGGCGGGCGACCGGCGAGAAGGGCGCCGCGGGCGCGACCTGCGACGGCACTCGATTCGGCGCCCTATAGGCAATCCCGAATCTATGAGATATGTTACCGGTAATTCTCATCACAGTGATGAGAATGAGTAGTAACTTGATCTTCGATGTAGGCCTCTCGATCAGCAGAAGTCTCAGCACTTCTCGCACGACTCAGGGGAACTCGCTCGCTCTTCGGGACCACTCCCAGAAGAACGATCGACAACAACATCGCTCCGCCAACGACGGCGGCCAGCAGGCCTGACGTCGTCCAAGGTCCCGAGGAAGGACACCGGTACCACCATGTTGCGACGGCTGGACAGGTTTCTCAGCTATGAGATGAAGGTGTCCGAATTTCTCGGCACTCTCATCATCATCGGCATCCCCTACGGACTGGTGGGGGTCATCTGGACATTCACCCACACCAGCCACCTGCGTGACCTCCACGGGGCCGACCTGATCATCTCGTTCCTCGGATCGATCGTGTGCTGGCCCGTACTCGTCTTCGCGAATGTGACGATGACCTGATGATGGCGCTGGTATGGGTCATCGACATCATCGTGATCATCGTCAAGATCCTCGGCGGGCGGACACAGGTCAATC
The DNA here is from genome assembly GCF_042719755.1 of Nocardia sp. NPDC058519. NCBI lineage: Bacteria > Bacillati > Actinomycetota > Actinomycetes > Mycobacteriales > Nocardiaceae > Nocardia > Nocardia sp. NPDC058519. Next base: position 30,276 of record NZ_JBHXNK010000007.1, on the reverse strand, counting down.
CTGTTCTCCGAGTGGGCATGTGGATCGCGCTGCTCTGCGTCATCGCCCTGTGTCTGGCGGTCGTCGGCGCACTCGTCGTCCTCCTCGAACACTGGCTGAGCTCGCTCTGAGCAGCCGGGAACACATTCCCCCGCAGCAAGAAAGGATCGGTGCAGCGTGACGCCGCAACCGGCCACCGAACCGTCCGAGATCGGACGACTCGTCGACAGTGCCACCGGGCTATGGCGACGGCATCCCCAACAGTCGATCGAGACCCTCGGCAGGCAGGTCCTACTCGGTCGGGCAACGATCGCGCAGTTGTTCCTTTCTCTGGTGCAACGGCGGTTTCCGTTCCAGGAGTTCATCAAACAGTGCGCGTTCATGGCCAACGTCTCCGCGTTGCCCACCGTGTTCGTCGCGATTCCGGTCGCGGTGGTGGTCTCGATCCAGGTCGGCGCGCTGGTCAACCAAGTCGGCGCCACCACCTTCATCGGCGCGGTCGCCGGGCTCGGCATCATCCGCCAGGGCGCACCACTGGTCACCTCGCTGATGATCGCCGGCGCGGTCGGCTCGGCCATCTGCGCCGATCTGGGCTCCCGCACGATCAGGGAGGAGATCGACGCGATGAAGGTGATGGGCGTCGACCCGGTGCGCCGACTGGTCGCCCCACGACTGGCCGCCGCGGTACTGGTGAGCATGCTGCTGTGCGGGTTCATCGTGTTCGTCGGCTTCGCGACCGCCTACTTGTTCAACGTCTACGCCCAGCAGGGCACGCCGGGATCGTTCATCAGCTCGTTCGCCTCGTTCGCGGTGGCAAACGACCTGATGGTCGCGCTGTTCAAGGCGGCGATCTTCGGTGCACTCACCGCGATCATCGCCTGCGACGTCGGACTGCACACCAAAGGCGGTCCCGGCGGCGTCGCGAACTCGGTGAACTCGGCGGTGGTCACCTCGGCCCTGATGCTGTTCGCCACCAACATCATCGTCACCCAGCTGTACAACAGCTTCTTCCCCGCGAAGGTGGTGTGAGATGGCCGCCGAGTACATCCCGCCCGCACTGCGGCCGGTCCGCGCGATCAGCGCGACGGCCAAGATTCCCGTCCACGCCAATCAGCGCCTCGGCCACCAGGCCATCGTGTTCTTCCAGGCCCTGCTCGCCATCCCGTTCACGCTGCGTCACTACCGCAAGGAAGTCGCCCGTCTGGTCGCCGACGTCGGCTGGGGCAACGGCTCGGTCATCGTCGGCGGCGGCACGGTGGGCGTGGTCGTCGTGCTGTGCGCGTTCGGCGGCATCACCGTCGGAGTCGAGTCCTACACCGCGTTGAACCTGCTCACCATGGGACCGCTGACCGGCGCTATCTCCGGCTTCGCCACCACCCGTGAGATCGCGCCGATCCTGGGCACGCTCGCCTTCGCCATCCAGTCCGGTTGCCGATTCACCGCGCAGCTCGGCTCGATGCGGATCTCCGAGGAGATCGACGCGCTGGAGTCGATCGCGATCCGCCCGCTGCCCTACCTGGTGACCACCCGGATGATCGCGGCCACGATCACCATCATTCCCCTCTACACACTCGGCCTCGCAGTCGCCTACATAGCGACCAAGCTGTCGGTGCTGTTCCTGGGCGGAACGACCGCAGGCACCTACGACCACTACTTCTTCCAGTTCCTGATCGGCGGGGACGTGTTCTTCTCGATCTTCAAAGTGGTGGTGTTCGTCCTCATCGCGGCGTTCATCCAGTGCTACTACGGCTTCGTCGCCTCCGGCGGACCCGAAGGCGTCGGCGTCGCGGCGGGCCGGGCCATCAAGATGGTCATCGTCGTCATGGTCTTCACCAATCTGTTTCTCACGCTTGCGATCTGGGGCATCGACCCCGGATTCCGGATCTCGGGATAGGTCGATCGAATGATTCTCGATCTCAGCGGCCGCGGCCCCAAACCCCTGCAGCTCACGCTCGCGGGACTGGCGGTGATCACCGCGTTCGCGGTCGCGCTGTATCTGCTCGCACTGCGCTACAACGGCGAGTTCGAGGACACGGTGGTGGTCGGTGCCGACCTCACCAGCACCGGCGACGGGCTACCCCAGCGCGCCGACGTGAAGTACCGCGGCATGCTCGTCGGCGCGGTCGGCTCGGTGGAGATGGTCGCCAAGGGCGAACGCCAGCACGCCACCTTGGAACTGAAGCCGGGTCTGGCACAGACGATTCCCAACACGGTCACCGTGCGCGTCATCCCCGACAACATCTTCGGCGTCTCCTCGCTCCAGCTCGTGGACAACGGGGGGACCGCCGAGGGGCTGCGCGAGGGTGCGACCATCCGCGAGGACACCAGCGAGGCCACGATCCAGCTGCAGACCACGCTCAACACCCTGCGCGACGTGCTCGACACCATCCAGCCCGAGAAGCTCGGCCGAGTGCTGGCCACCCTGTCCGCAGCGCTCGATCCGAGCAGCCGCGTACCGGGTTCCACGGTGGAGCGCCTCGACACCTGGCTGACCACCATCCACCAGATCCCCGAAATCGGCCACCTGCTCGGCAACTTCGGTCAGGCGGCGACAGCATTGAGCCAGTCGGCACCGGAACTGGTCGGGGTACTGGCCGATTCGGTGACCTCTGCGCGCACGCTCAACGAGCACCGCACCCAAATGGTGGAGCTGCTCACACAGGGCAACTCCACCATCGAATCGGTCAATGCCCTGTTCGCCGCGAATCCCGATTCGGGCAAGGAATTGGCCTCGGGCCTGGACCAGCTGCTCGGTGGCATCGCCAAGGATCCCGGCGCGCTGCAGTCGACGGCGGCTAACCTCAACAACTCGTTCCGCAAGTTGCAGCAGGTGTTCAACTTCGGCCCGCGCAACCAGATGACCTGGCGCATGGACGTGACGTTCACACCGTTCCAGCAGTACACCGCGAAGGACTGCCCACACTACGGCGACATGGCCGGTCCCCGGTGCGGTGGGCCGACCGTGCCCGAAGTCGCACCGCCGCAAGAGTATCCGGCCCAGATGCTGCCGAAGCGGCTCGAGTCCGCCGGACCCGCACCGGTGCTGACGATTCCCGGCCTGCCCGCGCTGCCGAGCATCACCGTGCCGACTGTTCCCGGTCTGCCGACGATCCCGGGTCTGCCCGCCATTCCGGGATTGCCCGCCATTCCGGGGATCACGGCACCCGCCGCATCCCACGATCCCGCGCCCGCCGCCACCCCGGCGGCGCAGCCTCGGCTGAGCGGCATCGCCGCGGTGTCGGCACTGGTCGGCGGCAAACCGACGTTCAGTCAGTTGCTGCTGCTCGGGTCGATCCTGGGCAACATTGCCATCGTCCCTGACACCGAAGGTGGTGTCCAACAGTGAAATCCACCAAAGCACTCCTCGGGTTCAGCTTCTTCGCCGTCTTGGCGACGTTGCTCACCTACACGATCTGGTCGACCCTGCAACGCAGCGTCCCCGGCAACACCACGAGCTACTCGGCGGTCTTCACCGATGTTCTCGGATTGCGCATCGGCGACGACGTCCGGATGGCCGGTGTGCGGGTCGGCCGGATCGACAAGATCGATTTCACGGACAACTACATCGCCAGGGTCGACTTCCAGATCGAGGCGCGCCAGCACCTGACCGATACCACCAAAGCCCTGGTGCGATACCAGAATCTGATCGGTCAGCGCTATCTGGCGCTGGCGCCGGGCACCGGCGAGGGCACCGTTGTCCCCGCAGGCTCGCAGATCCCGCTCGAGCGGACCGAGCCGTCGTTCGATGTCTCGGCGCTGCTGTCCGGATTCGAGCCACTGTTCAGTGTGCTCCAGCCCGACCAGATCAATTCGCTGTCGGAAACTCTCATCCAGGCACTGCAAGGCAACGAGGTGTCGTTGGCTGCGCTGATCACCCAGGCCGCCCAGTTGGCCAGCACCTTCGGTGAACGCGATCAGATCATCGGCGATGTGCTGAGCAATCTCAGCTCGGTGATGGCCGGTCTGGCCAACCGCAGCGATGAGCTGGAGACCCTGATCACGCAGACTCGCAGTTTGATGGACGGGCTCTACACCGAGGGCGAATCGTTGAAGAGTTCGGTCGAACGGGTGGCGGGAGCGACGAACGGTTTGGTCTCGCTCATCGAACAGGTCAAGCCCGGCCTGGCCGACGCGCAACGCAACGCGACGACAGGCGTGATGATGCTGCTCTACAACGGCGCCGCCCTCGATCGCGCTGCGGTCGAATTCCCGGACTTCCTCAACGGCGTCGCCCGGTTCACCCAATACGGGACATACGGCAATGCCTACATCTGCCGCCTGGACGTCTCCCTGTGGGGCGTTCTCCTGCCCGAAGGCTTGTTCTCCCAGGTCGGCGGCACCTCACAATCGGAAGTGTGCCGATGATCAAACCACGCGTCCCAGCATTCCTGCGGCACAACCAGCACCTGCGGCTCGGCCTGATCGCGGCCCTCGCGGTGCTGGTATTGCTCGGCGGTTCGAATCTGCTCAACCAGGTCCGACTCGGCGACAAGACCATTCACGCCGAATTCGCCCAGGCCGCCGGACTACGGCCGGGCGCGACAGTCGATGTCTCCGGCATCGAAGTCGGTGAGGTCAAGGCGGTGAAGCTGATCAACGACCGGGTGGAGGTCGCGCTGCGGATCCGCAAGGACATTCGCCTCGGCGCCAACGCCCACGCGGCGATCAAGATGTCGACCATCCTCGGCAGGCTGCACATCGTGCTGCGCCCCGGTGACGGAAAAGAGCTCCCCGACAACCGGATCCGGCTCGACAACACCGAGGTGCCGTACAACCTGAGCAAGGTCATCCAGGACCCGAAGTACACCTCCTCGTTCGAGCGGATCGAACGGATCGACCCGGCGAAACTGCGCACCGCGCTCGATGTGTTCAGCGCCCAGCTGGGCGATTCACCCGCCATGGCGGTGCAGGCCCTCGACAGCATCGGCTCGCTCGCCCAGGTGATCAACAGCAGGCGAGACGAGGTCGACACTCTGCTCGAGAGCATGGATCAGGTCTCCCAGCTGGTCTCGGACAACCGCAACAGTGTGTTGGTGCTGCTCACCAGAGGCGAAGCGATCGGGGCGGCCGTGCAGAAGCGCCAGACCCTGCTCACCCAGCTGCTCGACAACGTCGCCGACATGTCGAGGCTGCTGCAGGACATGGGCATCGAGAACAACGGTGAACTCGGACCGCTGATCGCCAACCTCAACACGATGGCCGACGGCCTGACCAAGAACAAGGAGAACCTGGACCGGATCTACGAGTACGCCCCGGTCACGTTGCGTCAGTTCAACAATCTGCTCGGCAACGGTCCCTACGGCGAGATCTGGGCACCGTGGATCCTTCCGGACAACTGGCTGTGCTTCGCACAGGCCGTACAGGGGTGCAACTGATGAGGACGAAACGCACGAGCAAGCTGGCGGCGGTCTGCTTCGCCGCAACGCTCGCCTCGGGCTGCGCCCTGCTGCCCGACAGCCTGACCGGCCTCGGTAATCAGGTGCTGGGCGAGCAGAAGCGCATCAGCGCCGACTTCGAAAATGTGGCCGGGCTGTATGCGGGCAACGAGGTCTCGGTGCTCGGCGTGCCGGTCGGTGTCGTCGATTCGGTGACACCGCGCGGCAGCTACGTCGAAGTGGTGATGTCGGTCGACCGCGACGTGCGTATCCCCGCGGATGCGATGGCGGCGCTGGTGTCGCCACAGCTGATCACCAACCGCCATGTCGAGCTCGCCCCGGCCTATACCGGCTCAGGGCCCGAGCTCGCCGACGGTGCCCATCTTCCGCTGACTCGCACCAGGACACCGGTCGAGCTGGACCGGATCCTGGCCAACTTCGATCAGCTGGGCGAGGCGCTGAAGGGCGACAGCCAGAGCGGTCCCATGGCGAGCCGGGTGCTCTTCCCCCTGCTCGACGGCAACGGTGACCGGTTGCGCGAGACGCTCGACGAACTGTCGGCCGCCTTCGAGCTGACTTTCGCCAACAAGGATCAGATCGCCAATACCATCATCGAACTCGGCGAGATCACCCAGATCGTCGCCGACAACGATCAGACCGTCCGTGATTTCAGCGGTCGCATCACCGAGTTGGTGGCGTTGTTCGGGCAGCAGTCCCCCGGTCTGCAGGCGGTACTGACCCAGCTCGACGACTTCATCACCAATACCTCCTCGGTGGTCGGCCAGAACCAGGATCAGCTCGCGGGCGCGCTCACCAAGTTCGTCGCGATCGCCGCCCAGATGCGGGCCAATGCCCGCAATCTGACCGAGATCATCGACGTCGGCCCGCTGATGTTCCAGAACTTCGACAATGCGATCAGCCGAGAGCACCAGGCTCTGCGCCTGCACGGTCTGCTCGACAAGATCGTGCTCGACAGCGAGGTGGTCTCGCTGTTCTGCGAGCGCGTCCAGATGCGTCTGGACGGCTGCCGCACCGGCAAGATCTCCGATATGGGCCCGGACTTCGGGCTGACCGCCGCGCTGTTGGGACTGACGAAATGACTCTGCGCACAACGTTGGCCGCGGCCTTCTGCGCCGCCGCCGTGGCCGCATCGAGCAGCGGCTGCTCGATGACCGTGGCCGAGCTGCCGATGCCCGAACCGGGCATCGGTGGGCCCGGCTATACCTTGCACGCCACTTTCCGGGACGCGCTCAATCTGCCCGATCGCGCCCACGTCAAGATCGGCGGCACCGACATCGGTGTCGTCACCGGAATTTCGACGACCTCGTTCCTCGCCGATGTCGAGATGCTGATCCGCACCGACATCCAACTGCCGCAGGGCACCACCGTGGAGCTGCGCCAGGCGACCCCGCTCGGTGACATCTTCGTGGCCATGACTCTGCCGAGTGCCGAGGCCGCCGGGCCGCCGCTGCGTGAGGGCGCGACCATCGGCGCCGAGCACACCGCATCGGCCGCCTCGGTCGAGCAGTTGATGATGTCGGTGTCGATGCTGATCAACGGCGGCGGACTCAATCAGGCAGCCGAAGTCACCTCCGAACTCAATTCCATCTTCGCGGGCAAGGCGCCTCAACTGCAGCACCTGATCGGGGAAATGACCTCGGTCATCGCCGCGCTCAACGCACGCACCGGCGACCTCGACGCGACGCTCACCGGGTTGTCGGTGCTGACCGGCGAATTGGCTCGGCGCAAAACCGAACTCGGCGCCGCGGCCGACAGCTTCCCGCAACTGATCGGGCTGTTCGCCGAGAACAACCAGGCCATCGTCGACCTGATCAACAAGGTGGCGGTGACCATGGACGCACTCGGCGACTTCAGCGCCACGAACGGGCCGCAGTTCGTCAGCCTGTTCCAGAGCATCCAGAATCTGATGTCCGGGTTCGCGCAGATGGGCGATGACCTCACCGGCACGCTCGAGGGCTTCCACCAGGTCTACCCCTCGGTCATGGACAGTATGCAGGGGCCGACCCTGGCCGTCGGAGCGATCCTGTCCTACCTCGATATCGGTGCGATCACCGATCCGGCAGGCAGTCGCTGGCCCGACGGCACCGATGTGCCTGCGTTCATCGGCAGCATCACCGACGTGATCGCCAAGGTGACCGGCCGCCTCAACAGCACGCCGCAGCAGCCGACCCAAGAGGGGCCCAGATGAATTCACCGTTGTGGGAGTGGCTGGTTCGCCGTCGCGTGGCGGTCGCCAATGCCGGTTTGGTCGTCGTCCTGCTGCTGGGCAGCCTGTATCTGGGCGGCGCGGTCCTGCGGATCGACCCGACGAGTACGCGCTACGTCGTCACCGTCGAACTGGCCATCTCGGGTGGACTCACCGCGGGCAGCGATGTGACCTTCCGTGGCGTTCGGGTGGGGCGGGTCGATGACGTGCGAGTCGCCGGTGACGGGGTCGCGGCCGTGGCCGAGATCGAGGAGGGCACCCGGATTCCGGTCGGCGGCACGGTCGCTGTCGCCCGCTTGTCGGCCGCGGGTGAGCAGTACCTGGATTTCCGCCCCGAGACCGATAGCGGACCGTATCTGCGCGACGGCTCCGTCGTCGCCCGGGCGGACACCGCCGTGCCCGTGCAGGTGCAGTCAGTGCTGGCGAACATGTCAGGCCTGGTCAGCGGTTTGAACCCCGACCGCCTCAATGTCATCGTCAACGAGCTCGACAAAGCGCTCGCGGGCGGACCGGACGGCTTGCGCAACATGATCTCCGGGATCAGTCGCGCGATGGCGGGTCTCACCGATCTGCTGCCACAGACCGAGCATTTGCTGCGCAATCTCGAGGTCATCGCCGCGACGACCGCGCACGCGCAACCCGACCTCGGCACCCTCACCAACGCGGGTAGCGCCCTGTTCCAGCAGTTCTCCGCCGCCGATGCCGAATTGCGGCACCTGCTCCAGGAGGGGCCGGGCCAGCTGGCCACTCTCGGGGGCTTCATCTCCCGCACCCACGACCCGATCACGGACCTGGTGACGAACTTCGTCGCGATCACCCGGGCGGCCAAATTGCGTCAACCCGCGATCGAGCTGCTGTTTCCCACGTTGAGCCGCTTCTCCGAGGCGGTCGGGGTCCCCGCCCACGACAATGCCTTCTTCACGCTCGTCGATCCGTGGCCGCGACCGACCTGCGACTACGACACTGTTCCGATTCTGCCCACCCAGGCCACCGCCGATACCAGGGTGCGGCTCTACAACTACTGCGTCACCGACAATCCCGCGCTGCAGGTCCGTGGGTCGGCGAACGCACCACGACCCGCAGGACCCGACAACGGTGCGGGACCGCCGCCTGGTGTGACCGGTGACGAACTGTCCCAGCCCTCGGTGCCCGCACCAAGATAAGGAGCACGAAAAGCGATGACCAACGACGAAACACCCACCAGCACAACACCATCAGAAGGATCGGCGGACATGGTCGCTGCGACGACCTCCGCCGAGTCCAGGTGGTGGGCGATGGATCGCAAGACCCTCGGCCTGCGCGGCGCCACCGCGATCGTCCTCGGTATCTCGGTGGCGACCTCGGTGTTCCTGTTCGTGGAGAACAAGAACAGCACCGAGCTCCTCGAGGCCCAACAGCAGGCCCGCGAGGCCGCGTGCCACTACGCGCCGGCACTGGCCGAATACGACAGCAAGAGCCTCGACACCTACTTCAAGGCTGTCCTCGCGGGTGCGACGGGTGACTGGAAGAAGCAGTTCGAATCCACCAGCACCGAGCTGCGCGACGCCCTCACCCAGGGTGAGGTCGTCTCGAAGGTCACCGACACCCAGTGCGCGTTGCGCTCCGGCGACGAGAATTCCGCCGAGGCGATCGTGGTGATCGGGACGACCATCTCCAGCCTGGGCACCGAGCACAAGGCCAAGCCGAGTCAGCTGTCGATGGTGTTCAACTTGCACAATGACGACGGCCGCTGGCTCGTCGAGAAGGTGAACTCCCCGTTGACCTCGCCTCCCGCCCAATGACCCCGGTCCGGCGGATCGACCTCGCGCCACCAGGCGATAGCATGACAGGCAAGATCATCGGGAACTCACTGTCCCCGCGCGGAACAAAGGGTAAGACGACGAGCAGCCAGGCAGACGAATCCCCCGCGGATGCGCCGACTCGCCAAGTCAGGCGCAGGCCGAAGAATCGTCGTGCCCAGATCGCGGCAGAATCGGCCGCCGCCTTCGGCGCGCACGGATACCACGGTGTCAGCATGGACGACATCGCGCGACGCCTCGATATCAGTTCCACCGCGCTGTATCGGCACTTTCCGAGCAAATACGCGCTGTTCCGGGAGGAACTTCTGCGGTTGTCCGGGATTGCGGTAGGCGCGGTCGAGCTACCCGGCGAGGCCGTCGACTGGACGCCACGCCAGCGCGTCGATCATGTGCTCGACGCTGTCATCGGCTTGACCATTGCCAATCGGCCGACCGTGGCGCTGGCCCGCTGGGAGCGCCGCTATCTCGAGCCGGTCGATCTCGAGGAGTTCACCGATCAATTCGCCGCGGCCATCACCACGCTGCGCAAGCTGATCGGCGAGGTAAGACCCGAGTTGAACGGTCGAGACCGGGCGGTGCGCGCAGTCTCGATCTTCGCTGTGGTCAGCAGCATCGGCGACCACCACGCCACCGTACCGGCGAAGGCTCTCGCCCGGCTGCTCCATACGACCAGCTGGACGTTGATCGACGCTGATCTCAGCGGACCGGACCGCACGAAGCCTGCCGGTTCGAAGGGCGCGCAACCGCAGCCGTTCAAGCATGATCTGCTGCTGGGCAAGGCCGTCGAGCTGTTCCACGAACGCGGCTATCCGAATGTCAGCATGGAGGATATCGCCGCCGCCGCGGATCTGTCGGCCGCATCGGCGGTGTACCGCTACTACCGCAGCAAGAGCGATCTGTTGGTAGCCGCGTTCCGGCGCGCCGCCGACCGGGTATCGGGAGCGATCGCGCCCGCGATGGCCGCCGCGGACACTCCTGCCGAAGCGCTCGGCACACTGATCCAGCTCTATGTCTCCGGTTCGTTCGCCGAGCGCGCGCTGACCTTCGTCTACTACGCCGAGTTCAGCCATGTCGACCAACCCGATCAGGTGACCCTGCGCCATCTACAGCAGTTGATCATCACCGAATGGGCGAAGTTGGTGGTGGAGGCGAGGCCGGAGCTGTCCATCGGCGAGGCCCGAATCCTCGTGCACGCGGCCTTCAGCCTCGTGGTCGACCTCGGGCGCACCTTCGGCGACCATGGAATCAGTCCGCAGGAGACTGTGATCCGTTTGCTGGAGACTATTCTGCTCGGTCAGCCCCTGCCGCGGTAGGCACCGAACCACCTGCGCCGTCAATAAAGGGGGCGTCCGACCGAAACCGGTCGGACGCCCCCTTTCCCCTCCGTGTCAGAGACCGAACGTCTTACCGATGATGTCGCGCTGGATCTCGCTCGTTCCGCCGAAGATCGTGGAGACCAGGGCCCCACGGACATGCTTTTCCATGTCGAACTCCCGGGCGTAGCCGTACCCGCCCATCATCTGCATACCGGCCAGTGCGACCTGTTTGGACGTCTCGGTGGCCTTGAGCTTGGCCATCGATGCTTCGCGCGCGAAGGTCTTGGCCGGGTCGGCGTCGACCGCGGCGGCCACGCTGTAGACCAGCAGTTTGGTGCACTCGATCTCGGTCGCGAGGTCGGCTACCCGGTGCCGGAGCGCCTGGAAGGAACCGATCGGCCTACCGAACTGCTTGCGCTCACTGATGAACTGCAGCGTGTCCTCGAAGGCGCGCTCGGCAGCGCCGAGGCTCATCGCGGCCAGAATGAGCCGTTCGAAGTTCAACCCGGTCATCAGCTGACGCCAGCCGTTGCCCACCTCGCCGACCACTGCGTCCGCGGGGAGCAGACAGTCGGTGAAGTACAGGTCGTTGGTCTCCTTCTGGTTGCCCATCAGCTCGATCGGGCTGATCTTGAGCCCCGGCGTGTCGGCGGGCACATGGAACATGGTGAGTCCCTCGTGCTTGCCGCCACTGCGATCGGTGCGCACGACCAGCAGGATGTTCTCCGAGATGTGCGCGTTGGAGCACCAGGTCTTCTGACCGTTGATCAGCCAGCCGTCGTTGGTCTTCTCCGCTTTGGCGGTGATGTTGCCGACGTCGGAGCCCGCCTCCGGTTCCGACATCGAAATCGACTGCGACGCACCACGAACGATGCCGCGCAACACCGTGTCCTTCTGGGCATCGGTACCGAACTTGGCGTAGGCACCACCGGTGATGAGGGTCGGCCCGATCGCACCGATCGGCAGCATGCCGCGCAGGCTCTCTTCGAGCAGGATGCACATGTCGACCATCGTGGCGTCGGAGCCGCCGTACTCCTCGGGCACGGTCAGGCCGAGCCAGCCCAGTTCGGCCATCTTGCCGTAGACACCCGCGTTGTGCTGTTCGGCATCGTGGTCGGTGAGCGCGTCACGCTTCTCCCGGGTGCCCGCCTCACGCTTGGCGAACGCTGCGACCGCTGCCGCGAAATCCTGCTGTTCCGGGCTGAATTCGACGCCCATAGTGGTTTTTCTCCCTTGTTTCGTTGGATTGAGGATCAGCTACCGGCGCGGTAACGCATCGTGGTGACGCGGCGGATGAGCCGCATCGTCGACGCTGTCCGTGCGAATGACTGCAGTGCGACAGAATTGATGGCGAACCGCTGACGAGCGATCGAATGCGTTCGAGTGAACTCGCGCAGCCCCTGCGCACCGTGGATGCGCCCGATGCCGGATTCGCCGACGCCGCCGAACGGCAGCGCGGGAATGGCGGCGTAGGCAGCGGGTGCGTTCACCGAGGTCGCGCCGGCGCGCAGTTGCCGCGCGATCTCCATGCCGCGCTTACGCGAGTAGACCGAGGAGGCCAGCCCGTACCGCGAGGCGTTGGTCAGCGCGATCGCCTCCGCGACATCGGCGACCCCGCGCACCGTCAAGGTCGGCCCGAAGGTCTCCTCACGGACCGCGGCCGAATCCTCCGGCGCGTCGAGCAACACCACCGGTGAGACGAATGGCGCGCGTACCGAATCGCGACCACCGAACACAGCCGTCGCACCGCGCTCGAGCGCGTCGTCGATGTGCGCGGAGACCACGTCGATCTGGGCGGGCATGGTCATCGGACCGTAGGAGGACGACTCGTCGGATCCCGGCACCAGCGTACTGACGATCTTGCGAACCTCCGCCAGGAACTCGTCGAGCACCGAAGCCACGACATAGCACCGCTCGGTTCCGACGCAGGTCTGGCCGGCGTTCGCCATCGCGTTCCACACGACGCCGTCGGCCGCGGCGGCGACGTCGGCATCCTCGGCCACGATTGCCGCGTCCTTGCCGCCGCATTCGAGCAATACCGGGGTCAGCGTCGGCGCTGCGGCGGCCATGATCCGCGCGCCGGTAGCCGTGGAGCCGGTGAACGCGATCTTATCCACCCCAGAGGTCACCAGCGCAGCTCCGGTCGCCCCGTAGCCGGTGAGCACGCTCAGAATGCCTTCGGGCAGTTCAGGATTGGCAGCGGCGAAGGCTTCGACGTACCAGCGTCCCACTCCGGCGGTGAACTCGCTCGGCTTGAAGATCACGGTGTTGCCCGCGGCCAGTGCGTAGGCGATCGAACCGTTGGGGGTGTACACCGGGTAATTCCAGGGGCCGATCACGCCGACCACACCGAGCGGTCGATACTCGATCACCGCCTCGTGGTTGGCCATCATCAGGCCGGGGAACACGCGCTGGGGTGCCAGCAGCTTGCCCGCGTTGCCCGCAGCCCATTCGAGGTGTTCGACGGCGGTGATCACCTCGAGGAACGCGTCGTCGAGCGGCTTGCCGTTCTCCCGGTGGATCAGGGCGCAGAACTCGTCGATGTTGACGATCAGATGTTTCGCCCAGCGCCGCAGCGCGGCCTTTCTGTCCTTGGCTCCCAGTCCCGCCCAGCCCGGTGCGGCCGCGCGAGCGCGTGCGACGGCGTCGGCCACGGCGGCCTCGTCGTCGATCGGCCAGCGGCCGAGAACCGCACCGGTCACAGGATGGTGGGTCTCGAGAAACTGCTTGTCGACGGCCTCTGCGACCAGGGATTCAGTCATCGGCGACTTCTTTCGAAAGGAATCGGATCGGTCCCGTCTCCGCACACCCGATCACTGGATCGATCAGGGCGGACCCAGCGGTTTTCGCGCTCGGCCCGAGTTCGTTGACAGGAATGCTCCAGCTCGGTTAAGTTAACACCCATTCTCAATAAGTTAATCACGATTCTCGCCGGATGCAAAGAGGCCATGGGTTTCCTGCCACCGGCGCAGAACTCCCGAGCGGAGAGAGGCTCAATGCTGCGCACCCGATTCACCGAGGCATTCGGTGTCGAGCACCCCATCGTGCAGGGCGGGATGATGTGGGTCGGCCGTGCCGAACTCGCGGCCGCGGTCTCAGAGGCAGGCGGTCTCGGCATCATCACCGGTCTGACCCAGCCGACTCCCCAGGCACTGCGCGAGGAAATCGCTCGGACCAGGGATCTCACCGACAAACCGTTCGGCGTGAATCTGACGATCCTGCCTTCGATCACACCGCCGCCCTACGCGGAGTACCGCCAGGCGATCATCGACGGCGGCGTCCCGATCGTCGAGATCGCCGGCGGCAACCCGGCGACCCACCTGCCCTACCTCAAAGACGCGGGCATCAAGGTGCTGCACAAGTGCACCAGCGTCAAGCACGCGCTCAAGGCTCAGCAGGTCGGCGTCGACGCCGTCAGTATCGACGGCTTCGAATGCGCCGGTCATCCCGGCGAGAACGACACACCGGGCTTGGTCCTGATTCCCGCCGCCGCTCGCGAGATCGAGATCCCGATGATCGCCTCCGGCGGCATCGCCGATGCTCGCGGGCTGGTCGCCGCGATGGCGCTCGGCGCGGACGGCGTCAACATGGGCACCAGGTTCCTGTGCACGGTCGAGTCGCCCATCGCGCACGTGGTCAAGGAACAGATCGTCGCCAACACCGAACTCGACACCAAGCTGATCTTCCGGACCTTGAACAACACTGCCAGAGTCGCCGACAACGCCGTCAGCCGCCAGGTCGTCGAGATCGAGCGCGGTGGCGGCACATTCGACGATGTGCGCGAACTCGTAGCAGGCGCTCGCGGCCGCAAGGTCTACGAGGACGGCGACCTCGACGCGGGCATCTGGAGTGTCGGCCAGTGCCAAGGCTTGATCCACGACATTCCCACCTGCGCGGACCTGGTGGCGCGGATCGTGCGCGAGGCCGAGACGCTCATCGCAGGTCGCCTGGCCGAGTCGATCGTCGAAACGGTGGCCCGATGAGCGAGAGCATTCTGGTCAAGGAAGAAAGTGGCGTCCTGCGCCTGACGATCGACCGGCAAGCACGGCTGAACGCGATCGATCTCGAAGCGATGACCGAACTGGGCGATCTCATCAGCGCTGCCGCGGCCCGGCCTTCCGTTCGGGTGATCGTGCTGACCGGTGCGGGCAAAGCGTTCTGCACCGGCGCCGACCTGGCCGCGGCCGCCGCCGCGGGCGGCAACGAGGCCTCACCACAGGTCGTGATGGACACCGCCAACGCCCTGATCCGCGCGATCATCGCTGCACCGACTCCGGTGATCGCGCGGGTCAACGGGCCCGCCGCCGGCGTCGGCGCCTCGATCGCGCTGGCCGCCGATCTCGTCTACGCCGCCGACAGCGCGTACCTGCTGCTGCCGTTCACCTCCATCGGCCTGATGCCCGACGGCGGCGCAACGGCGGTCGTCGCCGCCGCCATGGGTCGTGCCAGGGCCGCGGAAATGGCGCTGCTGGGTGCTCGATTGCCCGCCGCCGACGCCGCTGCGGCGGGCTTGATCACCCGATGCGTACCCGCCGCCGCACTCGACGATCAGATCGACGCCGTCGCCGCCCAACTCGCGGCGGGTCCCCGTCGCGCGCTGCAACTGACGAAAGCTGCCATCAACGCGGCGACGCTGACCGAACTCGACGCAGCACTCGCGCGTGAGAAGGACGGACAGATCGAGCTGCTGACCTCCGCGGACTTCCTCGAAGGAATGACCGCGATGCTGACCCGTCGCGCGCCGAACTTCACCGGCGCCGTGCATCCGATCGCCGAACCGGCCTAACCCTTTCCGCGCCTTCGAGGAGACGACGATGTCCACAGAACCCCTGCGCTCGCGCCGCAATCACTGGATGAACCAGATCGCGATCCATGCCACCACCATCCCGGACGCTCCCGCCTTGCGTTACCTCGGCAAAACCACCAGCTGGGGTGAACTGCACTGGCGGGTGGGCCGGTTGTCCGACGCGCTCGATCGCCGCGGCGTCAAGCCCGGCGACCGCGTGATGATCCTGATGCTCAACAACACCGAGTACCTCGAATCGGTGTTCGCGATCAACACGCTGGGCGCTATCGCGGTGCCGGTGAACTTCCGGCTGACTCCGCCCGAGATCGCCTTCCTGGTCGCCGACAGCGGCGCCACGGTGATCATCACCGACGCGGTGCTCGCCCCCCTCGCCGCAGCGGTAGCCGTCCAGTCCCCTGACCTGAGTACTCGGATCGTGGTCGGCGCACCGAGCGGCGACGGCGCTGTCGGCTACGAGGATCTCATCGCCGAGACCGGCGAACCGCACGAGCCACGCGATATCGCCGAAGACACCGCCGCACTGATCATGTACACCTCCGGTACCACCGGAAACCCCAAGGGCGCGGTCCTGACCCACCTGAACATGAGTTCGCAGGCGCTCACCTGCATCCGCGCCATGCGCTACAGCGCCGACGACATCGCCTTCTGCGCGTCGCCGCTGTTCCACATCGCCGGTTTGGGCAGCGTCGCGTCGTGTTTCGTCCTCGGTGCGTTGACGGTGATCCATCCGCTCAAAGCCTTCGACGCAGGTGAAGTGCTCGATGCCTGGGAGAGCGAGCGGGCGACTTCGGTGTTCCTCGTGCCCGCCCAGTGGCAGGTGGTGTGCGCCGATCCGACTGTCGCACAGCGTGATCTGCGGCTGCGGGTGATCAGCTGGGGCGCTGCCCCGGCCTCCGACACCGTGCTGCGCGCCATGGCGGAGACCTTCCCGAACGCGCTCAACGTGGCGGTCTTCGGGCAGACCGAGATGTCGCCGATCACCTGTGTCCTCGACGGCGAGGACGCGATCCGCAAGCTCGGCTCTGTCGGCAAGCCGATCCCCACCATCGCCACCCGAGTCGTCGACGACGAGATGAACGACGTCGCCCAGGGCGAGATCGGCGAAATCGTCTACCGCGGACCGACTTTGATGCGCGAGTACTGGAACAACCCGCGCGCGACCGCCGACGCGTTCGCGGGCGGCTGGTTCCACTCCGGTGATCTCGTCCGCCTCGACGAGGAAGGCTTCGTCTACGTCGTCGACCGCAAGAAGGACATGATCATCTCCGGCGGCGAGAACATCTACTGCGCCGAGGTGGAGAACGTGCTGTTCGCGCACCCGCGGATCAGAGAGGCAGCGGTGATCGGCCGTGTCGACGACAAATGGGGCGAAATCCCGGTCGCGATCGTGGCCGTGGAGGACGCCGATGACATCGGTCTCGCCGACCTCGAACCGCACCTCAACGCCCATCTCGCCCGCTACAAGCACCCGAAGGACCTCGTGGTGGTCGACGCCCTGCCGCGCAACGCGGGCGGCAAGGTCGTCAAGCACGAACTGCGCAAACTGCACGGCTCGACGGGCTTGACACCCGCAGCCACCAGCTGAGTCAACCCGATTCCGCTGCGAATTCCGGCGGTGGTCTCCTCGGCAGCCGAGTCGTGGAGACCACCGCCGATTTGTATGAACTCCCACACCGTCACTGATTCGATCACAATAGATTGCCGGTTATTTGTGTCGATTAATCGCTGAATTCGACTGCGCATTCTCACCTTGGAGTCATCGCATCGAATGATGTTACTGTTCATTCCGCATCGAGAATTGGAACATGATGCACCCGCACGAGCGGCCGCCGACGTAGCCGGTTCGCTCGTGCGGACCCACCTCCCCCACCGCGCCCGATAATTCGCCACAGCTCCACCCATCGCTTTGCTCTAGAGCAGCCAGCCGCTCCGGCGTCTGGTCGGCGCGGAAAGGGATACCATCGATGACAATCCCCTCCGACAATGCCGAATGGCGGCCATCGCTGCACGATGTGGCATCGTTGACCGATCAACTCGTCACCCATTTCATCGACGATGTGGCGCAGTGCGATGTTTCGCCCGGCACGCCGATGGCATCGAGAATCGTAGCGATCACCCGGATATCCCTCGAGATCGCGCAAGGAATGCTGGAGGGACGCGATGTCACACACGAACTCGGAGAACTCGCCATAATCGCCGCGGGATTGGCGTGCGACAGCGTACCCATCGACCTCGTCCTGCACGGTTTCCATGAAGGCGTGCGGATCGTTGTCGGCCAGTTGTTCGTCCAGTACCTGGATTGCACCCGCGAGACTGTGATCGATGGATTCCAGATCGCCATGGCCATCAACGATCAACTCTGCATGACAGTTACGCACGCGTACATCGGCGAGCACGGCGGAGCGACATGCGGACAGGACGCCGAGCGGACCCTCACTTCCGCTCTGCTGGCCGAACAATGGGCACCCGCCACAGCCCGCACATGCGGCATACCTATCGCTGACACGTACTCGGTGCTCGCTATCGCGATGCGCGCGAACCCGGACGCGGGGATTGCCTTGCACTACCTGCACAGGTTGCGGAAAGCTCTGACACAACACAGCGACGGGCAGGGTCTGGCACGGCTGTCGATCGACGGCGGGACCGTTCTCATCCCGACCGAGGCGGTCGCCGAGCACGAACTCGACGCGCTGGTCGCAGCGCTGGCGGAGGCGGCGCGCGTCGATCTCGTCGCAGCGGTGGTGACCGCGCCCGCCGCCGACGTCGCGTCAGCCGCGAAAACCGCACACGAAATACTCGATGTCGTCGAGCGACTCGAATGCACACCGGGCCTCTATCGTTTCGGTCAACTCGCCTTGGAGTACCAGCTTTCCCGGCCAGGTCTTGGTCTTTCCCTGCTCGGTGAGTTACTGGCGCCGCTGGATGAGTATCCCGAATTGTGGAAGACCTTGCGGGTGCACATCGCCAACAACCTGAACCGGGTGCAGACCGCGCGGATCTTGAATATCCACACCAATACCGTCGACTACCGACTTCGCCGAATTGCCCGGCTCACCGGGCTCAACCCGGCGCGGGCATCGGATCTGTGGCAGTTGCGGTCGGCGATGGTCGCACGAGAATGCCGCGATGACAACCCCAGATAATGATGGAGCCTACGGAGATGTTCAGCAGCATCGGGTGGAGCGAGACGATCATTCTGGTCGTCGCCGCCCTCATCATCATCGGCCCGGAGCGGCTGCCGGGCGCACTGCGCTGGACAGTCACCAGCGTGCGCCGACTGCGCGACTTCGCCGGTGACGCGACAACACACTTGAAACAGGAAATCGGCCCGGAGTTCGAGGAATTACGCAAACCTCTCGCCGAGCTCGACAAGATGCGCGGCATGTCCCCACGATCGCTCGTCACCCAGCATCTTTTCGATGGCGATGATTCGATACTGCGTGACATCGAGAACGCACTACCCACCACCGAAGATCTCAACGTTGCCGACGGGCCCGCTCCCGGTCCCGCGGCGATCGAACCACCTGCCTCGTCGGCGCCGCCCGGGTGGCAGACCACCGACTACACCTGAAAGGCTCGCCACTCATCCGGGTACCGAGTCGAGAGGCAGCAGGGTCATTCGGGAGACTGTTCATTACTCGGACGGTGGCGAGATCGGCTCAGCGGGGATCAGCGGATCGGGCGCACTCAGGTCCGAAGCCGTCTCGTCGTCGAGCAGACCATCGCCGTCGGCCACGTCGCGCCTGCGGCGGCGCTTGTCATTGATTCGAGCGAACTGCACCGCGATTTCGAACAGCACAGTCAACGCGACAGCCAGAACCAGCATCGAAATCGGATCCTGCGGCGTGACAACCGCGGCGAAGACGAAGAGACCGAAGATCATTCCGCGCCGCCATGCCCGCAGCCGCGCGTAGGTGAGCACGCCGATCACGTTCAATCCGATGATGATCACCGGCGTCTCGAAGCTGACACCGAAGATGATCAGCAACTGGATGATCAGGCCGAAGTACTCCGACCCGCTCAACGCGGTGATCTGCGCCTCGTTGCCGATTTCGAGCAGGAAGCTCAACGCGTGTGCGACAACGAAATACGCGAGTACCGCGCCTGCCGTACGGCCCGAGCAACACATCACCCAGGCTCTGGATTCCGAGAACTGCATGCGCGTACCAATAGACGCCGAGCGCAGTCGTGACCGCGACAGCGGCCATCGAGATCAGCAGCCTGGCACGCAACTCTTGGAGATGTTGGACCAGTGACATCGTGCCGTCAGGATTGGCCCGGCGCTTGGCGCGGAGCGAGTCGATCGACATTCGCATGGTGGTAGGGCCTTTTGCGTTCTCGGCTCGGTCGACGACAGCGGGGTACCGAAGTGAGCAGTCGCCCACTTCGGTACCGGCACAACGCTCAGAGCGTCTTCGTCGGGCGAACTACCGGTTCGGCGAAGGGCGTCGCCGGTGCTTGCGCCGTTGCGGGCAGCCCTACGTTCTCGCGGGCCGACCGCTCGTTCGCCGCGTCTGCGTCGTCGGACTGCATTCGACTCACCTCGCTCTTGAAGATCCGTAGCGAACGCCCCAGCCCGCGAGCGGCATCCGGCATACGCTTCGCACCGAAGAACAGCACGAAGACAGCTGCGACTATCAACCAATGCCAGGCGCTGAACTGACCCATCATTACCTCCTATATCGACATACTGGACTGGGAACCGACGCAAAACTGCCGACTCACATCGCATTCCACGCGAGCGCAGGAATCTGGCCAGGCGTTGCCGTGCCGAACTCGATGCCTGTCGCACGATGACAGTGCGGCCTGCACTATTTCTCCTGGTAGTTCGCCTTACGCACGACCAGCGCCGATTGCAGATACCAGAGCCCATCGGCCGATGAAGGATCGAAGCCCGTCAGTTTGCGGATACTTTTCAGCCGGTAATCGATGGTGTTCATATGAACACTGAGCTGTCGCGCGGTTCGGCGACGGTTCAGATTGTTTTCGAGGTGCGTGCACAAGGTTTCCATCAGGATCGGATGATCGTCGAGTGGGTTCAGAATCGCATCGAGATGCCTGCGCACGGCAGATGGCCTGGTCAGCTGATATTCGACCGCCAGATCAGCGAAACGGAACAGGCCAGGTGGGCGCTGAATTCTCTGGACGAGATCCAAGAGTTCGCACAGCTGATCAACGGTTTCCGGAACTTTCGCAGGCGGCGCCTCCGCGCAGGTCGCGGTCACATCGACGCCTGCCGCCGCGGAGAGCACAGCCAACAACGTGTCGAGGTCCCGCGTTTCAGCCGACGGAATGAGTATGACACCACCGCGCACATCGAGCCGCGACAACGCACGCACCGAACCATGGCGATCCAGGGCCGCCCGGATATTTCGGATCATCCGCCGGACATCCATCTGCGTAACAAATGTGTCGGACCTGTCGTCAGGTCCGGATGGAAAATGTACCGCCAGCACGGAATAGCTCGCGGCGACCTCGAAACCACTGCACCGCGTCACCGTCGACGTTTCCCGCCCTGCGAGCAACGCAACCGCCAAGGCGTTCCGCACCCGTTGATCCTCGACGACCTCGGCCTCGAGATGGTCGGTGTACGCGAGTGATATCGCCGCCGTCACGCTGTCGAGCATTTCGTTCGCCAGTTGGCGCACGACCGTGAGCTTCTGCTCTTCGGTGCCGACCACGCCCGACGCGATCCGCTCCAGACTCGTGGTGAATCCCTGATCGATCGCCTGATCGATCACTTCGCCGGGCACCTCGGCACGCGCCCGTGTCGACCCAGCGATGCGATGTCGAACGGTATCGCCGCGTCCACGGGCCGGAAGTGTGGCCAGGACACCGCCGTTGACGCCACCGGGGCGCGTAGCCATGCTCTCGAGCATTCGGGAGACCAACTCGTCGGCGAGTGCCCGGACTCTGATGGAGGACTCCGCCGTGGCCACACGGGGCCGCGCAGAATCGATTCGGGGTGAAAAGTCGGTAGTCATCTTTGACTTCCTCACTGCGTTCAACGTCGCCTCTCGGCGGCGATGGCTGGCAAGCAGTCTCCCATGCCTGAGACACCAACACAAGGTTATGTTAATGCCTATTCCAACAAATTGAGGCCGATGTTTGTCGACAATCGTCCACCGTGCGCACCCCCCTCGCGCACCCCGACGCTGGTGGCGGCCTCAACTCAGCCAACTGAACTGCGTATAGCCAGGCCAAAGTCAGGCAAACTGCAACGCGAGGCTCTCCGAACAAACTGCTTCAAACCCGAGACAGGCCGGCTCATCGGAAATAAGTTACTGCCAATTCATAGCAGCCGGGTGCCTCCGGCAACTGTCACCGACCACCTTTAGGTGACGTTCGCGAAACGAGGACTCCCACCATGGACGAACCGGATCGACGCAGCACGTCTGCATCCGACAACGATGCCGATGCATCGCGTGAAAGCCCGCCGCTCTACGAGCGGATCGGCGGTCACGATGCCGTGGAGACGGTCGTCGACGACCTCTACCGACGCGTCCTCGCCGATGAGCTGTTGTCGCCGTTCTTCGCCGGCACCGACCTCACCCGCATGAAGGGTCGGCAGGTCGAATTCTTCGC
This sequence comes from Nocardia sp. NPDC058519, assembly GCF_042719755.1. Lineage (NCBI taxonomy): Bacteria > Bacillati > Actinomycetota > Actinomycetes > Mycobacteriales > Nocardiaceae > Nocardia > Nocardia sp. NPDC058519. Next base: position 8,188 of record NZ_JBHXNK010000007.1, on the reverse strand, counting down.
TGCGCTACTCGGCGGACCCGTGCCCTACGTCGGCGCATCCATGCGAACCGTTCATCGAGGCCGCGGCATCACCGTAGGCCATTTCAGCCTGGTCGCAGGCCATCTCACCGATGCGCTCATCGCAGCCGGGCTCGATCGAGAACTGACAGACCACGTGATCAGTGCGGTCGCACCGCTGGTCGGTGACATCGCCACGTCTCGGCAGTCACCCACCCCGCCGTGAACCACGGGTGGACGCACACAGAGGAAGACGCGGCCCGGATCTCACTGCGGATCGATGCTCTCGAGCTTGCGACGAAGCAGTTTGCCAGTGGCATTGCGTGGCAACTCGTCTACGAACACCACATCCCGCGGGACCTTGTGTCGCGCGAGGGTCGCTTTCACGTAATCCTTTACCTGCTGTGCGTCGCACGACGCACCGGGTGCGGGCACGACGAACGCGCGCAGGCGTTTTCCGAAGTCGCGATCGTCTACCCCCACAACCGCCGCCTCGAGGATGTCCGGTCGTTCTACGAGCAGGTTTTCGACCTCGAGTGGAAAGACGTTCTCCCCGCCGGAGACGATCATGTCGTCGTCGCGACCATCGATGAACAGTCTTCCCGCCGAATCGAAATGGCCGACATCGCCACTGGACTGCATTCCGTCGACGATCTCCTTACCGGTGCCGTCGGTATAGCCGCCGAAACTCAGTGCGCTGGCAACGAAGATGGTGCCGACCACGCCCGGTTCGGTGATCCGACGGCGGTCGTCATCGTAGATCGCGACCCGACAGCCCACGGGTGGACGGCCCACGGTGCCAGGCGCTTCCCGCATATCGCCGGGCGTGGCGACGGCTGCCACCGCGACCTCCGTCGAGGCATACAGGTTGTAGAGCACCTCACCGAACGCCAGCGCGGTGCGCCTGCTCAGGTCGGGCGAAATGGCGGATCCGGCCGCGAAGATCACCTTCAGCGAGGAGGTGTCGTATTCGGCCAGCACGGACTCGCCCAGATCGACGATGCGCTGCAACATCGTCGGTACCAGGACCAGTGTGCTCGCGCGATGGCGTTCGATATCGGCCAGCGTGCGGCGTGGGTCGAATTTGCGCTGCTGCAAGATGATCGTGCTTCCGAGCGCCCAACCGAGAATCAGCTGCGAGAGACCGGCGCCGTGGAACGCCGGTGCCGCGAGCACAGTCATACCCGCCTTCGGCAAGGGGATCCGGTCGAGGAACTGCGCCGATTGCAAGGGCGACACTTTGCCTCGCGGTGCACCTTTCGGCGTTCCGGTCGTACCGCTGGTGAGTACCACGATCCCGCCGGGCTGTGTGGGACTCGTCGGCGGTCGGGTGGGCCGGCCCGCTCGGACATCGTCCAGCGTGGGCTGCCCGTGGTTCACCCAGCCGTCATCCACGGTCAGAATCATTGGTAACTTATTGGGAAGATCCTCGAAGCGGTGGAGGAACTCGGCGTCGAGCAGGATCGCACCCACGTTTTCGCGCTCGGCCACCGACACCAACTGCGGGCCTGCCATTCCCGTATTGAGCAACACGATTCGCGCACCCAGCTTGCCCGCGGCGAGAAGCGACAAGACCATCCCCCGATGGTCCCGACACAGTGCGCCCAGCACGGTGCCACTCGTGATCCCCCGCGCGGCAAGGCCGTTGGCCACCGCGTTCGACATGCGATCGAGCTCCGCGAAGGTCAGTGGCCCCTGCCCGTCGACAATGGCCGTGGCGGCACCGTCGCGGCGAGCCGCGTGCGCGAACGCGGTGGCGACAGGACCGAGCACTGTCGCATCCCTGACGGTTCGCAGCAGCTCCACCGGGTGCTGCAGTTCGATCGCACCCCTTCTGCGCAGGACTCCGACGGCGGACAAGCCGTCAGCCATCGTTCTGACCAGGGCCGCAGGCATGCTCGGGATCGCCGGCATGGACACCTCCGAAGGGTTCGAGTACTCGGGACAAGCGATCGGAATCCAGGCACCGACGGCCGATGACGATCGTAGACCGTCCAGGAACCATTAGTAACTTAATCCGACCGAAAGTGCCGAAAAGCATTGTGGAGGTCCAACCTCTGGTGAGAACATGAGTGCATGAATCTCTCATTCTTTCGAACCGGAGGTCGGTCATGACCCGTTCAGCAAGAGCTGGTCGGCCGCACGATGTCTCCGACGACATCGCGCGCCGACACCGCTACCTCAACGGTGTCGGCGCGTTGCTGGGCGGCCCGGCGAACGTGATCATGCAGCTGAGCCTGCCGCCGGTGGGGCGCGGCGTAGTGGAAAGCGTCGTCGAATCGGGCAGCTACGCGACACGGCCGGCCAAGCGCGGCCGGACCACGCTCACCTACCTCGCTGTGGCGATGATCGGAACCGACGAGGATCAGGCGGCATACCGTGCCGCGGTGGGCACCGCGCACCGTCAGGTGCGCTCGGGACCGCACAGTCCTGTTCGGTACAACGCCTTCGACCCCCAGCTGCAACTGTGGGTAGCCGCCTGCCTGTATCGAGGCGTCCTGGATACGGTGAACCTGCTCTTCGGCGGGATGAACGAGCAGGATGCCGACGAGATGTATCGCGATGCCGCCAGGTTCGGGACAACGCTGCAGATGCCGGCCGAACTGTGGCCGGCCGACCGCGCGGCCTTCGACCGGTACTGGGACTCGATGCTCGGCGATCTGTCCTTCGACGACGAAGTCCGCACCTACCTGCTCAACTACGTGGTCGAGTTGGCGGCATGGCGTCGGGGCGTCCGCGTGGCGTTCGGTCGGGCGAATCGCTTCTTCACCACTGGGTTTCTGCCACAGCGGTTCCGCGACGAGTTGGGCCTGCCATGGAGCCCACGCAGGCAGCGCGTGTTCGAAATCGTGATGCGCACGCTCGGCCGGCTGCTCGAGGTGCTGCCGGACGCTTGGCGAGCTCAGCCCTTCGAGCGCTACCTGGACGACATGCGTGAGCGTCGATCTCAGGGCAAGAATCTGATCTGAGCAGAGGCAAACGTTGCATCGGGCCAGATCCTCGGTCGCTTTCCCTCATCGCTGCGGCGATTTCGTTGTCACTCTGCCCGAGGCATTCCAAGCGACGGTATCGCTGGGAGGGGATGCCACAGCGTTGCGGAGTCACGACCGAACAGCTCAGTTCTCCTGGCGGCAATATGGAGACGCTGTGCGTGACATCGCGTGCGGCCTGCTCGAACTGTCGGTCGAGAAGGGTGAGACGATCGGCCTGCTGTTGGCGAACAGGCCGGAATTCCACTTGGTCGACGCGGCCGCTCTGCATGTGGGCGCCACGCCGTTCTCGATCTACAAAACGATGGCTCCCCAGCAGATCGCCGAAGTGTGTGCCAATGCCGAAAACCGGATCATCGTCACCGAGAGCCGGTTCCTGCCCGCGCTCCGGCGAGCAGGGGTGACATTCGAGGTCATCGTCTGCGTCGACAGCCCGATACGCGGAACGCTGTCGCTGGAACGACTCGCCGGAATGACAGCGAAGGCGCATATTTTCGAGTCGGTCTGGCGCGACGTCCGACCTGACGACCTCGCGACGATCAGCTACACCTCCGGTACGACCGGCTCACCGAAAGGTGTGGAGTTGACGCATGCCAACGTACTTGCCCAACTGACAGGGCTCGCCGGACATCTGCCCGTAGGTCCTCAGGATCGGATCCTGTCGTACCTGCCGGCCGCCCATATCTCGGACCGGGTCACCGCTCACTACGGCGCGATGGTCCGTGGTGTTCAGGTCACGACCCTCGATGACCCCACACGCTTGGCAGAGGCGATGTCCGACACGCGACCTACGATCGTGTTCGGGGTTCCGCAGGTGTGGCAGAAGACCAAATCCGCGATAGAGGGTGGAATCGACGCTCATCCGAGCGCGACAGTCCGAAAGATCAGCCGTTGGGCGCTGACTGTTGGGCAGCGGTCAGCGACCTCGCGCATCGAAGGAAGCCGACCCGGTCCAGGGCTGCGAATTCGGTCCCGATTGGCCGATCGGTTCGTGCTGCGTCCGGTTCGACGGGCAGCGGGCATGGATGCCGTCCGTTTCGCGGTTTCGGGTGCCGCGCCGTTGTCCCGGGACACGATCCAGTTCTTTCACGCGCTCGGAATCCCCTTGACCCAGGTCTGGGGGCTCACCGAGGCCACCGGTGTCTGCACCACGACTTCGTCGGCCACTCTGCCGGCAAGCTCGGTCGGGACACCGTTGCCCGGCATCGAAATGCGACTCGGTACCGATGGCGAGATATTCGTGCGCGGACCGACCGTCATGGGCGGATACCATCAGGACCTGGCGAACACCCACCGAGCCATCGATGCCGGGGGCTGGTTGCGCACGGGGGACCTCGGAGAGATCGATGCCGAGGGCGGATTGCGCATCGTCGGGCGCAAGAGCGAGATGATCATCACCGATGAGGGCGACAATATTTCTCCGGCCATCATCGAAAATGCCATCGCCGCCGCGTCTTTCCTGATCGGCCATGTGATGGTGATCGGTGAGCAGCGGCCATATCTGACAGCGCTGATCACGCTGGACGAAGAGGCTATCGCCGCCGATGCCCGACTGGCGCAGGTCGAGCCGGCAACGCTTGATGTTCTCTGCGAGAGACCCGGAGTTCGCGAAGCGGTATCCGAGGCCGTTCGCGCTGCGAATTCCACAGTATCGGGGCCCGAGCAAGTCCGGCGATTCGTATTGCTGGACCATGTCTGGCGGACCGGTAGTGCGGAGGTTACTCCCAAATCGAGCCTTCGCCGTCGCGCGATCGAGCAGAACTACGCCACGGAAATCGAGTCGCTCTACCATTCCTTGCTACCGAGCAAGGCCATAGAGGTAGCACCACCGCCATGAGTCCGAACCGCGCTCGTTCCCTCGGACCCAACAGGCGATGGGCGGTCGATCATGCTCGCCACAGCTGGCTCCCGGACCGGGATACGACGATATTGGGGACGACGGCGTTCGCGGAGAGCCGAGTGATGGCCAGCACCAGTTCAGCGATATCGCCGGTGGTGAGCATCGCCGCGCGGTCGAGTTCCGCGCGTTTCCACGCAGTCATATCGGTGTCGACATAGCCGGGTGAGATCGCTGTCGCGCTGACGCCGTTCGCGGATTCCTCCAGCGAGATGGTTTCGCAGAGTGACACCAACGCGGCTTTCGACGCCCCGTAGGCGGCCAAGCCCGGCTCGCCCGCGACACCGGTGATCGACGCCAGCGCAACAATTTTCGCACCTGCGCCGGGGTTGTCCTTCGCCGTCTTGCGCAGCAATGGCAGGCAGTGCTGCACAAGGGTCAGGGGGCCGCGAACGTTGATGTCGAACATGCGGTGGTAGCCGGCGGTGCTCATCGTCGCTACCGGACCGGCGGTGCCGGTGCCGGCGCAGTGCACCAAGACGTCCAGACGACCGAACCGGTCGGCGTGAGTATCGGCGAGCTGCAGCAACTGGTCGGGATCGTTCATGTTCGCGATCACCGTCTCCACGTCGACACCGTGGTCGAGGCGCAGCTCTCCGGCAATGCTGTCCAGGACCGCCTTGTCGCGAGCAGCGAGCGTGAGGTCGTAGCCGAGTTCGGCCAGGCGCCGTGCGACCTCCGCACCGATTCCTCGCGAACCACCGGTGATCAGGGCACAACGCCGATCCGTCATCGCTGCGGACATTTGTGACTCCTCACTCGCTGCCGCCGACGGTCGGCGACAAGTCTCACAAGTTAATCATGATTCTCGTACATCCGGCCGGGACGCCCGAGATTCGAAATGCGCGGCGTATCGTTGCACTTTTGCCACTAAGTTAGTCGTAATTCCTGATAGTTTCCTTCGTCGCCTCGCGCTCTCCGGCGGATCGGCCATACAGGGAACCAACCCAGGACCCAACCTGTCACAAGTACACACCCCTATACAGTGCTGTTTCTCTTCAGCATCGGCCCGAGACAACAGGACTCGACACCCGCCGACCGGAGTCAGCGGCCCGGCTCCACGCCACACTGTCTATCCAAGTTACTCACTATCCCTGCAACATCGACCCTTTGGCCGGTGACCGGCCCGACCGTACCCGAGCCCGGTATACGCCCAGCGAGATCGGAAGAGTCCACAGGTCAGAGGCTCCTACTCAATACTTCACACCGCGCCTCACCCCTCGAGCCCGAACCGCAATCAAGCGCCGATCCGCATAACGTGGACACAGCGCTCCCCCCCTGTTAAGTTACTCACTATTCTAGGCTGTTCCAGTGAGCGAATCGAGTGCTCGCGCTGCTGCCTGGGAGTCTGATCGTGCTCAATGAGGAGTAATGTCATGGATGGACTCAATAGGCGTAATGCGCTGAAGGCCGGCGGAATGCTCGGCGTTGTCGGCACCATCGGATTGGGTGCGACCGCACGGGCAGCCCCGTGGACGTGGTCGCCAGAAGGATCGGTGGCCGGATCCGGATCCGGTGCCGACCCGTTGACGGTATGGGATCCCGAAGCCGACGAGCTCGTCGCCGGACTCATCGATCGCGGCGAAGTCCCCAAGATCAACGAACAGTTGCGGACCTGGACCAAGAACGGTCAGGCACTGCCCGCCGGCTTGCCCTCGGAGTTGCGCGACTTCATGGAGTACGCGCGCCGACTGCCGCAGTGGACCGACCAAGGCAAGTTGGATACCGCGATCGCGTTCAACAAGAAGCGCGGACTGTATCTCGGTGTCCTGTACGGATTCGCCAGCGGCATGATGAGCACCGTCATCCCGAAAGAGGCGCGCGCGGTCTATTACTCCAAGGGCGGCCACGATCTCAAAGACCGCATCACAAAAACAGCGAAACTCGGTTATGACATCGGTAGCGCGAATGCCTATGCCGCCGACGGGGAAATGATCGTCACCTGCGTCAAAACCCGACTGGTGCACGCGGCGGTGCGTCACCTGTTGCCGCAGTCCCCGCACTGGGTGCACTCCGCGGAGGAGGACATCCCGATCAGTCAGAACGACATCATGGTCACCTGGCACAGCCTGCCGACGACCGTGATGAAGCACCTCAATTCTTGGAAAGTGCCGATTCCGGCACACGAATCGGAGGCTTTCCTGCACTCCTGGCAGGTCGCCGGGCACCTGCTGGGCGTACGCGACGAATACATCCCCAAGTCATGGCCCGACGCCAATTCCCAAGCGGCGCAGATCCTCGATCCCATCATCGCGCCGACGCCGGAGGGCGCCAAGCTGGCGGATCGGCTCCTCAGCCTGGGCGCCAACATCGATCTGTCGATTCTGAGTAAGCCGGTACTCGGCGCATTCACTCGTTTCCTGCTCGGCGACAAGATCGCTGACGGGCTCTCGATTCCGCGGGAACCGGTCTGGGATCCCCTGCTCCAAGTCGCTTGGGGTCCGTTCATCGCCGTGCGTGAAGGACTGCTCACCGTGGTCCCGCCGCTCGAGGACCCCTACTGGCTCCTCGACGAATTCCTGCGCAAGGCCGCCCTGATCTATCTGGCCGAACTGCGCCTGCCGATCAGCATCGAACTCCCGACGATGAACCGCGATATGAGCAAGCCACCGCGCTGATCTGTCGGCGAATTCCGCACCAACCCAACTTCAGGGAGTTCCCACTCCCCAGCAAGGAGCACGAAATGCGCAACACCCTTCGTATCGCCGCAGCCTCGGTCGCGGTAGCAAGCCTCGTCGGAGCCGCGGCGGGCACGGCGGTAGCCGAGACAGGCTCATCGGCAGCCGACGCGGGCTCTGCCGCGGCGAACTCGGCCGCGCTACTGGCCGGGCAAGGTGACATCATCGGATTGATCGTCCTGCTCGGCGTCACTCCGTTTCAAATCCTGACCGGTGGCGTCTGCGATCTGGCGACAGCGACAGGTTCGGCGAGCCCGTGCACGCCGGGAGCCAAGCACTACTGAAAAGCTCCTTTCTCGAGAACCGACAATGCGAGACAGTTCAGTCGCACGCGCAGAAGCACCGCCATGGATGCCGAAACCGGTCTCGGCGTCCGGGATTCGCGAGGTGCTCGACTACTTCGGGAAGTGCCCGTCTTGCGGCTATCCGGCGCGGGCCAGCACGCACACCGTCTACTACAGCGACGGATCGACCACCGCGATGGTGACCGGCATGTGCGAGTCACCCTGCGGTTGGACCGGGCCGGTCGAACTGACCACGATGACCGACCGGCGCCGGTTCGATCAGCCGGATTGACGACACCGACATGATGCCGCAGACATAGGTTCGGCGCATCGGGCGCGAGC